>NZ_FMWD01000003.1:156139-440385 GCF_900102855.1 Thiohalomonas denitrificans
CCAGGTCCTGCAGTTCGTGTTCGAGATTGGGGCGGTGACTGCACAGGTTGGTCGCAATGACTTTGACGTTCATCTCCGGTTTCCTCCTATTGCCCGCGGAGCGGAAAACACGGCCCCAGGGCACTGATCCCGATATCCCCAAGGTAGTTCATCGGCCAGGCGTTTAGCAGGGCCACTGGACCCCCCTGGTCCCTCAGGGAGAGGGCTGGAGTGAGGGGATCATTTTCGCCCCTCAACGGCTACTGAAGTACTTGGGGGAGAGGGAGCGAGAAACCATCACTGCGCGAGCTATGGGCTGTGGGAACGGCCCGGAGGGAGCTCCGCCAAGGAGCCGATGCCGCGTTACGGAACTCCTTCCCTAGAGCCCGCCCTTCGGGCCCTTTGGTGGCAAGACGACAGCTCACTCTTCCTGACGGTTCCGGTACGTCTGCTCGAACGCGGCGAACTCGCCGACGTCCACTTGGCCATCACCGTTGCGGTCCGCCTGCTCCCAGTCGGCCTGCATCCGCTCCAAAAGGCGCTGGTGCTCGCGCAACTCTTCCTGGCTGACCAAACCGTCCCCATCACGGTCGATGCCGCGGTAGCCATACTGGCCCATCATGCCCTGCTGGTTCATGCCGGAACCCTGGCCGGGATCGCCCATGCCGCCGCCCATCCCCATCCCTCCGGGGCCGCCCATGCCTGGGCCTCCCATGCCTGGTTCTTGTGACTGTTGAGCCAACACCGATACAGGGGTGGCTGCCACGAAAAGGCCAATCAGAATACTTACAGAAAATCTACGCATGTCTGCCTCTCTTTGCTGCAAAGGGTGAGCTTCCGTCTCCAATCATCTAGCACCGGGAAGCGGAAGCGGCAAGCCAGCCAGCTAGTTTGTCTCGGCGCCCCCTGCCAATGCAGGTGCCTATGCTGAATGAATAGGCAGTGGGGCAGAGGAAAACGGGGAAAAGAGTGACTGGCAACGGAACCGCAGCGAACGCCGCTCAACGCGCAGATCTTCAGGTCGCCGTCTTCGACATGGACGGCGTGGTCACGCGCACCGCCGACCTGCATGCGGCGGCCTGGAAGCAGCTGTTCGACGACTACCTGAGCGAGCGTCAGCATCGGGGCCTCTCCGGCTTTCCACGCTTCCAGCTGGAGCGGGATTACCTCGCCTATGTCGACGGCAAGCCCCGCTATGAAGGGGTTCGATCGTTTCTCGCTGCCCGCAGCCTGGAGCTGCCCGAAGGCGATTCGACGGACGGCCCCGAGCGGGAGACGATCCACGGGCTTGGCAACCGTAAGGATCGATTCTTCGAACAGCGCCTTCATCACGAAGGTGCCTCGGTCTACGGCTCCACGGTTTCACTGATCCGTGAACTGCGGGCGACCGGTACTCGTACCGCCTTGGTGACTTCCAGCCAGCATGGCCGGGAGGTGTTGGCAACGGTCGGAGTGCTCGACCTTTTCGACGCTATTATCGACGGCAATGACGCCGCCGACCTCGGGCTGCGGGGAAAACCAGACCCCGATATCTTCATCAAGGCAGCAGTCCTGACGGGCAGTGACGCGGAGCAGGGCGTCGTGGTCGAGGATGCGGTGGCCGGCGTTGAAGCGGGGCGGCGCGGGCATTTCGGGCTGGTGGTGGGTGTGGACCGGGGCGGCAACCGCCAGGCGCTGGCGGAACACGGGGCCGATGTAGTCGTAGCGGATCTGGCCGAACTGAACGCCGAGGAACTCCAGGCCCGCTTCCGTGAACGTGCGGCGGCCCAGGCTGCAAAGACATTGGCCTCGCGGACGGCCGCGGCGTGGCGCGTCGAGCAGGAAGGTTTCGACCCGGCACGGGAGCACGGGATGGAGAGCCTGTTTACCGTAGGCAACGGCTACCTGGGCCTGCGCGGCGCTCTGGCGACACCGCTCCCCGGTTCCCAGGCGGATCTGTTCGTCGCCGGCATCTACGACCGCAAGCAGCCGAGCCTGCCCTATTCGGAACTGGAGTTCATGACCCAGGAGCGCGGCGATTACGCCTACAGCGAGATCGTGTCGCTGCCGTTCCCGCTGGCCCTGACGGTCAGTGTCGATGGGCAGCCACTCGACCTCGAAAAGGGCCCCTGGCGCGAGCACCGGCGCACGCTGGATCTGGCCAACGGCGTCCTGATCGGCGTTACCGAGTATGCGGACGAACGCGGCCGGCAAACCCGGGTCGAGACGCGGCGCCTCGCCTCCCTGGCCGATCCCCACCTGCTGATGCAGGAGGTGACGGTGACCTGCGCCAACCATGCGGGCCTGGTTCGCATCGAAGCCACGGTGCGGGAGACCCCCCTCAAGGTCAACCATCCGCATCTGCAGCGGCGTGAGCTTCCGGCGAGGGCGGGAGTCGACGTACGGGCCTATACGACGCGCGCCTCCGGCTATACCGTCGCGCTCGCCTCGCGCAGCCGTCTCGAAGACGATGTCGAGGATCGAAGCTACTGGCAGCGCGAGGCGAGCCCGGGGGCGCCCCTGCGGCTGCAACGCTACGTCGGCGTGTTCGACAGCCGCCACAGCGACGACCCGATCGCGGCCGCCGTGGCGCACGTTCAGGACAAGCGGTGGGAGTCGTTCGACCATGAGCGCCGGGACCACGAAGCACGTTTTGCCGAATTCTGGGAGACGGCCGACATCCGCTGCGAATCCAGCCCGGCGACCACCCAGGCGCTGCGCTTCAACGCCTATCACCTGCGCATCGCAGCGGACCACGACCCGTGGGTCTCGGTGGGCGCGCGCACCCTTTCCGGGCGCGCTTACGAGGGCCACGTCTTCTGGGACGTCGAGGTCTTCATACTGCCCTACTATCTGCGCACCGCGCCCGACGTCGCCCGGTCACTGCTGCTGTACCGTTACCACACGCTCAATGGCGCCCGCCAGCATGCACGTGAGCTGGGCTACCGCGGGGCCTGTTATGCCTGGGAGTCGACGGTGACCGGGGCGGACGCAACCCCCCGGCGAATCGTGCTCAAGAGCAGCGGGAAGGAGGTGCCGATCTATACCGGTTATGAACAGGTGCACGTCAGCGCCGATATCGCCTACGGCATCTGGCGCTACTGGCAGGCCACCGGCGATGCGGAATTCCTGCAAATTGCCGGCGCCGAGATCCTGTTGGAGACGGCGCGCTTCTGGGCGAGCCGCTGCGTGGCCGACGGCGGCCGCTACCACATTCGCGGGGTCACCGGGCCCGACGAGTATCACCACACCGTCAACGATAACGCCTACACGAACTGGATGGCGCGCTTCAATCTGGAGAAGGCGCTGTGGGTCAAACAGTGGCTGGCCGAACACCACCCTGAACAATGGGCGTCGCTGCAGGCCTCACTCGCGTTGCCAAACGAAGAGCTTGAGGCCTGGCAGACACTGATCCGGGATCTGTATGTGCCCGGCCCGAATGCAGAGGGCGTCATCGAACAGTTTGAGGGCTTCTTCGACCTGCGGGACCACCACCTGTCGGCCGCTGAACGGTTCCGGCCGCCCTTGCAGCGCCTGTTCGAGGCAGAGGCGACCAATGCCAGCCAGATCATTAAACAGGCCGATGTGCTGATGCTGCCATTTCTGTTTCCCGAGGCCTGTTCCCGCGAGGTGTCGGCCGCCAACTACGACTACTACGAGCCGAGGACCGATCACGGCAGCAGCCTGTCGCCACCGGTCCACGCGGCGTTAGCCGCGCGCCTCGGCCGTCTGGACGATGCGCAGCGCTACTGGCGCGAAAGCCTCTGGCTGGATCTCTCGAACACCATGGGCAACAGCGCACTCGGTGTCCATGCTGCCTCCATGGCGGCCACCTGGCAGGCGCTGGTGTTCGGCTTTCTGGATGTGCGGTTTTCCGAGCAGGGCCCGGTGGTCTCCGCGGAGGCGCCGCGGCGCCTGCTTAACGAGTGGGGTACGTTACACGTAACACTGCTGGACCGGGGGCGTGCCTTTGCCCTGGATATCGAACCCGGGGAGGAGCGGCCATGAAGCCGATCACCGACATCCTGATCCCCCTCGATGGTTCGCGCAGGGCGCTCGAAGGCCTCAGCGTTGCCATCTGGCTCGGCGCGCGTCTCGGCGCCAGATTGCACATCATCAACGCCGGTCCGCGCTGCCCGGTCGATGAGGCGCTGGTCCAGCTCGGCGTGGACGAGCACCAGCGGCTGCAGTTGGAGATTCACCAGATCGAGGAACCGGCAGCCGACGCGATCCTTTCTGCAGTCGAACGTTATCGGATCGGCCTGGTGATCATGACCGCCTTCGGCGAGGGCGGCCCGTCGGATGGCTCCCAGGCGGTCGGGCATGTCACCCGTGAGGTCATCGAGCGAGCAGCGGTCCCGGTCCTGGTCCTCCCACCCAATTACGAACCGGCGTTTCCCTGGCGCTCGACGCTGGTGCCCCTGAGTGGTGAGGCGACCACCGACGAATCCCTGACCACGGCCCTGCAACTCGCCCACCGGCTCGATCTCAACGTGGCCATTGCCCATGTCGCAGGCCCGGCCGGATCCGGGGAGAGCGCGATGCCGGGACGTTACGTCGACCAGGTGCACCACGAGTTCGCCCAGATGCTCAACCAGCTTGTGGCCAGCGCCTGTCCCATGTGTTCCGTCGAAGAGCGGGCCCGCATCGAAGCCTTTCACCTCACCCAGGGTGATGTCGGCGACGAATTGATTCGGTTGGTGGAAGAGAAGGGCGTGGGCCTGCTGGTGCTCGGCTGGCATGGCCGGTTCATGATCGGGCATGCCCAGGTCCTCAAGCGGCTTATGGGGCAGGTCCGCTGCCCGATACTGCTGGTGAAGCCGGCGCCCAAGCCCCGCTTCCGGCTTAAGGTGGGGGAGGAGTTCGAGTGACTCGAACGCCCCCGTCTGCACTATTGGGCATAGCCCCTGCCATGAACGGTGATGTAATCGAAGAGGAGGTCGATCTTGCGGGCGATTTCGTAAAGCTGTTGGTCTGCCGACGACGACCGGAAGCGACCATCGCTGAATAGATAAAGGAGGGTGTTCGTATGTGGGGTTGGGATCACATGAATGGATACGGTGGGTGGGGATTCGGCTGGATATTCATGATCCTGTTTTGGGTGCTCATTATCGTCGCTATCCTCGCCGTCGTCCGTTGGCTGTCGGGGGGTGTCGCGGGAGGATCCGGAGATAAGTCGGCTCTCAGAATTCTGGAAGAGCGCTACGCGCGCGGCGAAATTGGTGAGGACGAGTTTCGCCGGAAAAAGAAGGATCTCTCATCCTGAATCGGGTCCAGGGGGACGCCCTTGCGTACCGAATGCGTTCGGCATTGCTAGTCTGAAAGAGCCGCGCTCGCCTACGAGAGGCGCGTGCTCAGGAGGGGCTCTTACGCGATGTTTCGGCAACGGATATGGCTGTGGACGCTGCTTGCCTTGGTGGCCCTCGGGGCGGGGTCGTACCTGCTGTTCATTCTGTTGCGGCCGGAGCCGCTTCCGCCCGGGATTCTCTACGGCAACGGCTATATCGAAGTCACCGAAGTGGAGGTGAGTGCCGAAGTCACGGGGCGCATCGAGGAGAGCGGCCTGGTGGAAGGGCAACGTGTCGAGAAGGGTGATCTGCTGGTACGGATTCGAAGCGCCGACATTCGAGCCAACCTGGGGGAGGCGCGTGCTCAGGTGGAGGCGACCCGCGCGGCCATGGAGGCTCTCCGGCAGCAGTTGGCCACGGCCCGGCACCATCTGGGGACGGCGGAGTCGGAGGTCGCGCGGTATCGCGAGCTGCGGGGCCAGGGAATCGTGACCCCGGAACAGCTGGATCAGGTGCAGAACCGGTTCGAGGAGGCCCGAGGCCAGGTGCGGTCGCTGGAGGCGCAAATCCGCGAAAGCGAGGCCCGGCTGGAGGCGGCTCGCCGGCGGGTGGAGGGGCTGGAACTCCAACTGCAGAAGACCGAAATCCACGCCCCGATCAGCGGCAGCGTGCTCACCCGCGCCACTGAGGCGGGCGAACTGGCCGCCCCGGGCCGGCTGGTGGCGGTGCTCGGGGACCTCGCCCGGCCCGAACTGCGGGTATTCATCCCCGAGGGGGATATCGCCAAGGTGAAGCTGGGGGAACCGGCCCGGGTGCGGGTGGACGCCTTTCCCCGGCGCTACTTCCCGGCACGGGTGGTGCGCATCGACCAGCAGGCCCAGTTCACGCCCCGGGATATCCACGTACCGGAAGAGCGGGTGCGCATGGTCTTCGGCGTGACGCTGGCCCTGGAGAATCCCGAGGGCCTGCTCAAGCCCGGCATGCCAGCGGACGCCTGGATTCGCTGGCAACAGGACGCGGCCTGGCCCGAGCGCCTGACGGTGCCGGAGTGATCGGGGTGGCCTCCGCTGCAGCCATTCACGCGGAGGGACTGGGCCGGCGGTTTGGCCGCCAGAGCGCCATCGAGAATATCGACCTGACCATCGCCCGGGGCGAGGTGTTGGGGATCGTGGGTCCCGATGGGGCCGGCAAGACCACCCTGATGCAGCTCTTCGCCGCCATTCTGGATCCCAGCGCCGGCCGCTGCACGGTGCTCGGGCGTGACAGCGTGCGGGAGGCGGCCGCCATCAATGCCGAAGTGGGCTATCTCTCCCAGGGCTTTACTCTCTACGACCGGCTCACGGTGGAGGAGAACCTGACCTTTGCCGCCCGCATCCGGGACGTCTCCCCGGCCGCCTATCGCGACCGCCGCGGGGCGCTGCTGGCCATGGCGGACCTGGAGCCCTTCACCGGCCGGCGGGCCGGGCAGCTCTCCGGCGGCATGGCCAAGAAGCTCTCGCTCTGCACTTCCCTCATCCATGAACCGCCGCTGCTGCTGCTTGATGAGCTGAGCCTGGGGGTCGATCCCATCTCGCGCCGGGAGCTGTGGAAACTGTTGTACCGGTTTAGGGAGAGCGGGACCACTGTGGTGCTGACCACCGCCTACATGGACGAGGCCCTGCAGTGCGATCGCATCGCCCTGCTTCAGGAGGGTCGGGCGAGGCAATCCGGGACACCGGGGTCGCTCCTTGGCGAGCTACAGGGGCGGGTGTTCAAGCTGGCGACCGGGCGACCGGGCGACGCGCTGGCGCTCCTGGCGTCGGCGCCGGAGGTGCAACGGACCCATCCGACCGCCTCGGCGATTCGCATCCTGACCCATCCGGGCCGGTCACTGGGCGCGGAGACGGTGGCGAGCCTGGAAGCGATGGGGAAGGTGACGCCCGCCGTGCCGACGCTGGAGGATGTCTTCGTGGCGGGGCGGGGCGAGGCGCCGGCACCCCGGCCGCCGTTCGACCTGCCGGCGCCCTCGGGCATTTCCCGGCCGGCGGTGGAAACGGTCGGCGTCACCGTCCGCTTTGGGGCCTTTACGGCGGTCGACGGCGTGTCGCTTCGTGTCGAACCCGGTGAGGTGGTGGGGCTGCTCGGGCCCAATGGCGCAGGCAAGACCACGCTCATGCGGGTGTTGTGCGCGCTGCAGCCCGTCAGCGCGGGGCAAGCCCGGGTGGCGGGCCTGGACGTGACCGAGGCGCCGTATGCACTTCGCCAGCGTATCGGATACGTCTCCCAGCGGTTTTCGCTCTACCCGGAACTCACCACTGCGGAGAACCTCGCCTTCTTTGCCAGCGCCTACGGGTTGTTTGGCCGGGCCCGGCGCGAGGCGGTGGCCTGGGCGGCGGGGCAGACCGGGCTGACCGGCCGGGAGGGGGCCCTGACGGCGTCGCTTTCCGGGGCGCAGCGGCAGCGGCTGGCCCTGGCCTGCGCCATCCTCCACCGGCCGCCGCTGCTGTTCCTGGACGAGCCCACCTCCGGCGTCGACCCCCTTGCCCGGCAGCGCTTCTGGTCGCTCATCCTGGCGCTGGCGCGAAGCGGCATGGCGGTGCTGGTATCGACCCACTACCTGGAGGAGGCGAACTACTGCCACAAGCTGGCCCTGATGCATCAAGGGGCGCTGGTGGCCTACGGTAGCATCCCGGATCTGCGGGCCGCGCTCGCGATGCCCGCCGACGCCCCGGTGGAGGCGCTGTTTGTCGCCTATATCCAACGGGTCGGGAAGGGCGCGGCATGAAGGGCCATCGGATCGGGGCGGTGATCACCAAAGAGCGGCATGAAATCCTCCGCGACCCGGTGGCGTTGCTGGTGGCCCTGCTGCTGCCCATGGTGCTGCTGTTTCTGTTTGGTTACGCGATTTCGCTCGACGTAAAGAATGTCGACATGGGCGTTCTGGATCGCGACCGTTCCGCCGCCAGCCGTTCGCTGGTCGAGAGCTTCACCGCCAGCGGCTACTTCCGGCTGGAGCGCCGCTTCGCCGGCGACCGCGACCTGAACCGGGCCCTGCAAAGCGGCGAGGTGCGACTGGCCCTGGTGATCCCCCCGGACTTCCGGCGCCGACTGACGCGGCAGGCACCCGCCGAAGTACAGGTGCTGGTAGACGGCACCTATTCGGCCACGGCGCTGGTGGTGGCCAATTACGCCCAAAGCATCCTCGCCGCCTTCGGCGCGACGCCGTCGCCCCGTACCGTCCGTGCCGAGATGCGGGTCTGGTACAACCCATCGCTGCGCAGCGTGAACACCATTGTTCCCGGGCTTTATGCGGTAATCCTGATGGCGTTCCCGCCGCTGCTGACCACGCTGGCCATTGTGCGCGAGAAGGAGCGGGGAACGGTCCAGCAGATCTATGCCTCGCCCCTGACCTCGGCCGAGTTCATCATCGGCAAGCTGATCCCGTACGGCCTGATCGCCTTCCTCCAGATCGGCCTGGTGATGCTGGCCGGCTACTTCTGGTTCCGGGTGCCGCTGGAGGGGGCGGCGAGCTTCCTGCTGGCCACGGCACTGATCTACGTCTTCTGTACCGTCGGCATCGGCCTGCTGATCTCCACGGTGACCCGCACCCAACTCTCCGCTGTGCTGCTGGCGCTCATTTTCACGCTGATGCCGTCGTTTCTCTTCTCGGGATTCCTTTTTCCCATCTTCACCATGCCCTATGTGTTTGAACTCTACACTGCGCTGTTCCCGGCCCGGTACTTCGTGGTGCTCTCCCGGGGCGTGAGCCTCAAGGGCGCGGGCATCGGCGTGTTGTGGTTCAACACGGCACTGCTGGCGGCCTACACGCTGGCGGTCTTCGCCCTGGCGGCATGGCGCCTGAAAAAGAAGGTGGCCTGATGCGTTTTGCGAGCCTGCTGCTCAAGGAGTTGATCCAGTTCTTTCGCGACCGGGTGATCCTGCTGCTCATCCTCTGGCTCTACACGGCCGAGGTGATCATCTGCGCCTTCGCGCTCTCCTTTGACGTCAAAGACCTGCCTCTCGCGGTGCTCGACCTCGATCGCACGGTGGTGAGCCGTACGCTCATTCAGCAGTTCACCTCCACGGAGGCGTTTCGTCCCGTCGGGCGGCCGCGGAGCATGGCGACCGTCGGCGACTGGCTCGAATCGGGGCGCGCCCACATCGTGTTGATCGTCCCCAAGGGTTTCGGTGCCGACATCCGGCGCAATACGGCGAGCAACGTTCAGATTTTACTGGACGGCTCCAACTCCAACGTGGCGGCTACCGCCAGGGGCTATGCCGAGCGCATTATCCATGCCTTTCAGAATCGGGTAACCCAGGGGGCAGCGCCGCCCATGCAGGTGACCCCGGTTCTTCGCATCTGGTACAACCCGCGCCAGAGCTTCACGCCGTTCGTGGTGCTCTCCATGATCGCGCTGGCCGCGCTGATGGTGGGGGTGATCCACCCGGCCGCCTCGATCGTGCGGGAGAAGGAGGTGGGCACCATCGAACAGCTCCGGGTGACGCCAATCCGCACCAGTGAGCTGTTCGTCGCCAAGACCCTGCCTACCCTCCTTATGGGGCTGCTGTCGATCTTTCCCAGCTTGCTCATCGTCCGCGGGTTCGACGTGCCGCTCCGTGGCAGTCTGTTCCTGTTCATGGCCCTGAGCGCGCTGTTTCTCGTCAGCGCCATCGGGATCGGCGTGCTGGTAGCGACCATCTGCAAGACCCTGCAGCAGGCGTTGCTGCTCTCTTTTTTCGGACTGGTGCCGCTGATGTTTCTGTCGGGGACGCTGGTTCCGGTGGAAAGCATGCCCGAACCCTTGCAGGTGCTGTCGCTGGCCAGCCCCTTGCGTCACTACATGACCATCACCCTCGGTATCTTTCTCAAGGGCGCCGACATGACCGTGCTTTGGCCTGAAACCCTGGCGCTGGCGGTGATCGGTGCCTGCCTGTTCGGCGCCGCCGCCGTCATCTTCCGCGTGCAGTCCGGCGTCCCGCGGCGTTGAAGTGTTCAGGTCTGGAAACGGTTTTTCTCCTGGACGATCTGTGCCTGCCGCGCCGCAGCTCCGATGACGAAAGATCCTCCAAGGGAGAATCTCCCTGGACTTCGAATGTATTGGCTTGTTCCCCGTGCCTCGGGTCTCAACATGGGGCTACATTTTGCAAAAGAGGGTGGCTGCACGTCCGGTCAAATCCTTTGTAGGGCGTGCGTAACTGAACACTGGGCTGTGAGTCGTAGCGAAATGGTGGATCATCCCAAAGCCGGGTTCAGCCGGCGTAGGCTGTTGCAGGCTGGAGTCGCAGGGGCACTCGGACTGGGGCTTCAGCGGCTGCCAGGGGCTGAACCGAGCCAGGCGCAGGAAACGAAATCCTTCCGGCAAGTGCAACTGGTGGCCCGAGAAGGTGAAATCGAGCCGGCCCCCGGGCAGGTCTCGCGAACCTGGATTTACAACGACGCTTTTCCCGGGCCCGAGATCCGTCTCAAGGAGGGAGAGCGGCTTCGTGCCACGGTCGAGAACCTTCTGCCTTCCGGAACCACCATCCACTGGCACGGTATTCCGGTTCCGAACCCCATGGATGGCGTGCCGGGGTTAACACAAGAGCCTGTCGCACCGGGCGCGCGTTTCGAGTACGCCTTTCGGGCCGCACCGGCCGGCAGCTATCTCTATCACTCTCACGTCCACCTGCAATTGGATCGCGGACTGCACGGTCCCTTGGTGGTAGAGGAGACCACTCCACATGTCACTTACGATCGGGAGTCCAATCTGATCCTCGACGACTATCTGCCCGAGGCACCGCTCCCTTTAGAGCTCCTGGCGGAGCGTCAGCAGGGAAATGGTCGCGGGGGCATGATGGGACCCGGGATGATGGGGCGGGGCATGGGACCCGGGATGATGGGACCGGGAATGATGATGGGTGGGTTCCTGGTCCCTCCCTATGCCGGTTTGCTCATTAACGGCCGCCTGCCTTCCGCCCCCGCCGAGTTCGCTATTCGCCGCGGCGAACGACTGCGGTTGCGGCTGTTCAATCCCGCCTCTGCAACCACATTCAGGGTTGCCGTCGGAGGGCATCGGCTTACGGTCACGCACGCCGACGGCCGCCCCGTGGAGCCGGTGACTGTCGATGCATTGTTTATCAGCATGGGTGAGCGCTATGACGTGCTCATCGAGGGCGGGCGGCCGGGCCTTTGGCCGATTGTGGCGGCCACCGTTGAGGGGAACAGCCCCCCGGCAGTGGCGCTGCTGCGCTATGCGGGGGTGCGTGGTAACACGCCGGAGGGCTTCCCGCCCGTCGCGGGGCGCGTGCTGCGACTGGCCGACCTGCGCGCGCTGTCGCCCCTGCCGCCGGGCAGCCCGGACCGTGTTTTCGACCTGGTACTGTCGGGACGGTCGGCGAGCGAGTGGACCATCAACGGTGAAATCTGGCCCGACGCTGAACCGCTGCAGATAGGTGCCGGGGAGCGGATCAGATTCCGCCTTTTCAATCGCAGCTTCATGCTCCATCCGATGCACCTGCATGGTCACTTCTTCCAGGTCGGGGCGGCAGTGAAAGACACCGTTATCGTTCCCCCGCACATGGGTCGAATCGAATTCGACTTCATCGCCGATAATCCGGGCCGGTGGCTCTTCCACTGCCACAACCTCTATCACCTCGAAGCCGGAATGGCCCGGGAGGTTCGCTACATTTGAGCGTGAGCGGAAACAAACCGACGGGCAATATGCGCTGCAGGCGTACCGGATCTGGCCGCCGTGACTGTATTGCGCAGGAGGTTGTTGATGACGTGGTGCAGTATCAAGCGGTCACCCTAGATCGAGGTAGTGCGCCTCGTCTCAGAGCGCTTCGAGCGCCTGTGCCGGCGACTGGGGCTGAAGCATCGGCTGACCAAGCCGTACAGCCCCCGGACCAATGGCAAGGCCGAACGGTTTATTCAAACCGCTCTGCACGAGTGGGCCTGTGCGCGCTCGTACAAGAACTCAATGCAGAGAGCCGGGCAGCTTCCGGTTTGGCTACATAAATACAACTGGCACCGCCCCCATGCCAGTCTGGATTACAAGCCTCCGGTCAGCCGGTTGGGACTTTCCGTGAACAACCTAATGGGTTTACACAACCAGCGGTTGACGCCTCACTGGGCTCGATGCTGCAGCTCTCGGCAGACATCGGCGCCATGGCCGATCGCATCGGGGAAATGGCAGATCGAATTCTCGTAATGGCCGACAACATTGGAACAATGGCCGATCGGATCCTGCTGACCCAGGTCATCCAGAACGGCAATATCGAACTGGTCTTGAACGCAACCCTTGTTACTCAGCAGAATCTTCTGACTCTCGCCAACGACTACAATCTATAAGTAATCCACTGACGGTGGTGATAGCTGAAGAGGGAATATTCAGTTGTCATCGCCTCGTTCAAAACGAGAAAAGCTTCACGGAGACCACCTGAACAGTTTGTTGACCGAGAGGTGAAAACTACGACGCAGTTGTGGTGAGGTGTGCACCGGTACAGGAGTACACAGCAGTTCATGTGACTCGAGTTCGCCGGCGTTTACCAGGAATACTGTCCTCCTAATTTTCCGTTTCCAAAGATAATTCCACAAGCTAGGGCGAGCAGCGGAAGCAAGGCTTCGTGGCTGTACGTGGGCAAAAATGGATGTTCGCTTACGTCATTGGAGCGATCATCGGTACAGGCAGCTTCGACGGGCTGCTCAGGGTCGGCTTCCACCGGGAGGCCGCTCTGTGTGGACATTAGCTAAAGCATCGGTCTGGAACCTTCCCAGTGGATACACCGCTTTCCCAGGAAAAGGGGCGGGAGTCTCTGATGATCAACAACATGTGAGACCTGCCCCGATTTTCTACCATTAAGGCGTGGTTGCTGTCGTCGGAGCTTTTCGTCGACCCGTATTAAGAATGAAGGAGGCCCGAAACGTGGCTAGCGAAGCTCAATGCCCTGTTATGCAGACCCGCCGTAGCCTGACCAATCGCGACTGGTGGCCGAACCAGGTTGACTTGGACATCCTTCACCAGCACAGCCCGGCATCCAATCCGCTTGGGACCGATTTCGACTACGCCGAAGCGTTCCGCAAGCTCGACCTGAAGTCGGTAAAGGAAGACCTCTACAAGGTAATGAATGACTCCCAGCCTTGGTGGCCGGCCGACTACGGCCATTACGGGCCGTTCATCATCCGCATGGCTTGGCATAGTGCCGGTACCTACCGTATCGCCGACGGACGCGGTGGCGGTTCCTCGGGTGCGCAGCGGTTCGCGCCGCTCAACAGCTGGCCGGACAACGCCAACCTCGACAAGGCGCGCCGCCTGCTCTGGCCGGTCAAGCAGAAGTATGGCAAACAGATCTCCTGGGCCGATCTGATGATCCTTGCGGGCAATTGTGCCTTGGAGTCGATGGGCTTCAAGACTTTTGGGTTCGGCGGCGGCCGATACGACATCTGGGAACCGCAGAAGGACATCTATTGGGGCACCGAAGAGGAGTGGCTCGGCGATCGGCGCTACAGCGAGGGCCGTGCCCTGGAGACCCCCCTCGCTGCCGTGCAGATGGGCCTGATCTACGTCAATCCCGAGGGGCCCAATGGCATACCGGATCCGGCCGCGGCCGCGATCGATGTTCGTGAAACCTTCGCCCGTATGGCGATGACCGACTACGAGACCGTCGCCCTGATCGCCGGCGGCCACACCTTCGGCAAGTGCCACGGTGCCGGCGATCCGGCGCTGATTGGCTCGCCACCGGAAGGCGAGGACGTTGCCGCCCAGGGCTTCGGCTGGACCAGCCGTCACGGCAGCGGCGTGGGTGGACACGCCATCACCAGCGGCCTGGAAGGCCCGTGGACCCCCACGCCGATCAAATGGGACATGAGCTTCTTCGATATGCTCTTCGACTATGAGTACGAGCTGGTCAAGAGTCCTGCCGGCGCTTGGCAGTGGACCCCCAAAGAAGCACCCGAGAGCGGCCAGGCCCCGGCCGCCGATGATCCATCGAAGAAAGTCTCGACCATCATGTTGACGACCGACCTTGCGCTCAAGGTCGACCCGGCATACGAAAAGATCGCGCGCCGCTTCCATCAGAATCCGGACGAGTTTGCCGATGCGTTCGCCCGCGCCTGGTTCAAGCTGACCCATCGCGACATGGGTCCCAAGTCGCGCTATATCGGCCCGGAGGTACCCGACGAGGATCTGATCTGGCAGGACCCGATTCCTCCCGTCGATCACGAACTGGTCGACGTGTCCGACGTCGCCGAGCTCAAGAAGAGCGTTCTCGCCACCGGACTGCCGGTGGCGGATCTCGTCTACGTCGCCTGGTCATCGGCGGCGACCTATCGGAATAGCGACAAGCGCGGCGGCGCCAACGGGGCGCGCATCCGGCTCGCACCCCAGAAGGACTGGGAGGTGAATGAAGCGGAGAGGCTGGAAAAGGTGCTGAAGGCGCTCGAGCAGGTCCGGGCCGACTTCAACGACCAGCAGACCGGCGGCAAAAAGGTCTCGCTTGCCGACCTGATCGTGCTTGCCGGTTCCGCAGCCGTCGAGAAGGCGGCCGGGGACGCCGGCTTTGATGTGAGCGTGCCGTTTACCCCGGGCCGTATGGATGCCTCCCAGGAGCAGACGGATGTGGACTCGTTCATGCCGCTCGAGCCGCGCGCGGATGGCTTTCGTAACTATGTGCATGCGGACATGACCGTGCCGGTCGAACAGATTCTTGTGGACCGTGCCCAACTGCTGGCGCTTTCCGCCCCGGAAATGACGGTGCTGGTCGGCGGCCTGCGGGTACTGGATGCCAACTATGCCGGTGCCGCACATGGCGTGTTCACCGACCGCCCCGGACAGCTCTCCAACGATTTTTTCGTCAACCTGCTCGACATGTGTACGGCGTGGAAGGCTGCGCCGGACAACGAACATCTGTTCGAGGGCCACGATCGCGCGAGCGGCCAGACCAGGTGGACCGCCAGCCGGGTCGACCTTGTGTTCGGGGCGAACTCCCAGCTGCGCGCTCTTTGCGAGGTCTACGCACAGAACGATTCCAGGGAAAAGTTCGTCAACGACTTCGTCGCGGCCTGGACGAAGGTGATGAACCTGGATCGCTTCGATCTTGACCGAGCAGGATGAGGAAGGGGCCAAGAGCGGTCAGTTACCCCAAACCGGTTGGTGAACAACTCGCGAATCAGAGGTGGGCTTTGCAGGCGAGAAATTTTACTACGACCCCATGTATTCCGATTACATCTACATCGGTGGCCATGCAAAGCCCCTTCCGTTCAGTGCGTTTGCCTCGCAGTCGCTAGCTGCCTTGTGCCGTTCTCGCGCGCGGCTTGCGCATCGACCGCCTCGGCGGCCCGCGCGGCGCCCATCCGGGTGTGATATCGCCCGGGCCAAACGTCTTCAGCCTCGCGGTACGCTTCGAGTGCCTCGGCGGGACGGTCGAGTTCCATAAAAAGGTCGCCCAGTGCCTCATAAGGCGGCAGCAAGGCGCCGGGGCTCACCGGATGCTTTTCGACGGTCGTTTCCAGTTCGGCGGCCGAACGGGTAAGCGTCAAGGCCTCCTGACCGTCGCCCTGCGCGTGCGCTATCCGGCCGTCCAGCACCAGTCGGTCGATTTCTATATAGGTTGCAATGTCATCATCGCCAGCGGCCCTGGCATTTTCACGGAGGTCTCGAAGACGCGCCTCGGCCTCCCGCGCGAGCTCCAAATCTCCGGTGTGGACGGCACCGAGTCCCCGTGCGTACCAGGTCTGGCCTTCCGCCCAGGGCGATTCATCCCAGGGCAGATAGTCGAGCGAACGCGGCTTCAGGTTTACCGCTTTCTCCCAGTTACGCCGCTCCACGGCGAGCCGGGCCGGCATGGAGGCGGCGTGGAAGGCGGTGATGAAGTTCCGCTGGTAGGGCCCCTTGGCCAGTGCCTCTTCAACAACGGCCTCAGCCCGGTCCCAATTGCCGCGCTGCAGGTGCGCATAGACGAGGTAATCAGCAGCATGGATGTAATGGAGGGAGACGGCGCCGTTCACCGGCCGGTCGAGCGCCGCATCCGCCGATTCCCGGTTCCATTCGATCACCTTCGGCCACTCTCCAAGGCGGACATAGATATGCGAAGGCATGTGCATCGCATGGGGAACCTCCGGGGCGATTTTACGATAGGCTTCGACGATATCGAGCGCATTCTCCGCACGACCATCCGCGTCGGTGACATGGATGGTGTAGTGAATCGCGCCGGGATGTCTGGGGTGCTGTTCATGAATCTGCCGAAGGATGGTCTCCGCTTCGTCGAAAAGCGGATCACTGTCATCGACCCGCTGTGCGAGCGTAAGCCGGGAGAGGGCATACAGGGAGGCGATATCCGGATCATCAGGGTAGGCCTCGTATGGATCTTTCATTGCCTCGACCCAGCGGCGAAGCCGGGTGGGGAATTCCGCCGTACCCGGTTCACGGAAAAATGCGCCACTGGCTTCGATCAAGAGCGCTTCACGGCGCGAATCGGCCCTGGTCCGGGCCTGCTCGATCAGGCGCCAACCGCTTTGAACCTCTTCATCCGTCGGGCGGGTGGCCCAAAGCGGCTGAAACAGAGTGGTAGCTGCGCCCCAGTACGCCATCGCACAGGCCGGGTCTGCCTCGATGATTGCTTCGAACCGCTCCCGGGCCTCCTGGTACATCATGTGATGCATTAATCCCAAGGCATGGTTGAAATCAGGCTGGACGGACTCATCGCAGGCGGTTTCGAAATCCACTTCGCCGATGGCGGCCTGCTCGTTCGCGATTGCAGAAAGAGGCGATATGAGTCCCATTATCAAGATAATGGCCGCGATCTTCTTCACACCGAAGTTATCCCGAAGCATCTTTTAACCTCTCCTTTCCTTGTCGGGCCAGGCGGTCTCTCGTGCTCGTAAAAACATCACTTGCGTCGGAAGATAGACGGGGTGTTCACTCGGCACTATGCGTATTTTCCGGGACCGGAACGCACAATCGGACGACGACGAATTCAAAGTCGACTATGTCGGCTTGCCGTGGTGGTGCTCAGGAGCGTGTTGCGGTTGGGCGGTAGCCATCAGTGTTGGCGGCCGGCAAAGAATTCTCGCAGTTCATGTTCGCTAGGTTGGCCGCGGAAAATCACTTCGTCGTCGACGACCAGGTTGGGGGAGTGGCGGATGCCGTACTTCTCAATGACCTCCGGGTGCTCCTCCGCGATGACGAGTTCATAGTCAATCTCCAGGTCCTGCAGTTCGTGTTCGAGATTGGGGCGGTGACTGCACAGGTTGGTCGCAATGACTTTGACGTTCATCTCCGGTTTCCTCCTATTTGCCCGCAGAGCGGAACACGGCCCCAGGGCACTGGCTTACTGCCTCAGGGAGCGGGCTGTGTTTTCCGCCCCGTAACGGCTACTGAAGTCCTAGAGGCTTTGGTGGCAAGACGCCAGCTCACTCTTCCTGCCGGTTCCGGTACGTCTGCTCGAACGCGGCGAACTCACCGACGTCCACTTGGCCATCACCGTTGCGGTCCGCCTGCTCCCAGTCGGCCTGCATCCGCTCCAAAAGGCGCTGGTGCTCGCGCACCTCTTCCTGGCTGACCAAACCGTCCCCATCACGGTCGATGCCGCGGTAGCCATACTGGCCCATCATGCCCTGCTGGTTCATGCCGGAACCCTGGTCGGGATTGCCGCCGCCCATTCCCATCCCTCCGGGACCGCCCATGCCCGGACCTCCCATGCCGGGATTTTGTGACTGTTGAGCTAACACCGATACAGGGGTGGCTGCCACGAACAGACCAATCAGAACACTTACAGAGAATCTACGCATCTCTGCCTCTCTTTGCTGTGAAGGGGGAGCTTCCGTCTCCAATCATCGCCTGCACCTTTGTAGTGTAGCGACACGCGTTGTCCGCCCTGGTGGGTTGGTCGGCCGTGCTTCGGATTCGCCCCGAATCAATGAGGAACTCTTAGTCGTCATTGCGAACCGTACCCGCCGCTGCGCGGCCCCGAATCAATGACGAACTCTTAGCCGTCATTGCGAGGAGCCCCAGCGACGCGGCAATCCGGGGGTTTTGGGAGCAGGAGATTACTTCCTCGCCGGGGCTCGGCTTTGGCATCCTGCGTCGCTCTCCCACCTACATCCATGTAGGCGTCCTCGTAATGACAGCAGGGAAAGGCAAGTTCATCAGGAGGAGCCCCAGCGACGCGGCAATCTCGAGATTGGGAGTAGAGATTACTTCGTCGCCGAGGCTCATCGTAATGACAGCAGAGGCAAGTTCTTAAGGAGGAACCTCGGCGACACGGCAATCTTGGGATCAAAAGTAGAATCGGCCTAGCAGAAAATCTTGCAGGCCGGGCATATTCCACGGTAGCGGGGAATATGCGAACCCCCGCCATTGCTTTGCTCTAGCCGGCCAGCTCCTTGGTATCTTGGCCTTGCGCCATCGGCTACCGTCTCGGTCGCACGATCGGGAGGCAAGCAGTTCCGAATCGGCGGCGCATCCACTCGATGGATGCGCCGCCGCGTAAGCGCCTATTTCGAGGCGATCACCATCTTCATCGAGTGTGACTCGCCGGCCTTGAGCGCATAGGCGTTATCCAGGGCATTGGCCGCCTCGACACAGACCATGTGCGCGTACTGGTCGTCGGGCATGTCGGCAAAACCCCTGGCCCCTTCCGGGCCCGGATTCCACACCACCGTGCTGGCGCTGTTGACCTTCTCCATCACGATCTTGCGCTGGTTGGCACTGTCGTCGAGCACGACCGTGCCCTGCTGGTCTAGATAGATGCGCTCCATCGGCAGCTCCAGGTGCAATGGGTCTTCCTGAGTAAAGCGCTGACCATCACGGTCCTTGTCGACATAGGTGGCGTTCTCCAGGCCTTCGATGACCAGGTTCTCCGCCTGTCCGACCCGGAAATAGGTATGAAACGCCTCGGAGACCATCCAGTCGCGCTCGCTGCAGTTCTTCCCGACCAGTTCCATGGTCAGCTTCTCGCCCAGCGTGACGATGAGCTTCAGCTCGAACGGCAACGGCCAGGCCTGGCGAATCGAATCGTTGGGCTCCAGTTGCAGCACCACCTCGGTTGCATCGCCGACACTGCGTGCCGAAGCGACCTGCCAGAATTCATAGCGCGCCACGCCGTGGCCCTTCTTCGCCGCATCGCTTGGGTCTGCGCCCAGTGCCTGCGGGTCGTACGGGCCGAACCACGGCCAACAGACGGGCACACCGCCGCGCACCGGCTTGCTGCCGTCATACAGGGCCGTTTCGCTGACCCAGATCACCTCGTCGCCACCGGCGGGTATATAGCTGAGCAGGGTACCGCCGTGGTTGGTCAGGGTGGTCGAGCCGTATCGGTTGTTCAGCTCGATCATGAGCAGCTGATCTTTTTGGTGGAAGCGGACATCGGGGTGGGAAAAGCGTTGCTTGAGTTCGTCCAGCATGGAAAGAAACTCCCGGGTATTAATAGGCGTGCGGGTATCCTGCGCTGTTTCTCGCGCGAAAAAGAACTCGGGATTGTAGAAAAAACGAGGCACCGGGTCACTTCAGGCCACGCCTCGCCCGCCGTCTTTCACAAGACAGTCGGTGGATCTGTTTCAGTGAAAACCTGGCGCGAAACGCCGCCGTGACCGACTGTAACCCGGCGGGCAACAACGCCTCGACCTTTTTTGTTGTGGTCCATAAGTGGCCCACCAGTGTCCCATCAGGCGGAGGAGCATAGTCGAGGGTAGGGCGGAGAGGAACGTACTGAAAAGAGTGTGCCGAGGGTCGGACTCGAACCGACACTGGGTTGCCCCAACCAGATTTTGAGTCTGGCGCGTCTACCAATTTCGCCACCCCGGCATGAACCGCCACATTATAGGGATTAGCGCGGCGCAAACAAGGGCGAGTGGTCATTGAATCTGGTAATATCCTCCGCCCATGCAGCGTACTGACTTTCATTTCGACCTTCCCGGGGAGCTGATCGCCCAGCGTCCCGCCGAGCAGCGGACCGGCAGCCGGTTGCTGCTGCTCGATGGTCGGGACGGGCGTCTGGAGGATCGGTACTTCCCGGATATCGAGGCGCTCCTCTCTCCCGGGGACCTGCTGGTATTCAATGATACGCGGGTGATCCCGGCGCGGCTGTTTGGCCGCAAGGCCTCCGGCGGTCGGGTCGAGGTACTGGTGGAGCGGGTCGTTGACGATCGCCGGGTATTTGCCCACGTGCGCTCCAGCAAGTCGCCCAGGCCGGGCTCGATGCTGCGGCTGGAGGAGGCCGTGGATGTGACGGTCACCGGGCGTGACGGGGCGCTGTTCGAGCTGAGCTTTCCGGAATCGGCCCTGGCGGTTCTGGAGACCTACGGCCGCATGCCGCTGCCACCCTACATCGAGCGGGAGGCGGGGGAGGCCGATGCCGAGCGCTATCAGACCGTGTTTGCCCGGAAGAAGGGTGCGGTTGCGGCGCCGACCGCGGGGCTGCATTTTGACGAACCCCTGCTGGAGCGCCTGCGTAGTAAAGGTATCGAATTCGCTCATGTGACGCTGCACGTGGGCGCCGGCACCTTTCAGCCGGTGCGCGTGGACAATATCCACGAACACCACATGCACTCCGAGTACCTGGAGGTGCCTGAAAGTGTGTGCCGGGCGGTTGCCCGTACCCGGGAGCGCGGCGGCCGGGTGGTTGCCGTGGGAACCACGGTGGTGCGCAGCCTGGAATCGGCCGCCCGCGATGGGCTGGCACCCTTTACGGGGGAGACGGATATCTTCATCTACCCGGGATACCGTTTTCGGGTGGTGGATGCCCTGCTGACCAATTTCCATCTGCCCGAATCGACCCTGCTGATGCTGGTATCGGCCTTCGCCGGCCGTGACCAGGTGCTGGCCGCCTACCGGCATGCGGTGGAAGAGCGCTACCGCTTCTTCAGCTACGGCGATGCCATGTTCATCCTGCCCCAAAGGGATTGAACCACAGAGTGCACAGAGGTCACAGAGGGAATTCAGTATGGTACCGAATGTAGATCGTATCCCGCTGTGCGGGCGTAGAGGACTAGTTGTCATACAGCAACAAGTTTTCTCTGTGCCCTCTGTGGTTAATGTATGAAATTCGACTTACTAAAGACAGATGGTCCGGCCCGGCGCGGGCGGATGTACTTCGAGCGCGGTACGGTGGAGACCCCGGCCTTCATGCCGGTGGGCACCTATGGCACCGTGAAGGCGATGACGCCTGAGGAGCTGCAGGGGATCGGTGCCGAAATCATTCTCGGCAACACCTTTCATCTGATGCTCCGGCCGGGCACCGAGGTCATCGCCGCCCATGGCGATCTGCATGATTTCATGCACTGGGAGGGCCCGATTCTGACCGATTCGGGGGGCTTCCAGGTCTTTTCACTCGGAAAGATGAGGAAGATCACCGAGGAGGGCGTTCGCTTCCAGTCGCCGGTCGACGGTTCGCGGGTGTTCCTGGGCCCGGAGGAGTCGATGGCGGTGCAGCGCGAGCTGGGCTCGGACATCGTCATGATCTTTGATGAGTGCACCCCCTATCCGGCCGACGAGCGCCAGTCGCGCGCCTCCATGGAGCTCTCCCTGCGCTGGGCCAGGCGCAGCAAGGAGGCGCACGGGGAGAATCCCAATGCCCTGTTCGGCATCGTCCAGGGTGGCATGTACCCGCACCTGCGTGATGAGTCACTTGCAGGATTGACCGAAATCGGCTTCGACGGCTACGCCATCGGGGGGCTTTCGGTGGGCGAGCCCAAGGAGGAGATGCTGGCGATCCTGGACCACACCGGGCCGGGGATGCCGGAGGATCGACCCCGCTATCTGATGGGGGTGGGCCGGCCCGAGGACATTGTGGAGGCGGTGCTTCGCGGCATCGACATGTTCGACTGCGTAATGCCGACCCGAAACGCCCGCAACGGTCACCTGTTCACCCGCCGGGGCGTGATTCGCATCAGAAACGCACGCTATGAGAAGGATACGCGCCCGCTGGACTTGGAGTGCGGATGCTATACCTGCCAGAATTACAGCCGCGCCTATCTGCGCCATCTCCACCGGACCAACGAGATCCTGGGGGCGCGCCTGAATACGATTCACAACCTGTTTCATTATCAGGCGCTGATGAAGAGGCTTCGGGAGGCGATAGCTGCCGGTCGGCTGAAGGCCTTTGTGAGCGAGTTCTATTCCCGGCTGGCGGAAGGTGTTGCCTAGACGGGCAATGACGCGTGTCGGTATGTCATAATGGCGGTAGGGCACTTCTGATAATCCAACGCGGATTCTGTTGGCCCCAAAATCGCCGAGGCCAAGGCGCGCTGTGCAGGCAAGGGTGGTTCCCTTTTCAAGCAGCGCACAAATCCGCCGGGATCGGCGATTTTGGGGCCAACCTTCGGGCTGGGGCCGTTTTGTCCGCTGGACCGCGTTGCAGCTTGCTTATGTGGAACAACCACACATCGCTCGCTGCACCTTGCCAGCGAACAAAACGGCCGCGAGCAGAACCGTGTTGGATTATTAGAAGTGCTCTTTAGATCGGCGACGAATAAAACCAACCTAAAAGAAGGAAACCTTTATGAGCTTTTTCATCTCTGATGCCTTTGCTCAGGCAGCCGACGGCGCCCAGCCCAGCATTCTGGAGGCGCTGTTTCCTTTTATTATTCTCTTTGTGGTGTTTTACTTCCTGCTCATTCGGCCGCAGTCCAAACGGGCCAAAGAGCACAAGAAACTGGTTCAGGAGCTCTCCAAGGGCGATGAGGTGGTAACCCAGGGTGGCGTACTCGGCAAGATTGCCGAGGTCGATGAGAACTTCATCGTGCTTGAAGTTGCGGATAACGTGCAGATCAAGCTGCAGCGCCAGTCGGTCGCCAGTCTGATGCCCAAGGGCACTATTAAAAGTATCTAATTCATTCTGAAAATGCCCGACTGCGGCCCGGGCCGAAGGTCTGTGAATCCCCTGTGATTACTGAAACCTTCGTGCCAGGGCCACGCGCGGTGCGTTCTGCCTGAGATGTCCCATGAATCGATATCCGCTCTGGAAATACCTTTTGATCGTCGCCGTGCTGGTGTTCGGGGTGATCTACGCCCTGCCCAACCTGTACGGCGACGATCCGGCCCTCCAGATATCCGGTACCCGCATGGCGGAGGTCACTACCTCCACTTCCCGCCAGGTGGCCACCGTCCTTGAAGACAACGGGATTGCCTATCAGGACATCGAGTACGAGGAGGAAAACCTCCTGGTCCGTTTCGCTGACACCGATGCCCAGCTCAAGGCCTACGACCTGGTTCGTGCGGAGCTGCCCGAGTATGCGGTTGCCCTTAACCTGGCTCCGGCAACGCCCGACTGGCTGAGGAGCTTCAATGCGGCGCCCATGTATCTCGGGCTGGATCTGCGTGGTGGCGTGCATTTTCTGATGCAGGTCGATATGGATGCAGCGCTTACTCAGGCGGTCGAGCGCTACGTCAGCGATATTCGCACCCTGCTGCGCGAAGATCGAGTGCGCTACCTGAGCATCAATGCCGAAGATGGCCGGGTGGCGGTGAAATTCCGCGATGCCGCCGAGCGCGACAAGGCGGAACAGGCGGTGGCCGAGGAGTATCGCACGCTGGCCCTCGATACAGCGGAGCAGGGCGGTACGCCCTATCTGTTTGCCAGCCTGGACGATGCTGAAGCCGAGGAAGTGCGCAAGTTTGCCATCAAGCAAAACATCACCACCTTGCGGAATCGGGTGAACGAGCTCGGCGTTGCCGAGCCGGTGATCCAGCAGCAGGGCGAAGAGCGCATCGTGGTTCAGCTGCCGGGTATCCAGGATACGGCCCGCGCCAAGGACATCCTCGGGGCCACCGCGACCCTGGAGTATCGCATGGTGGATGAGGAGCACGACGTCGAGGCGGCGCTGCAGGGCCGGGTGCCTCCTGAGTCGCGCCTCTACAAGGAGCGCGACGGCCGGCCGATCCTGCTTCTGAAGCGAGTCATCATCACCGGTGACCAGATCATCGATGCGGCCTCGGGCATCGACTCCCAAAGCGGGAGTCCGATGGTGACCGTAACCCTTGATGGGCAGGGTGCGCGCAAGATGGCCGACAACACCCAGGCCAACGTCGGCAAGCGCATGGCGGTGGTTTTCATTGAAAATCGCCCCGAGATCCGCATCGTCGACGGCGAGCCGGAACAGGTCACCCAGCGGGTCGAAGAGGTGATCAGTGTCGCCGTGATCCGCGAGCCCTTCGGGAAACGCTTCCAGACCACAGGGCTGGACAGTACCGAAGAGGCCCGTAACCTGGCGCTGCTGCTACGTGCCGGCGCCCTTGCTGCCCCGATGAATATCGTGGAGGAGCGGACCGTCGGGCCGAGCCTGGGTCAGGATAATATCGATCAGGGCTTTGCCTCGGTGTTGATCGGCTTCGTACTGGTGCTGGCATTCATGGTGCTCTGGTACAAGGGCTTCGGCCTGGTGGCAAACCTCGCCCTGGCAGCCAACCTGGTGCTTATCGTTGCACTGCTTTCGATGTTGCAGGCCACGCTGACTCTGCCGGGTATCGCCGGTATCGTGCTGACGGTCGGTATGGCGGTGGATGCCAACGTGCTGATCTTCGAGCGTATTCGCGAGGAGCTGCGGGTGGGCAATACGCCGCATGCGAGTATCAAGGCGGGTTACGAGAAGGCCCTTTCCACCATCGCCGACGCCAATGTCACCACATTGATTGCCGCGGTAGTACTGTTCAGTTTCGGTACCGGGCCGATCAAGGGCTTCGCCATCACCCTGTCACTGGGCATCATCACCTCGATGTTTACCGCCATCATGGGGACCCGTGCCGTCATCAATCTGGCCGTCGGCAGCAAGCGGCTGAAGAAACTGTCGATCTGAGGAGTGCACCATGGAGATTTTTACGCAGACCAATGTCGACTTCATGCGGTTACGGAAGGGGGCCGTCGCCCTCTCGCTGTTCCTTATTGTGGTCGCGCTGGGCTCCCTGCTGGTGCGAGGTCTGAACTTCGGGATCGACTTCACAGGCGGTACCCTGCTGGAGGTCAGCTATGAGCAGCCCGCGGAGCTGTCGTCGATCCGCAGCACCCTCGAAGAGGCCGGTTACGAAGGGGCCGTGGTTCAGCACGTCGGTACCTCCCGTGACGTCCTCATTCGGCTGGCGCCGCGCGAGGGGATCAGTACTGCACAGCTCAGCGAGAAGGTCATGGTCGCGCTGCGCGCCTCCGATGAACAGCTGCAGATGCGCCGTCAGGAGTTCGTCGGGCCACAGGTGGGCGACGAGCTGGTGGAGCGGGGCGGTCTGGCCCTCCTCTACGCACTGCTCGGGATCCTCGTGTATGTGGCACTGCGCTTTGAGAAGCGCTTCGCCGTCGGTTCCGTCGCGGCACTGGTGCATGATGTCATTCTGACGCTCGGCTTCTTCTCGGTGCTGCAACTGGAATTCGATCTGACCATCCTGGCGGCGATTCTGGCAGTGATCGGCTACTCCCTGAACGACACCATCGTCGTCTTCGATCGCATCCGCGAGAACTTCCGCAAGATGCGCAAGGGGAGTTCGGCCGACGTGGTGAACGCATCCCTAAACCAGACGCTGTCGCGGACGGTGCTAACCTCCGGCACCACAGCATTGGTTCTTCTGGCGCTGTTTTTCCTGGGGGGTGAATTGATCCACGGATTCGCCACCGCCCTGCTGGTCGGCGTCGTGGTCGGTACCTACTCCTCGATCTACATCGCCAGCCCTGTCCTGCTTGCCCTGGGGGTCTCCCGCGAAGACCTGCTGCCGGTGGAAAAGGAGGGAGTGGAGCAGGAAGAGCCGCTGCCGTAAGCGTCCCCTCGACCCGCCGGGGATCTGGCTTCGTTCGTCACTCGGTAGGAGGGCCGCCCTCGGCGCGATGGTTGTTGCGAAATCGCCGCGGGGGCGCGCCTCCTACCGGGGATCGGCTTTTGCTCCTTCCGGGGTAGGAGGGCCGCCCTCGGCGCGATGATCCTGACGTCAATCGCCGCGGGGGCGCGCCTCCTACCGGGATCGGCTTTCGCTCTTTCCGGGGCAGGAGGGCCGCCCTCGGCACGATGATCCTGACGTCAATCACCGCGGGGGCGCGCCTCCTACCGGGGATCGGCTTTCGCACTTTCCGGGGCAGGAGGGCCGCCCTCGGCGCGATGGTCGATCTGACGTCAATCGCCGCGGGGGCGCGCCTCCTACCGGGGATCGGCTTGCGCTCTTTCCGGGGCAGGAGGGCCGCCCTCGGCGCGATGATCCTGACGTCAATCGCCGCGGGGGCGCGCCTCCTACCGGGGATCGGCTTTTGCTCTTTCCGGGGTAGGAGGGCCGCCCTCGGTGCGATGGTCCGGGCTATCGGCGCGCTTCTTCCGGAAGCTGGGGGCGAATCTTGCGCAGGATGACCGGGTGAAGCTTGATATTGCCTGCGATCACATTGCCGCTTTCCAGGTAATTGTCGCCACCGGCGAAGTCGGTGATCACGCCGCCGGCTTCCTGAATGAGCAGTGATCCGGCAGCCATGTCCCAGGGCGAGAGTCCGAATTCCCAGAATCCGTCCAGACGGCCCGCAGCGACATAGGCCAGGTCCAGGGCGGCGGAGCCGGCTCTTCGGATATCCGCCACCTCGCCGAACAGGATCTTGAAGGTATTCAGGTAGGTATCGAGGCGCTGCTCCTCGCGAAAGGGAAAGCCGGTACCAAGCAGCGCGCCCTCCAGATGCCGGCGCTGGGCGACCCGTATGCGGCGTCCGTTCAGCTGCGCACCGGAACCGCGGCTGGCCGTGTAAAGCTCCTGGGAAATCGGGTTATAGACCACCGCCTGTTCGGTGCGACCCTTGTGCTGGAGGGCGATCGAGACGGCAAACTGGGGGAAGCCGTGCAGGAAGTTGGTGGTTCCGTCCAGTGGGTCGATGACCCACTGGTACTCTGCGCCGGCTTTCTGGCGACCGCTCTCCTCGGCGAGGATGGCGTGGTCCGGGTAGGCCTTGTGAATGACCTGGATGATCTCCTGTTCGGCGACACGGTCGACCTCGGTAACGAAGTCGTTATGTGCCTTGCTCTCGATCGTGAACCGATCCACATGTTCGGCCGAACGGGCGATGAAGTTGCCGGCCTGCCGTGCAGCTCGCACGGCAATGTTGAGCATGGGATGCATGAGGAAATCTCCAGGTTTTAAAGAACGTTAAGCGTCTGCCCCGCCGACAGCGTCGTCTCGGGTTAGCTCCCCATTTTAACAGCCATGGGCTGATAAGTTGAGCCTTTGATGGGGCGATATCCAAAAAACTTGAGTAAAAGCGTTGACTTGTTGTTGTCAGGCGGTAACTTGCTCGCCCATGAAATTTCCCAAGCTGCGCATTGTAATGGTCGGGACCAGCCACCCTGGAAATATCGGGGCGGCCGCCCGGGCCATGAAAAACATGGGGATCGGGCGACTCTACCTGGTGGAGCCCCGCGAATTTCCCAGTCCCGAAGCGAGTGCACGCGCCTCCGGAGCGGACGATATCCTCGCCACCGCTACGGTCTGCGACACTCTCGATGAGGCCCTGACCGGCTGTTCCCTGGTATTCGGGGCCAGCGCCCGACTGCGAACTATTCCCTGGCCCCTGCTGAATGCCCGCCAGTGCGGCGAGGAGGCGGTAGCCCATCCGGGCGAGGTGGCGATTGTATTCGGGCGGGAGCACTCGGGGTTGAGCAACGAGGAGTTGGAGCGCTGTAATTACCTCGTGCATATCCCGACCGACGAGGCGTTCAGCTCGCTCAACGTGGCGGCTGCCATCCAGGTCGTCAGCTACGAGGTGATGATGGCGTCGGGCTCCGCTCCGGTCGAGGCCACACAGCGGGATGAACCGGCTTCGGCGGAGGATGTGGAGCGGCTTTACGCTCACCTCGAGGAGACGCTGGTAGAGCTGGATTTTCTCGATCCGGATCACCCGCGCAAGCTCATGCGCCGTCTGCGGCGCCTGTTCAATCGGAGTGCCCTGGAGGCCACTGAGGTCAACATCCTCAGGGGCATCCTCACGGCGGCCCAGAAGGCGGCCCGCTCCGACTAGGAGCCTGTCCGAGAAAGCGGCCGCAGTAGGTCAGTCTATTCCCGGACAGGCTCCCAGGTGTCGGCGACGCCTTGAATCCCCCTGTTACGCCCTCACGTTGTATGCCAGAATATGGCCTATCAGAAATGTCAGGAATTAAACGGTAACGTAATGTTCAAAAGGCTGCGAGAGGATATCGATTGCGTCTTTGAGCGCGATCCGGCGGCCCGAAATGTCTTCGAGATCGTCACCACCTATCCGGGTATCCACGCCGTCATCCTGCATCGGATGAGTCATTCGCTGTGGAATCGCGGATGGAAATGGCTGGCGCGGATGCTCTCGGTGTTCTCCCGCTGGCTCACCGGCATCGAGATCCATCCCGGAGCCAGTATCGGTCGGCGTTTTTTTATCGATCACGGCATGGGTGTGGTGATTGGTGAGACGGCGGTCATCGGTGATGACTGCACTCTTTATCACGGAGTCACCCTGGGCGGCACAAGCTGGGACAAGGGCAAGCGCCATCCCACACTCGGCAATGACGTGGTGGTAGGGGCGGGGGCCAAGGTGCTGGGCCCAATCACGGTCAAGGATGGTGGGCGCATCGGCTCCAATGCGGTGGTCGTCAAGGACGTTCCGGCGGGGGCGACGATGGTCGGCATTCCCGGGCGGCTGGTGCAGCCCAAGCGCAGCACCAAGGACCAGCAGCGCGCCGCCATCGCCAAAAAGATCGGTTTCGATGCCTATGGCACTGCCGAGGAGATGCCCGACCCGGTCGCCAACGCCATCGACTGCATGCTCGATCATATTCATGCCATGGACAGCAAAATGGAGGAGATGTGCAAGGCGATGCGCAGTATGGGTGCGGAACTTCCCGAAAAGGAGTTGCCGGAACTGAAGAGCTGTGAGATCGGGAACGGCGAAACGGAGGCGGAGAATTCTGCTGAGCGTACCCGGGAGCCCAAAGCGGGCGAAATTAATAGTTGACTAAAATGCTAGGTATTGCTAATTTAGGTGGCAATTGTCGTTAAACACGATATCTGGGGATCAAAGGCAATGAGACTAACGACCAAAGGCCGCTATGCGGTGACCGCGATGCTGGATCTCGCGCTGCACTACACCAACGGTCCGATAACTCTCGCGGACATTTCCAAGCGGCAGGGTATTTCGCTGTCCTATCTGGAACAGCTCTTCTCCCGACTGCGCAAAAACGGTCTCGTGGATAGCGCCCGCGGTCCGGGTGGCGGCTACAAGCTGAGTCGTCCCGCCGGCGAGGTCTGTATTGCCGACGTGATTACCGCCGTTGATGAAAAGGTCGATGCCATGCGCTGTGGCGGGAAGGGCGATTGCCAGGACGGCGGTTCGTGTCTTACCCATGAACTTTGGTGTGAGCTGAGTAATCAGATTTACGACTTCCTCAAGAGCATCACCCTGGGCGACCTGGTGGAGCGCAAGGAAGTTCGCGATGTGGCGGCCCGTCAGGACCGACAATCGCAAATCATTCAAGAGAAGAAGACAGCCTCAATATAACGAGGGTAATCCGGTGCCAGCCTATCTCGACCACAATGCCACGACACCGCTGGACGAGCGGGTGTTCGAGGCGATGCTCCCGCACCTTCGGGACGGCTTTGGCAATGCTTCGAGCCTGCACGCCTTCGGCCGTTCGGCGCGCAGTGCGCTGGACACCGCCCGGGAGCAGGTGGCCGAGTTGGTCGGAGCACATCCCTCCCAAGTGGTATTCACGAACGGTGGTACAGAGGCTAACAATGCGGCCCTCAAAGGTGCCGCGTTTCGGCGGATGCCGGGTGGCCTGGCGATCAGCCCGGTGGAACACGCCTCGGTGCGGGAGCCGGTGGAGGCTTTGGCGCGTCACGGCTGGCGGCACGAGCGTCTGCCCGTGGACAGTGAAGGACGCGTCGAAACGGAGGCGGTACGCCGCAGCAGCGCCACTCTCGTTTCGGTGATGTGGGCCAACAACGAAACCGGTGTCTTGCAGGACATTTCGGCTCTGGCCCGGGCGGTACGCGAGCGGGGTGCAGTGCTGCACACCGATGCGGTCCAGGCCGCCGGCAAGGTGCCGATCGATTTTAGCGCGGCGGGCGCACACCTGATGAGCCTGTCCGCCCACAAGCTCTATGGCCCAAAAGGCACGGGTGCACTGATCGTGGACAAGTCGATCGATATCGAGCCCCTCGTGCACGGCGGCGGCCAGGAGCGGGGGCGTCGCGGCGGGACCGAAAATGTCGCCGCTATCGTCGGTTTCGGCAAGGCCGCCGAATTGGCCCACGGCGAATTGCAGAGCCGCGCTTCCCGACTGGAGCAGTTGAGAGAGCGGTTCGAGGCCGGGTTGAGAGAGCGGGTGCCGGATGCAGTGGTGTTTGGAGCGGGCGCGAAGCGCTTGCCGAATACCAGCTTCTTTGCGCTCCCCGGCATTGAGGGCGGCACACTGGTGCTGACGCTCGACCGGCAGGGGCTGGCACTCTCCAGTGGCTCGGCCTGCGGTAGTCGGAATGACGAACCGAGCCCGGTATTGCGGGCGATGGCAGTACCTTCGGATTTGGCAAGTTGCGCGGTGCGGGCGAGTTTCGGCACCGGTAATACGGAAGCGGACGTGGATGCCCTGGTGGGTGCGTTGGCAGCGGAAGCTGCCTTGTTGCGGAAGATGGCGAGCAGCGCCTGGGCATGAAACAGGCCGCAACAGACTCACCGCCGGGGGTTCAGGAGCGTTCTTTGGTAAAGGCAGGCTGCTGGCGTGGAGTAATGGCAAAGCTGCAGGATAACTATGTACTGGTTGCTTTGCGCTCTTTGCGTCCCGGCGGTGAATTATCCGGGTTAACTTCGGAGTCGACAGAACATGAGTAAACCGATTTATTTCGACTATTCGGCCACCACCCCGGTGGATCCGCGTGTCGCCGACCAAATGTGTAAATATCTGCGGCCCGACGATAGCCTCTTCGGCAATCCGGCTTCCCGTTCGCACAAGTACGGGTGGGACGCCGAGGAGGCGGTTGACAAGGCGCGCCGGGATGTGGCGGCCCTGGTCAATTGCGACCCCAAGGAAATCGTCTGGACCTCCGGTGCGACCGAATCCGATAACCTGGCGCTGAAGGGCGCTGCCCATTTTTATGCCAAAAAGGGCAAGCACATCATCACCTCCAAGACCGAGCACAAGGCGGTGCTGGACACCTGCCGTCAGCTCGAACGGGAAGGTTTTGAGGTCACTTACCTGGATCCCGAGCCGAACGGCCTGATCTCGCTGAAGAGCCTCGAAGAGGCGATCCGGGAAGACACCATTCTGGTCTCGATCATGCACGTAAATAACGAGATTGGTGTCATCCAGGACATCGCCGCCATTGGTGAGTTGATGCGGGAGCGGAAGATCCTGTTCCACGTCGATGCCGCCCAGAGCGCCGGTAAGGTGCCTATCGATCTGAAGAACATGAAGGTCGATCTGATGTCCTTCTCGGCCCACAAGATTTACGGTCCCAAGGGGATGGGTGCGCTCTACGTGCGTCGCAAACCACGCGTGCGCCTCGAGGCGCAGATGCACGGTGGCGGTCATGAACGGGGCATGCGTTCCGGGACACTACCCACCCACCAGATTGTCGGTATGGGTGAGGCGTTCCGCCTGGCTCGCGAGGAGATGGCGAGTGAAAACGAACGAATTCGTGCACTCCGCGATCGGCTGCTCAAGGGCATCGAGGACATCGAAGAGGTCTTTGTCAACGGTGACCTGGAGCATCGGGTCCCCCATAACCTGAACATCAGTTTCGCCTATGTGGAAGGCGAATCGTTGATGATGGCGCTGTCGGACCTGGCAGTCTCCAGTGGTTCGGCCTGCACCTCGTCCAGTCTTGAACCGTCCTACGTGCTGCGCGCACTGGGACGCTCCGATGAACTGGCGCACAGCTCTCTCCGGTTCAGTTTCGGCCGCTTCACCACGGAGGCCGAAATCGATCGGGCTATCGAAATGATTCACGGCAAGATCGCCAAATTACGCGCTCTGTCACCGTTGTGGGAAATGTACAAGGAAGGCATTGATCTCGATTCGGTGCAGTGGAGTGCTCATTGATTTACCATAACCGGCCCTCAGCAGAGAGGTACAGACGATGGCATATAGCGACAAGGTAATTGACCATTACGAGAATCCGCGCAACGTGGGTTCATTCGAAAAAGACGAGAGCGAAGTGGGCACCGGAATGGTAGGCGCACCCGCTTGCGGCGATGTCATGCGTCTGCAGATCAAGGTGAATGACGAAGGCGTGATCGAAGATGCCTGTTTCAAGACTTACGGCTGCGGTTCGGCCATCGCTTCCAGCTCCCTTGTGACCGAATGGGTAAAGGGTAAATCCCTGGCGGACGCCCTGACCATCAAAAACAAGGACATTGCTGAAGAGTTGGCCCTGCCACCGGTGAAAATTCACTGTTCGGTTCTGGCCGAGGATGCGATTCGGGCGGCGATCGACGACTACAAGTCGAAGCGCGGTGAAAAGTCCGGAGCGGATGCCTCGGCCGGTACCGAAGCCAACAGCGCTTAAGAGGCTATAGAGATGGCAATTACCATGACCGAGGCCGCGGCGGAGCGGGTCAAGACATTCCTCGCAAATCGCGGCAAGGGCGTTGGCCTGAGGCTGGGGGTGAAAACCTCCGGCTGCTCGGGCATGGCCTATGTGATCGAATTCGCCGATGTGATCGACGATGACGATGAGATCTTCGAAGGGTATGGGGTGAAGGTGATCGTCGACAAGAAAAGTCTTGTCTATCTCGACGGCACCGAGCTCGATTTCGCCAGAGAGGGGCTGAACGAAGGGTTTCAGTTCAATAACCCGAACGTGAAGGACGCCTGCGGCTGTGGCGAAAGCTTCAACATCTGACGCTGACACCAATGCAGACGAACCTCTCTCAAAACTTCTTCGAGCTGTTCGACCTGCCCGTGGATTTTCAGGTGGATACCGAGGCGCTGGCACTTCGCTATCGGGAGTTGCAGCGCACGACGCATCCGGATCGTTTCGCCAATGCCGCTGAACAGGAGCGGCGCCTGGCGGTACAGCAGGCCGCTCATGTGAATGAGGCCTATCGAACCTTGAAGGACCCCATGGCCCGGGCGCGATATCTGCTCGAGCTGCGGGGCGCCCCTATCGATGAGACCGATACGTCGATGGACCCGGGCTTTCTTATGGAGCAGATGGAATTGCGGGAGTCGCTGGAAGGGGTCCGCGGCAGTGAAGAGCCGTTTGACACGCTGGATCGCATTCGTAGCGATATCGAACATAGGGAGCGCGCCTTGGTCGAAGACCTCGGCATCGCCCTTGGCCATGGTGAAGGCGATGTCCTTGAGCGGGCCAAGGATTCTGTCCGCAAACTCCAGTTCATGCGCCGGCTTCTCAGCGAGACCGAGGAGCTTGAAGAGGCGCTGACCCACGAGCTCTGAACCGACCGAGTACATATGGCACTACTGCAGATCAGTGAACCCGGACAATCCGATGCCCCTCACCAACACCGGTTGGCGGCAGGTATCGATCTGGGCACCACCAATTCCCTGGTGGCGACCGTACGTTCTGGCATGGCCGAAACCCTGCCGGATGAACAGGGCAATCATCTATTGCCGTCCGTCGTGCGCTACCTGGAGGGCGGCGAAACCGTAGTGGGAGAGGCCGCCAAGGGACAGGCCGCGCTTGATCCGCTCAATACCGTAGCTTCCGTCAAGCGCTTCATGGGGCGCGGTGTCGCGGATGTGAAGAGCCTGGGCTCACGCTTGCCCTATGAGTTCGTGGAGAGTGAAGCCTCTGCCATGCCGCGTCTGCGAACCGCCGGCGGTGATGTCAGTCCGGTGGAGGTCTCTGCGGAGATCCTCAAGGCGCTACGAGAACGGGCGGAAAAATCCCTGGGCGGCGAGTTGACCGGGGTGGTGATTACCGTGCCCGCCTACTTTGATGACGCCCAGCGTCAGGCCTCCAAGGACGCCGCCAAGTTGGCGGGGCTCAATGTGCTGCGACTGCTGAGTGAGCCGACTGCCGCGGCGGTCGCGTATGGTCTGGATCGCGGTTCGGAAGGGGTTATCGGCGTCTATGACCTGGGCGGCGGTACCTTCGATATCTCCATTTTGCGGCTCAACAAGGGGGGTTTCGAGGTGCTGGCCACTGCCGGCGACTCCGCCCTGGGCGGCGACGACATGGATCGGCTGGTGGCGGAATGGATCATGCAGCAGGCCGGCATTGCCGATGATGCCGATCACAAGCAGTTGCGCCGCCTGATGCGCGACGCATGCGCCGCCAAGGAGGCGCTTACCCAGAGCGAAACGGCCGAGATCCGGCTGGAGCTTGCGGATGGCACCCACTGGGAAGGCCAACTGGACCGCAAGCAGTTCAACAGGATTATCGACCCGCTGGTCCGGAAAACCCTGGCCCCATGCCGTCGCGCACTGCGGGATGCGGGTGTCGGGCCCGAAGAGATCAAGGATGTGGTCATGGTCGGCGGCTCCACCCGTGTGCCGCGTGTGCGTGAAAAGGTCGGGGAATTTTTCAATACCGAGCCCCTGGTAGACATCGACCCGGACCGGGTCGTCGCGATCGGGGCCGCCATGCAGGCGGATGTGCTTGCCGGCAACAAGCCGGATGACGAAATGCTGTTGCTCGACGTCACGCCGCTGTCTCTGGGCCTGGAAACCATGGGCGGTCTGGTGGAGAAGGTTATCCCCCGGAACACCACGATTCCCGTGGCCCGCGCCCAGGACTTTACCACCTACAAGGATGGTCAGACCGCCATGGCGGTTCACGTGGTGCAGGGGGAGCGCGAACTGGTTTCCGACTGTCGCTCCCTGGCTCGCTTTGAGTTGCGGGGGATACCTCCTCTGGCGGCGGGAGCGGCCCGTATTCGCGTCACCTTCCAGGTGGATGCCGACGGTCTGCTGTCGGTTACGGCCCGGGAGCAGACCACCGGATTGGAATCGAGCATACAGGTGAAGCCGTCCTACGGCCTGACCGACTCGGAAATCGAGGAGATGTTGCGGGATTCCATGGACCATGCCCGTGAGGACATGGATGCCCGTAATCTGCGTGAACAGCAGGTGGAGGCCGAGCGCATTCTCGAGGCGCTGGAGCATGCGCTCGAAGTGGACGGGGATCGCCTGCTCTCCAGCGAGGAGCGCGAGGCGCTGGAGCGGAGCATGGGTATCGTCCGGGAGGCCATCGGCGAGAACGACTACTCTCTGCTCAAACGCCGTACCGACGAGCTTAACCGACTTTCCGCGGAGTTCGCCGCCCGCCGGATGAATGCCTCAATCCAGGAGGCGCTGTCCGGTCAGAGCGTGGACGAATTTGAAAAGTAGAGCCGTTTATTTTCTTAACCGCAAAGGCGCAAAGAGCGCAAAGGAAAGCCATAAAGTATACAGAGCGGGCGTGCACTGCCCCTCGAGCGCCTCAATCGCGAGTTAGGAGCCCGGCCTCAGGCACGGGAATTGCGGCGCGGGTTAATGCCCCGCATGGGGTTGTGCCGCTCCTCCTACGGCAGCACCTCTGTTTCTCGATGCTTTGTCCGCGGGTCTTGGTGTCCTTTGCGTCTTTGCGGTGAGATCCTTAGTAGGAGTTTAAGAATGCCCCAGATCATCGTTTTACCCCATGAAGAACTCTGCCCCGAGGGAGCGGTTTTCGAAGCCGAGCCCGGTACCGTGCTGATCGAGGCGGCCCTGGCCAATGGTATCGAGATCGAGCATGCGTGTGAGAAGTCCTGCGCCTGTACTACCTGCCACATCGTCGTTCGCGAGGGTTTCGACTCGCTGAACGAAGCGGAGGAAACTGAAGAAGACATGCTCGATAAAGCCTGGGGTCTCGAACCGGAGTCCCGTCTCTCCTGTCAGGCGGTCGTGGGCGAGGAAGACCTGACTGTGGAGATCCCGAAATACACGATCAACATGGTTTCGGAAAGCAACTGAACCGAACAGCCGGAAACCACGGGGGACACGGGGCTCACGGGGAACTGCAGTTCAGATAAATGCGGCTTCCCTGTATTCCGCACCAAGTCCGGAAAGCACGAGAGCCCCAGCAAAGAAAATCCCCGTGTCCCCCGTGCTCCCCGTGGTAAAAACAACAGGAGTCGAGAAAATGGGCTTGAGATGGACGGACGTGCAGGATATCGCCATTGAGCTGGATGAGGCCCATCCGGATGTCGACCCCCAATACGTACGGTTTACCGATCTGCACCAGTGGGTATGCGGCATCGACGAGTTCGAGGACGACCCGGAAAGCTCAAGCGAGGGAATCCTCGAGGCCATCCAGATGGCGTGGATTGACGAACGGGACTGACGAAAGAACCACGGGGAGCACGGGGGACACGGGGAGAATGCATTTGGCACTTGCAGTTCCCCGTGCTCCCCGTGTTCCCCGTGGTTGAAGATCTGTGCTGGAACGCCCCCCTAAGCCCGCGTATAATCGCGGGTTTAGCGTATTCGGGGACAGGAAGGAAACTTTCCCGCCGCTGGGGTCACAAATAAAATGACGGGGTTTTTTCCATATGGCAGTTGAGCGCACTCTTTCCATCATCAAGCCGGATGCGGTAGCCAAGAACGTTATCGGTGATATCTACAGCCGTTTCGAAAAGGCAGGCCTGAGCATCGTGGCCGCCAGGATGCTGCAGCTGAGCCGGGAGCAGGCCGAAGGCTTTTATGCAGTCCACAAGGAGCGCCCGTTCTTCAAGGATCTGGTGGAATTCATGATGTCCGGTCCGGTGATGGTGCAGGTGCTCGAAGGTGAAAATGCCATAGCCAAAAACCGCGAAGTCATGGGTGCCACAAACCCCAAGGAAGCCGCACCGGGCACCATCCGGGCCGATTTCGCCTCCAGCATTGGTACCAATGCAGTGCATGGGTCCGACGCCCCGGAGACAGCCAAACAGGAAATCGAATTCTTTTTCAAGCCCGAGGAAATCTGCCCGCGCAGTCGTTGAGAGCGTGAGGTCGATTCCCTTCGTGAGGCGGAGGGTTATGGCAGATAGCCGTGACAAAAAGCAGAACCTCGTCGGGATGCCCCGACGAGAGCTGGAGGCCTTCTTCACCGAAATGGGGGAGAAGGCCTTCCGCGCTTCTCAGGTAATGAAATGGATCTACCACCAGGGGGTGGATCATTTCGACCATATGAGCAACCTGGGCAAGGCATTGCGCACCCGGCTGGCGGAGCGGGCCGGGATCCGTTTGCCTGAAATCAGTTTGGACCAACCCTCCCGTGACGGCACCCGGAAATGGGTGCTGCGTCTGGAAGATGATAATCATGTCGAGATGGTCTTTATCCCCGAAGGGGACCGCGGCACGCTTTGCGTTTCATCGCAGGTGGGCTGCACTCTCGCCTGCAGCTTCTGTTCGACGGCCCGCCAGGGTTTCAACCGCAATCTCAGCGCTGCCGAGATCATCGGGCAGGTGGTGGTTGCAGCCCGCGCATTGGGCCTGCCCGAAAACAAGGGTGAGCGGGTGCTGACCAATATCGTTTTGATGGGCATGGGCGAACCGTTGATGAACTTTGACGAGGTGGTGGCATCAATGGAACTGATGCAGGACGACCTCGCCTTCGGGGTTTCCAAGCGGCGCATCACTCTCAGCACGGCCGGTGTGGTGCCGCGGATTGAACGGCTGCGGGAGGTCAGTGACGTCAGCCTCGCCGTTTCCCTGCATGCTCCGGAGGATGCCTTGCGTGATGAGCTGGTGCCCATCAATCGCAAATACCCGATAGCGCAGCTGATGGCCGCCTGCCGGCACTATGTGGAAGGGAAGCCTCACCGGCGCGTCACCTTCGAGTATGTCATGCTGGAGGGCGTGAATGATTCTCCCGAGCATGCCCGCAAGCTGGTGCGGCTGCTGCGCACGGTGCCGGCCAAGCTGAACCTGATTCCTTTTAACGCTTTCCCGGGGGCCCCCTATCGCTGCTCGAGCCAGGAAAGTATCGATCGGTTCCGCGACATCATCATGGCGGCGGGTATCATCACGGTGACACGCAAGACGCGCGGCGAAGATATCGATGCCGCGTGCGGTCAGCTGGTGGGAAAGGTTCTGGACCGGACCCGCCGCAGTGAACGCCATATCATCTTTCGAGGAGAAGTCGGTCCATGAGACGAGTCGCCGCCATCCTGATCCTGGGAGCAGGCCTCGCGCTGGCGGGCTGTGCCGGTACACCGACACAGCACGCTGAGAAAAGTGCTGAAGTGAACGCGCAGATGGGATTGCGTTACATGCAGCAGGGCAATAACGAGCGCGCAATGGAAAAGCTCCAGCGCGCCCTTTCTTTCGACCAGAGACATGGTGGGGCAAACCACTATCTGGCGATTCTCTATCAGCGGCTGGATCGGCCCGAAGACGCCGAGGTGCATTTTCGCCGAGCCATTCGCGCCCTGCCGGATGATTCGTCGCTGCTGAATAACTTCGGGGCGTTTCTGTGCAGTTCGGGTCAGTATGAGGAGGGCGAAGGGCTCTTCCTGGAAGTACTGGATGATCCCGTTTATCCACAGCGTCCTGCGGTGCATGAAAATCTGGGGCTATGCAAGACCCGCCAGGGGAACCTGCAGGAGGCTGAAACCTATCTGCGCAAGGCCCTTTCGCAGAATCCGAGAATGCACAAATCACTGTTCGGAATGGCCGATCTCAGTTACCAGAAGGGTAACTACCTGTCTGCACGCGCCTATCTTCAGCGCTATCGCGACGTGGCGCGACATACCCCCCAGTCGCTGTGGCTGGGCATCAGGATCGAGAGGGAGTTGGGTGACCGGGATGCCCTCTCCAGCTACGAAATGCATCTGAAGAATCGGTTTCCCGATTCCAGACAGGCACGTCTTCTCCAGGAGTCGGAGCAATAATGAGCGAGTCTGAGAATGAAATTGTGAATGATACCGTCGAGGATCAGCGAACCTCGGAGCAGCAGAATGAAGGGCCGGGTCGCCGTCTGCGTGAGGCGCGTGAGGCCCAGAGCCTCTCCCGTGAGAGCGTGGCGTCGGAGTTGCGGCTGCAGACCCGGATGGTCGCCGCGCTTGAAGAGGATGATGACAGCTCGATGCCTCCTCCTGCGTTCGTGATCGGCTATCTCCGGAGCTATGCACGGAGGCTTGGTCTGCCGGCGGACGAGATTGTCCGGGCCTATGAACAGAACCTGGAAGGACCTCCGCAGGAGATCGTGTCGAGAGTCAGGAAAAGCCAGGTTTCGAGCCGTGATCTTCCGGTTCGCATGGTCACCTGGTTGATCTTTATCGGCCTGGGTGCACTCCTTGTGGTCTGGTGGCTGTCCCAACAGCCTGCCCACGAAGAGCCGGTAACCGAGCCGGAAGTCGCCACGGTGGCCCCCGAAACCACACCGAGTGCTCCGGAGTCACTGGCTTCGCAGCAGCAGGCGCAAAGCTCCGAAAGGCCTGAGCCCGCTGCCGAAGGCGATTCCCAATCGCCCGTGTTCACCGAGTCGGAAGCGTCCGCGTCCGGGGAGCCGACGTTGGTGGCACCGAATACGCTGGACTCGGTACCGGAAACGCAATCGCAGGCGGCGGAGGTCGAAGCCGTATCACAACCGGAACCGGAACCGACCACCACCGCAACCGGCCTCCGTCTGGAGTTCGAGGCGGACAGCTGGACACAGGTGACCAATGCTGACGGTCAGCAACTGGTATCCAGGGTTATCAAGGCGGGTCGTACACTCCGTTTTACTGACAAGCCGCCGTTCCGGGTAATACTGGGCTATGCGCCTGGTGTCACGGTTCACTACCAGGGGGAGCGGTTCGATCCCACCCCCTATGTACGAAGGGATGTCGCCCGCTTCAGCATCGGTGCGTCGGACGACCAGAACGGGGAGAACTGAGCGATGACCTTTACTCCCATTCAACGCCGCAAGACCCGGCAGATTCACGTGGGTTCGGTGCCCGTCGGTGGTGATGCGCCGATTTCAGTCCAGAGCATGACCAACACCGATACCCACGACGTAGCCGCCACGGTGGCTCAGGTGAAGGCGCTGGAAGCGGTGGGGGCGGATCTCGTGCGCGTGTCGGTGCCGACGATGGATGCCGCGGAGGCGTTCGGAAAGATTCGCCGGCAGGTGAATGTGCCGCTGATTGCAGATATTCATTTCGACTACCGCATCGCGCTTCGTGTGCTGGAGCTGGGCGTCGACTGCCTGCGCATCAATCCGGGCAATATCGGCCGCGAAGATCGCGTGAGATCGCTGGTGGAGGCGGCGCGCGATACGCAGGTCCCCATCCGCATCGGCGTGAATGCCGGCTCGTTGGAGAAGGACCTGCAGAAGAAATACGGCGAGCCAACCGCCGATGCCTTGGTTGAATCGGCGCTCAAGCACATCGATATTCTCGACCGACTGGACTTTCCCGATTTCAAGGTCAGCCTCAAGGCTTCCGAGATCTTCATGACGGTGGAGGCCTACCGCAAACTGGCCGCACAAATCGAGCAGCCCCTGCACCTGGGGATTACCGAGGCGGGGGGGCTGCGCTCCGGCACCGTAAAATCGGCCATCGGCATGGGAATGCTGCTTTCGGAAGGGATTGGCGACACCCTGCGGGTCTCCCTCGCGGCGGATCCGGTGGAGGAGATCAAGGTCGGCTTCGACATGCTGAAGAGCCTGCACCTGCGCAGCAAGGGCATTAACCTTATTGCCTGTCCCTCCTGTTCACGGCAGAACTTTGACGTCATCAGCACCGTCAATGAACTGGAGGCGCGTCTGGAAGACATTCTGGAGCCGCTGGATGTGGCAGTGATAGGCTGTGTCGTCAATGGGCCCGGTGAGGCCCGCGAGGCCAATCTGGGTATCGTCGGCGGTGAGCCCAACCTGCTCTATGTGGGGGGGAAGCCGGACCACAAAGTGGATAACAAGACTCTGGTGGACGAGCTCGAAAGCAATATTCGCGCCGAAATCGAACGCCGGCGTGAAGAAGAGGGCTAACCGTAAAGACGCAAAGAGCGCAAAGGATTCTCTTTCTTTGATCCCGCGTTTCTTTGCGACCTTGGCGCCTTTGCGGTGAATTGATTTTTTAGGGGAGTTCAGTTGGGTAAGAACATTCAGGCGATCCGGGGGATGAACGACATCCTGCCGGACGAGACGCCGCGTTGGCAGTTTCTCGAGGAGACGATCTATCAGCTGCTGGCCCGCTACGGGTACAGCGAGATCCGCATGCCTATCGTCGAGAAAACGGAACTATTCAAACGCTCCATCGGTGCGGTAACCGACATCGTCGAGAAGGAGATGTATACCTTCGAGGATCGCAACGGCGACAGTCTGACCTTGCGACCGGAGGGAACCGCGGGGTGTGTGCGCGCTGCCATCCAGAACGGGCTGCTGCACAATCAGACGCAGAAGCTCTGGTACAAAGGACCGATGTTTCGTCACGAGCGGCCCCAGAAGGGGCGCTATCGTCAGTTCCAGCAGGTTGGGGTGGAGGTGTTTGGTCTGACCGGGCCGGATGTCGATGCCGAACTGATCCTGATGACCGCACGCTTATGGAAGGAATTAGGCCTGGCGGATGCGGTCAAACTACAGGTGAATTCACTGGGCAGCAGTGAGGCTCGCGCAGCCTATCGTGAACGCCTGGTGGTCTATCTCGAGCAAAACATCAACGCCCTGGACGAAGATAGCCGGCGCCGCCTGGAGAGCAATCCGCTACGAATCCTCGATAGCAAAAATCCCGACATGGCGGAGGTCATTGCTGCGGCACCCAAGCTTACCGAGCATCTGGACGAGGAGTCGCGCATTCACTTCGATGAGTTGCTCGCGATTCTGGACCAGGTAGGTATCGAGTATGAGATCAACCCCTGTCTGGTCCGGGGGCTGGACTACTACGGCAAGACCGTGTTCGAGTGGGTGACCGACAGACTGGGGGCCCAGGGGACGGTATGTGCCGGAGGACGTTTCGATGGACTGGTGGAACAGCTGGGCGGCAAACCGACGCCAGCCGTCGGTTACGCCATGGGTATCGAACGGCTGGTCGCCCTGCTGGACGAGGTCGAGGTTTCGCTGGATCGGTACCGGCCGCATGCCTATCTGGTGGTCGCCGCTGGTGTCGAGGCCCGAATGGCGTTGGGCATCTCGGAGCGGCTGCGTAGTGCGGTTGGGGCCCTGCGTCTGGAGATGCACTGTGGCGGCGGCAGTTTCAAGAGCCAGTTCAAAAAAGCCGACAAGAGTGGTGCCCGGCTGGCGCTGGTCGTCGGGGAAGAGGAGGCCGCAAACGGCACGATTACGGTCAAGTTCTTGCGTGAAGACGCAGAGCAGAAAACGCTTGCCCTCGATGAGATCGAGGAGTTTCTGTCGAAAGATACGGTGGAACATCCCTAGCAGGGTTTAGAGGAGTAGCGAATGGAAGTCTACAGCACAGAAGAAGAGCAGATCGAAGCGCTACGGCGCTGGTGGAAGGAAAACGGTCGTCTGGTGCTGATTGCGTTGGCACTCGTCCTGCTGGCCGTTTTCGGTTGGCGGACCTGGAGTGCGAATCAGGCCGGCCGCGCTGAGGCGGCATCCGTCCAGTATGAACAGATGATGAATGCGCTGGATACACAGCCCCAGCAGGCGATGGAGATTGGTCGTTCCATCGTTGGGGAATATCCCTCCACGAGCTACGCGGATTTCGCTTCGCTGGCCATGGCGCGCATCGCCGTTGAAGAGGACGACCTGGAGCAGGCGGAAGCCCACCTGCGGCGTGTGATGGGTAGCACCTCACAGCCGGAGCTCGAGGAGCTGGCGCGGCTGCGGCTCGGGCATGTTCTGTTGAGCAGGGGTGATATGGAAACGGCGCTTTCGTTGGCTGAGCAGGGTGGCGCCAGTTATCGGGCGGCTTTCGATGAACTGCGCGGCGATATCTACCTGGAGCAGGGGAACCGTGAGGCCGCCCGCACGGCTTACAGCGATGCCCTGGCCGCCTATCAGGCCCCGGGCAAGCAACAGGTGGTCAGCATGAAGCTCCAGAATCTGGCCGATACGAAGGATGCTGAAGAGTGAAGCGTATTCTTGGGCTGATGCTAACCGCTTGGGTCGCTACCGGTTGCAGTAGCGGTGGTGGGCTGCCGGTGACAGAATCGCCGGCGGAGCTGACCGACTTCGAAGCCAGACTCGAATTGCAAGAACTCTGGTCTGCGGACGCAGGGGGCGGGGTTGGCGATCACTATCTGGAAATGGGTCCGCTGGTCGCCGACGATGCCATCTACACAGCCGATGTCGAGGGGCGGGTCAGTGCCTTTGAGCGCGACAGCGGCAAGCGCTTGTGGACAACCTCGCTCGAAGCAGGACTGAGCGGTGGCCCCGGTGACGGTGGCGACAGGATTCTCCTGGGTGGTGATGCCGAGGTATTCGCCGTCTCGAAGACGGATGGCAGCCGCCTCTGGCGGGCCGATGTCAGTAGCGAAGTTCTGGCGCCTCCGGTTCGAAGGGACGATATCATCCTGGTGCGCACCGTCGACGGGAATCTTTTCGGCCTCGACGCCGCCAGCGGCGAGCAGCGCTGGAGCTATAACCAGCCGGTACCGACGCTAAGCCTGCGTGGTGTGGGAGCCCCGGCCTTTTTTGACGGGCATGCCGTGGCCGGTTTCGCCAATGGACGCCTGGTGGCAGTGAACGTGCAAACCGGCACTCCGGTTTGGGGGGCTACGGTATCCGTGCCCCGCGGCCGCACTGAGCTGGAGCGCATGGTGGATGTTGATGCCGCTCCGGTGATCCGCGAAGGCGTTGCCCATGTGGCGGCCTATCAGGGGCGCATAGCCACTGTGGCGCTTCGCAACGGACAGCTGCTGTGGACGCGGGATATTCCCTCCCACAAAGCGGTCGGGGTGACCCGTGAAGCAGTTCTGGTGATCGATGACAGCAGCGATGTCTGGGCCCTGGCGCGCTATAACGGCGGCACGCTCTGGCGCAGTGACAAGCTCCATGCGCGACGTCTGACCGCACCGGTTCCGCAAGGCGACTTTCTGGTAGTCGGTGACCTGGACGGCTATCTGCATTGGCTGTCGCAGGCAGACGGGAGCATTGTGGCGCGTGACAAGGTCGGCAGCGCTCCGGTCCTGGCGGCTCCTGTCGTCGATGGCGATCAGGTCTTTGTGATCGATGCCGACGGTCGGTTGGCCGCCTTCCGCGTCCAACCGAACTAGCTACGCGGATGTTTCATCAATTCACCACAAAGACGCCGGTGGCGTCGGAAATTATTGTGGCCTGTGGAGGTGCAGTCGCGATCGGTAGCGGATTGCGGCGGGCGCGAAACACCTCTGACTTTCGTGCGCTCCTTTGCGGTGAAGATTTCGAGTTGGAAACATGAAACCGGTGATAGCTTTGGTGGGTCGCCCCAATGTGGGCAAATCCACCCTGTTCAATTGTCTGACGCGTTCCCGCGACGCCCTTGTGGCGGATTTCCCCGGCCTCACCCGTGACCGTAAATACGGTACCGGGCAATTGGGCGAACGCCCCTACCTGGTCGTGGATACGGGTGGTCTCTCCGGAGAAAAGGAGGGGATCGACAGCATTATGGCTCGTCAGGCGCGACTCGCCATCGACGAGTCCGATGCCGTTGTCTTCCTGGTCGACGGTCGCGCCGGTCTTAATGCCGCGGATCAGGTGATCGCCGACTTTCTGCGTCAGTGTGGCAAGCCGGTCTACCTGGCTGTCAACAAGGTCGATGGCATCGACCCGGATGTGGCTGCCAGCGACTTCCACGCGCTCGGGATAGGGGAGCCGTATCAGATCGCGGCGGCTCACGGTCGCGGTGTACGATCGATGATGAACCGGGTTCTGGAGACATTTCCGACACCGGAGGAAGGTGAGGCCGACGCGGAGGAGGGGATCCGTGTCGCGATCATCGGTCGGCCCAATGTAGGCAAGTCGACGCTGGTCAACCGCATCATGGGTGAGGAGCGGGTGATCGTGTTCGACATGCCCGGTACCACCCGCGACAGCATTCGAGTTCCCTTTGCACGTGACGGCCAGCCCTATCTTTTGATTGATACGGCCGGAGTGCGTCGTCGCGGTCGGGTCAGGGAGGCGATCGAGAAGTTCAGTATCATCAAGACCCTTCAGGCCATTTCCGACGCCCACGTGGTGATCATGGTGCTGGACGCGCGCGACGGAATTACCGAACAGGATGCGCACCTGCTCGGCTTCGCCCTGGATTCTGGACGGGCGCTGGTGGTGGCCGTCAACAAATGGGACGGTCTGGACCAGTACCAGAAGGAGAAGGTACGCCGTGATATCGACAGGAAACTGCCGTTTCTCGACTTCGCGCCGCTGCACTATATCTCGGCCCTGCACGGCACCGGGGTCGGCAATCTGTTCGGCTCGGTCAACCGCGCCTATCGGGCCGCGAACAGCGACATCCCCACTCCGAAGCTGACCAAGCTGCTGGAGACCGCCGTTGCAAACCACCAGCCTCCACTGGTTCAGGGTTCCCGTATCAAGTTGCGCTATGCCCATCAGGGGGGGCGCAATCCGCCGACCATCATCATTCACGGTAGCCGTACCGATTCGGTACCCGGTAGCTATAGCCGCTACCTGGAAAAGTTTTTCCGGGAGCAGTTGAAGCTCCACGGCACCCCGGTACGCATTGAATACCGCTCCGGCGACAACCCCTATGCCGGTCGCAAGAATGAGCTGACCGAGCGTCAGAAAGGTCGTAAGCGGCGCTTGATGCAGCACGTGAAAAAGAAAGAGAAAAAGAGCAAGCGTCGATAGGGACAGTGGCTAGTGGCGAGTTGCTAGTTGCGGGCCTAGGATGCGGGTATGGAACGCGATTTCTTCGCCACGGATATCGGCCGTACGATCTGGGACTCCAAGTACCGCCAGCCGGGTGAGGCTTCCATTGCCGATACCTGGAGACGTGTCGCACGCTCGCTGTCGGCCTCGGAAGTGGAACCTCTGAAATGGGAGGAGCGCTTCTACGGCATCCTCGAGGATTTCCGGTTTCTGCCCGGTGGGCGAATTCTCGCGGGCACCGGAACACAAAAGCAGGTGACCCTCTTCAACTGCTTTGTCATGGGTATCATCGAGGATTCGATGGACGGGATCTTCGAGGCGCTCAAGGAAGGGGCCCTCACCATGCAGCAGGGAGGCGGTGTCGGCTACGACTTTTCCACCCTGCGGCCGCGCGGTACCCCCGCCCATCACAGTGGCACCATCGCCTCGGGCCCGGTTTCCTTTATGCGCATCTGGGACAGCATGTGCGCGACCATCCTCTCCACCGGGGCCCGGCGCGGCGCCATGATGGCAACGCTGCGCATTGACCATCCCGATATCGAAGAATTCATTGATGCCAAACGCAGAAGCGGCGAACTGACCCGTTTCAACCTTTCCATTCAGGTCTCCGACGCCTTCATGGAAGCGGTACAGGCGGATCTCGAATGGCCGCTGCTGTTTCCGGCCGAGGCGCTGGACGAGGCGGCCGGCGATCTGCTGGAGCGTGAGTGGCCGGGTTATGACCAACCGGTTCCCTGCCGGGTTCTCCGGCGTGTTTCTGCCCGCCAGCTCTGGAATCGGATCATGCGCGCCACCTTCGATAACGCCGAGCCGGGCGTGCTGTTTGTGGATCGGGTGAACCGTACCAACAATCTCTGGTACCGCGAGCGGATCACTGCCACCAACCCCTGTGGAGAGATCCCGTTACCGCCCTATGGCGCCTGCGATCTGGGTTCGATCAACCTCACCCGGTTCGTTCGCGACCCGTTCCGGCCTACGGCACATCTGGATCTGGAGGGTATCGGTCAGACCACCGGCGTGGCGGTGCGGTTGCTGGACAACGTCATCGAAACTTCACGCTTTCCGCTGGCGGCCCAGGCCGAACAGGTTCGCGGCAGTCGTCGCATCGGTCTGGGGATTACCGGTCTGGCCGATACGCTGATCATGTTGGGCCTCAGGTACGACTCGGAAGGGGCCCGGCAGCTTGCCGAATCGGCCATGGCTACCGTCTGCCATTCGGCCTATCGCACCTCTGTTGGACTGGCGAAGGAGAAGGGCGTGTTCCCCTCGTTCGAACGTGACAGGTATCTGGCAGGTGAGTTTATCGGCGCTCTGCCGCCGGATATTCGTGCGGAGATTGCCCGCTACGGTATCCGTAACAGCCATCTCACCGCCATCGCCCCGACTGGCACCATCAGTCTGCTGGCGGACAACGTCTCCTCGGGTCTTGAACCGGTATTTCGTTACTGGTTTCAGCGACATGTGCTGGAGCGTAACGGCCGTCGCTCGACCCACGCGGTCACCGATTATGCCTGGCGTATCTGGAAAGAGCAGCATGGTGACGCCCCTCTTTCCCCTGCGTTCATTCAGGTGGATGAGGTCAATCCCGAGGCGCACCTGGCCATGCAGGCCGCTCTGCAGCCCTACGTCGATAGTGCCATCTCGAAGACCATCAACGTGCCGCAGGACTTCCCCTTCGAGCGGTTCAAGGAGATCTACCGGCGCGCCCATGACCTCGACCTCAAAGGTTGCACCACCTTCCGTCCCAACCCGGTGACCGGCGCCATTCTGGAGGCGAGTGAAAGTGCTGCACCTTGCTGCGGGATCGAACGGGAAAGCGATTGAGCGGCTCAGATCCCGTCCAGTGACGCCACGCTGTCACCCGAAAGAAACAGGGCCGGATCGACGCGGGCGTCGTTCAGGCTCACCGTCCAGTGCAGATGCGGCCCGGTCACGCGGCCGGTCGCCCCGACCTCGCCCACGATCTGTCCCGGCTCCAGGATGTCGTTCACTGCCACATCGATGCTATCCATGTGGCAGAACATCGTGATCAGCCCCTGCCCGTGGTCGATGAATACCACCTTGCCGTTGAAGAAATAGTCCCCGACTTCGACCACCCGGCCGGCCGCGGGTGACTGGACGGGCGTACCGGTCGGGGCCGCGAGATCGAGCCCGCTGTGGGGCCGACGCGGCTGTTTGTTGAAGAAGCGGCGCTTGCCGAAGGTGCCCGTGACGACACCGTCGACAGGCAGTAGGAACCGGCTTGTTGCCACTTCCTGCTCGGTCCAGGTGGCAAACGCCTTACGGGAGCGGGTCTGTTCATCGCGAATGCGCTTCAGGTCGTCCTTGTAGGGGTTGACCTGACGTTTGTTCTTTAGCGTGATGTACTGCGATTCATACTGTTTGTCGCGTACGCGAAAGCCGACGGTCGCGGTAGCGCCGTCACGCTTGATCGTGACGACATGTCGTCCCGGTTTGGCCGAGAGACCGATGCCGATCACTGCCGTCCAGCGGCCGTTATCGGGCACCACCATCACCTTACGATCCTTGTAGGTGACTTCCGGCTTTCCGCTATCGCTGGAAGCCAGCGGGATGACCGCGACCCCCCCGGGAACCAGATCGGCACGGGGCAGGGCCACTGCCGCCAGTGGTGCGGCCATGAGGGTCAGCAAGATGAACCGGATAATACGGCTAGTCGTCATAGGTCTCCTCCACACGGCAGACCAGGCGCCCCTCATGCAGGCGGGCGATAATCCGGTCACCGGTTCTGACGTCGGTAGTTCGGTGGACAACGGTGTGGTCTTCACGGCTTACAATGGCATAACCACGGGACAGGGTGGATAGCGGACTCACTGAATTCAGTGCCCGGGCAGCGGCTGCCAGCCGCTGTGCCGCGCGTTCACGGCGGTGTTCGGTGGCCACGTGCAGGCGCCTTTCCAATTCGCAGCGATGTGCTTCCAGGCGCTGCAGTCGGTGAACCGGGGCCACCCGGGCCAGATGAGCACGGGTCTGATCCAGGCGGGCCGCCAGGTGTCGTAGATGCCCGCGCTGGGCGCGCCGCATCCGCTGTTCCGTCTCATCCAGCCTTTGTGCAATCTCCATGAGTCGGCGTCCCGGATGCTTGAGTCGCTTTTCCAGCCAGTGCAGGCGCTGACCACTCTGCTGCAACCGTGAATCCATGCAGCGCCGCAGCCGGACCTTTCTGGTGCTCACTCGCTCCAGCCATTCGATGCGATCGGGGCTGACGACCTCTGCCGCCGCAGAGGGTGTCGGGGCACGCAGGTCCGCCGCAAAGTCGGCGATGGTAAAGTCGATTTCATGCCCTACGGCACTGACGACCGGGATCGGGCTATTACGGATGGCTCGGGCCAGCACCTCATCGTTGAAGGCCCAGAGGTCCTCCAGAGAGCCGCCGCCGCGGGTGACGATGAGTACATCGCATTCGTTGCGTTCACCCGCCCTGGCGAGCATCCTGGCGATCTCCCGGCCCGCTCCGGCACCCTGGACCGGTACCGGGTAGATGATGACCGGAATGGCGGGGAAACGTCGCCGCAAAACCGTCAGGATATCGCGCACAGCGGCCCCGGTCGGGGAGGTAACGATGCCGATTTGCCGGGGCAGGTCGGGCAGGGGCCGTTTTGCCGATGCGTCGAACAGTCCCTCCTGGGCCAGCCGGGCCTTGAGCGCTTCGAACTGGCGGCGAAGGGCGCCGTCACCGGCCTCCTCCATGTGTTCGATGATTAGTTGATACTCGCCGCGTGCTTCGTAGAGTCCCACGCGCGCCCGTACCAGTACATGGGTGCCATTTTCAGGACGGAAACGAAGGTGCATATTGCGCGTGCGGAACATGGCGCAGCGCACCTGGGCGTTCTCGTCCTTCAGTGAAAAATAGAGGTGCCCGGAGCCGGGCCGGGCCAGGTTGGACAGTTCACCCTCGAGCCAGATCAGCGGCAGGCTCAGCTCGAGCAGCGAGCGCACCTCTCGATTGAGGCGCGAGACGGTGAAAACCTCCCGGTCGGGAGGGAATTGGGATTGGGGCTGGTATGCCATGGCGACAGTCTAACCCACACGCCCTTCGGGAAGGGCCTGGTTCGGGGCGATCAGGACGAATCCGGATGGTTTCTTTCAAAAATGCGGCGGGGCCGGCCAAAGCGGGCCCCGCTACACGTTCCAGGCTACGGATCGATTACCTGCTGGACTCGATCTGCCACTGCTTGTAAGCGAGTTCACCCTGCGATTCGGCCTGTTCCGCGAGCGCCATGGCTTCGTCGTACTTGCCTTCTTCCATCAGGGAACGGGCGTTATCGATGAGTTTGCCCGTGTCGCGCCACTCATGGCCGACTGAGGCTGCCTGCTTGCGAGCCGCTTCAGCGGCCTCTACGGCGGCCGAGACATCCTTCGCCGTCGCCGGTTCCATCGGTTCTTCTGCAGGTGAGGACACGCAGGCGGTGACCAGTAGCGATGCAGCCGCGAGGCTAACAAGCGTTTTCATAGGGGACATCCTCCTCATTTCTGTGGGTCATATTTATTTTTCGTCACCGGATTTTTCCGGCTGGCGTCGGGATTGCCGACCGCTTCCCATCTGGAAATACCACCAGGTTCGCTCTGGCGATGTGCTTCAGGGGGCGGCAAAACGGCTTGTCCACGACTACCAAACATCATAGATGCTATTGGTGGATTGTGGCTACCGTTTACTAAGACACAGTCAAAGAGTAATATGGAATGTTTATTCAATCGCCAACGCTTCTGGATTGAACCTATGCGCATTGCTCAGGAAGCTCTGACCTTCGACGACGTTTTACTGATTCCGGCCCACTCGAATATCCTTCCAAAGGATGTGGACTTGAGGACCAAGCTGACCCGCAACATCACCTTGAATATCCCACTGGTCTCCGCGGCCATGGATACGGTGACCGAGGGCCGCCTGGCCATCGCTATTGCCCAGGAAGGCGGAGTCGGCATCATTCACAAAAACATGACTGTGGAACAGCAGGCCAGCGAGGTTCGCAAGGTCAAGAAATACGAAACCGGTGTCATCAAGGACCCGATTACGATCTCGCCGGACACCTCGATTCGGGACGTCCTGGAGTTGACCCGCGCCAATAACATCTCCGGTGTGCCGGTAGTCGACGGCGACCGGCTGGTCGGCATCGTTACCAACCGCGACCTGCGTTTCGAGACCCATTTCGATGCCCCGGTCTCCACCATCATGACCGGCAAGGAGAAGCTGGTGACGGTGAAGGAGGGGGCCGAGCCGAACGAAATCCTCGAGCTGTTTCACAAGCACCGGGTCGAGAAGGTGCTGGTCGTTGATGATGATTTTCACCTGCGTGGCCTGGTCACCGTGAAGGACATCCAGAAGGCGACCGACAAGCCCTACGCCTGCAAGGATGATCAGGGGCGTTTGCGCTGCGGCGCGGCCGTGAGCGTTGGCGCCGGCACTGACGAGCGGGTGGCAGCGCTGGTTGCCGCGGGCGTTGACGTGCTGGTGATCGACACCGCCCATGGCCACTCGCAGGGTGTGCTGGATCGGGTCGCCTGGGTCAAGAAGCTCTACCCCGACGTCCAGGTCATCGGCGGAAATATCGCCACCGGTGCCGCCGCCAGGGCTCTGGTCGAGGCCGGCGCCGACGGCGTCAAGGTCGGTATCGGTCCGGGTTCCATCTGTACCACCCGTATCGTTGCCGGTGTGGGTGTACCGCAGATCACCGCTATTGATAACGTCGCCAGCGCCCTCGAAGGCACCGGGGTTCCGATTATCGCCGATGGTGGTATCCGCTACTCCGGGGATATGTCCAAGGCGATTGTGGCCGGCGCTGACTGCGTAATGATGGGTTCGATGTTTGCCGGTACCGAGGAGGCTCCGGGAGAAGTTGAGCTGTTCCAGGGTCGCTCCTACAAGTCCTACCGCGGCATGGGCTCTATGGGAGCCATGGGCGGCTCGCAGGGCTCGTCGGACCGCTACTTCCAGGAGGGATCCGAGGCCGACAAACTGGTGCCTGAAGGGATCGAAGGGCGCGTTCCCTACAAGGGTCCGCTGCAGCCGGTAATCCACCAGTTGCTCGGCGGTTTGCGCTCTTCCATGGGCTATACCGGCTGCTGCACCATCGAAGAGATGCGCACCAGGCCCGAATTCGTTCGGGTCACCGGCGCCGGCATGCGCGAAAGCCATGTCCACGACGTGCAGATCACCAAGGAAGCCCCCAACTACCGGGTCTGACCCTGCGCCCGTTAGGTAAACCGCCGAAGAACGAGAGACACCGGGGCGACCGGGAGCGTGGCTGAGGGAAGTCCCCTGCAGCACCTTCTGATCGACCTTCGGTGTCTTGTCGTTTGCGGCTTCGGGTCAAAGGTCGCCAATCACCACGGCCCGAACGGGTGCCGGGTGTCCCTCCACGGTTCGCTTCGGGTTTCCCGGCTCAAGGAAGTGGGGCAGGGAGTGGAATGTCATCCATTCGGTGGGACGCTGCTCCTCAACCGTGGTTGGCGTGACATCTACGGTATGGACGTCCCGAAGACCCGCCTCGCGCATCCAGCCCTCCAGCGTGGCGACCGAAGGGATATTCCAGACATTGCGCATCTTTGCGTAGCGGCCTTCCGGTACCAGTACGGAATTCGTTTCGCCCTCGATAACCAGCGTCTCCAGCACCAGTTGCCCATCCTTGCCCAGATGGGCCTTCAGTTGCGCCAAATGTTCCAGCGGGTTGCGGCGATGATAGAGCACCCCCATTGAGAATACGGTGTCGAAGCCGCCGTTGCCCTCGGGCAGGTCTTCGAGCCTGAGCGGCAGGACGTAATTCGCGAGGGGTCCGACAAAGCGGGTGAGGGCCGCATACTGCATCACGAACCGGAGGGTCGGATCGACCCCGACCACCAGGTCGGCACCGTCGCCGAGCATGCGCCAGCCGTAATAGCCGTTGCCGCACCCCACATCGAGGATGCGTTTTCCCTTGAGGTCCAGGGTGTCCCGGAGTCGATTCCACTTCCAGTCGGAGCGCCATTCGGTATCGAGGTGAATACCGAACAGGCAGAACGGACCCTTGCGCCAGGGATGAAACGCCTTGAGTTGCCCGACGAGACGTTCACGTTCCTCGGATGATAATTGGTTGGAGTCGCCAATACGTGGGCAGTCGGCAGTCAAGTCGACCGAGGACGGTGTGATCCCCGGAAGGTCCCCGAGGACGGTTTGCCAGGCCCGGAGATTGCCGTGCCTTGCCGGGTCGAGCGCAACCTCGACCTTGCTGCGCAACCGGTTCGGCCAGTGGGACAATGGCGTCTTGGCGAGGGCGCTGTAGAGCGCTTCATAGTCGGGATCGGACATGGCAGGGATTTTACCACCCCATGTTGCCGGAGCGCAGCGAGCACCGGCATCCGGTCGGATTGGCCCTGCTTTTAACCCTGCGCGCCATAGGGGGGTTGCATATGTTAGTGGTTTAGCATATGCTGATATCGAGTCTTGATATACATCAACGAGGAGCTCGCCATGATCACCGTCGGAATCCTTACCGCCGTTCCCGCCATCCTGTTTGCACTGGTCAGTTTGGCCGCTGCAGCGCTCATCTATCCCTATGCCCGCTGCTTCTTGAAGCGCGGCATCGGCGGTGACTGCCATACCTGATTGGCAGAGATATACAGTGGCCTGTCGGACTTGCTTTTTGCGCAGTCCGACAGGCTCCTGGTTGCCTATTGCTGTCCTCGTTCCGTGGCGGCGACCTGCTCCTTGACGCGAATGAAGCTGTCCGGGTTGACCGAGATCGAATCGATCCCGGATTCCACCAGGAACCGGGCGAATTCGGGGTGATCACTGGGCGCCTGCCCGCACAGGCCGACCTTGCAATCGTGTCGATGGGCACGTTCGATGACCTGACTGATCAGTACCTTGACCGCCTCATCCTGTTCATCGAACAGGCCGGATAGCCGGTCGGAATCCCGGTCGACACCAAGCGTGAGCTGGGTAAGGTCATTGCTGCCGATGGAGAAGCCGTCGAAACGCTGGGCAAACTGTTCGGCCAGGATCACATTGGAGGGGATCTCGCACATTACATAGATCGCGAGACCTGACTGGCCTCGTACCAGGCCGTGTCCGGCCATGCTCTCCAGCACCCGATCGGCCTCCTTCAAGGTCCTGCAGAACGGGATCATCACCAAAATGTTCGACAGGCCCAGTTCTTCCCGGGCCATTTTGATGGCGCGGCACTCCAGTGCGAAGCCCTTCTCGTAGCCTTCGTGGTAATAGCGGCTGGCGCCCCGCCAGCCGAGCATGGGATTCTCCTCTTTGGGCTCAAAGGCCCTTCCCCCCAGCAATTCCGCGTACTCGTTGGTCTTGAAATCGCTCATGCGGACGATCACCGGATTCGGCCAGCGCGAAGCGGCGATCATGCTGATCCCTCGTGCCAGGGTCTCGACGAAGTAGTCGGTAGGTTCGTCGAAGGCGCGAGTCAATTCGGCGATCTTCTGTCGGTCCGAATCGTCCGCCACCCGATTGGGTTCGACCAATGCCATCGGATGGACTTTGATCAGGTTGTTGATGATGAATTCCATGCGTGCAAGGCCCACCCCGTCGGCAGGTAACCGCCACCACTGGAGAGCCGCAGAGGGATTGGCCAGATTCAGCATCACCGCGGTTTTGGTCTCGGGAACGTTTTCCAGTGCAAGGTCACGAGCCTCGAAATCGACCGTTCCTTCGTAGATGAAACCTTCATCCCCCTCGGCACAGGAGACGGTCACTTCCTGCCCCGACTTCAGTACCGAGGACGCATTTCCGGTCCCTACCACCGCGGGCACGCCCAGCTCCCGACTGACGATGGCGGCATGGGAGGTGCGCCCGCCGTGATCGGTGACAATCGCCGCGGCCTTTTTCATGACCGGAACCCAATCGGGGTCGGTCATGGGTGTGACGAGAATCGCCCCATCTTCAAACTGGCCAATCTCATCGGGACTGGCGAGCTGGCAAACCTTTCCCGAGGCAATCGCATCACCGACCGAGAGTCCGCGCACCAGCTCCTTGCCTTTGTTTTTCAGCGTATAGCTCTTTAGCATTTGGGTGCCGCGTTGCGACTGGACAGTTTCGGGACGCGCCTGAACCACCCAGAGCTTCCCTGTCTCCCCGTCTTTGGCCCATTCGATATCCATAGGACGATCATAATGGCGCTCGATGATCACCGCCCACTGTGCCAGCTGCATGGCCTCTGTATCCGTGAGCACGAACGCGTTGCGCTCACTTTCGTCGGTAGGTATTTTCCGGGTGGGCTCATCCCCGCCTCCGGCGTAGATCATCTTGTTGCTCTTGTTGCCGAGTCGCCGTTCCAGTACCGGCCGGAATTGTGGCTGATCCAGCAGGGGTTTGAAGACCCGGTACTCATCGGGATCGACCGAACCCTGAACCACCAGCTCGCCCAGCCCCCAGGAGGCATTAATCAGTACCGCCTCGGAGAAGCCGGTTTCGGTATCAATGGAGAACATGACACCGGCGCCTCCGAGGTCGGAACGGACCATGTGCTGAATGCCAATCGAGAGGGCAACTTCGAGATGGTCGAAGCCCTGGTTTTCGCGATAGCTGATGGCGCGAGCGGTGAACAGCGAGGCGTAGCATTTCCGGCAGGCATCCAGCAGCGCCTCTTCACCGCGGATATTCAGGAAGCTCTCCTGCTGGCCGGCGAACGAGGCGGCTGGGAGATCTTCGGCTGTCGCACTCGAACGCACCGCAACCGAGATCTCTTCACCATCGCCCAATTGCCGGTAACCCTCCCGGATCTCCTGTTCCAGGCGCGGCGGAAATTTCGCCTTGTCGAACATGTGTCGAATTTTTTTTCCGGACTCCGACAGGTTGTCGCTGTTTCTGGCGCCGACCACATCGGCTATTGCACCGTCCAGATGGTTGTGTCGAAGAAACTCGCGATAGGCATGAGCCGTTGTGGCGAATCCGTCGGGGACGGTAATGCCGGTTTCCTTGAGAGAGGCGATCATCTCTCCAAGTGAAGCGTTCTTGCCACCGACGATGGCAGTGTCGGTGGAGCGCAACTCGGAAAACGGCAGCGTCAGGGCATTTTCGTCAGCCATGTTGATCTCCTTGGTTCTTTCGTGAGCCAGGGCGTTCGGCCCCACCGGACCGGCAGGACGGTGCGGTACCTCTATCCATCGCCGCGGATGCTGGACAGCTCAGGCCCGCCACTGTTCGGAAGCATCTGAATCCATGGTCACTCGGCGCCGCAGATCGGCGAGCGAAAGAGTGCCGCGCAAGATGCCGTGTTCGACAATCATCAGCAGTTGATCACCGCGGCGGCTCATCGCCGACAGGGCGCTCTCCGCATCGGAATCCGGTGTCAGTGAATCCTCCACCGGACAGCCGTGGGCGTAGTCCATCACCGTGTGTTCATTCCATTCCGACCGCGGGACCCGTTTAGCGAGATTCGCATCGACACAACCCACCAGGCGATCCTCTTCGACCACCGGAAACATCGTGTGTGGATAGCCCTGTGAAAAACGGTTCACAAGATCGGAAAGAGAGGTGTTCGACGGAACCCGGACCGGATAGCGATCCATCAGGGACTGTACCGGTACACCTTTGAGGCGCTCCTTGATTTTCATCTGGCGATAGCTGCCGTAAGCAGCTGTTCTCAGGAACAGTCCAATGAGAATCCACCAGACGCCTCCTACCGGGTTGCCGTTGAATAACGCCCAGATTCCCAATGCCACCAGCACCCATCCAAAGCCCGCTCCAATCTGTACTGCAACGCGGGTAGCCCAATCCAGATCCTTGCGTATCCCCCACAGAATGGAGCGCAGGATCCGTCCCCCGTCGAGGGGGAAGGCCGGTATGACGTTGAACGCGGCCAGCAAAAAGTTCAAATAGGCGAGATAGAGGATTACACCGGCAACCGTTGGTGGCAGGCTCATGGCGCCGCTGAATGTATAGAGCTGGAAAAAGCCCCACGCCAACATAGCACTGGCAATCGGACCGGCCACCGCCATCATGAATTCCGCTTTCGCACTCGGTGGTTCATCCTCCATCTCCGCTACACCGCCAAAGATGAACAGGGTGATGCCGTCGATGGGCATTCCATAACGGCGTGCCACGATCGAGTGAGAGAATTCGTGCAGAACGATGGAGACCAGCAGGCCGACGACACCGGCGACTGCCATGCTCCAGTACTGTGTCAGGGTCAGTTCGGGAACCAGGAAAGGAAACAGACCGTAGGCGAGAGACCATGCGACGAGCAGACCTAGAAAAAGCCAGCTCAGGTCGATACGTACTTCGAAACCGAGCAGTCGAAACAGCTTGATACGTTTCCCGAACATTGGCCTCATCCTGTGCGGCTATGAGCCCCCGGCTCTTATCGCAGAGTGTAGTGGAGTCCTCGAACCGGCAAGTTCCGCTTTTACTGATATCTTTAGGGGAGGAGCGTCTAAGGAGCAGGGCTTTGAACCCATTTGGTGGAGCCATTAACGGGTTCGCTGTAGCGTATCTGGCTTTCTGGTTGATTGTGGCGTGGTTTAGCGCCTATGCCAAACATACTCGGGAGACAGCACGAATACTGGATTATAAGCTGAGCCCTGAGCTACCGAAAGGTGTCAGTCTGCATCTGCGGGCACCCTGGTATGCCCGCTTGGGCATTGTCGAAAACATCCTCACTGTGAGCGTCCTCGGCTACGGTCTGGCGGTTCTTGACTGGCGATGGGTTCTGGGTGGTTTCGGGTTCTTCCTTTTGATTCTGCTTCCGGCTGCCACACAGCTGCTGACGCCGCACCCGGGCTCCTGGCATTACGTGAAGATCCTGCGGCAGGGATTGCGGAACCAAATGGCGGAGAGCGAGCAGAAAGGCGACCAGGAGCGGGCGCAAGTCTACCGCATTGCATTGCAGCGTATCGATCAGGGGCTTTGAAAGCCGGGAGGAGTTTATGCGAAGGCAAGATCCCGAAAACCGGGTGTTCTGGGGTGGACAGGGGTCGCTTGATTCGGCGGTTGAATTGTTCAGGGAAAAAGGCCATGTCGAGATAGAGATGCCGGCAGAATTGCACCATGCAGTATTTTCGCACCTCTCTTCCGGCGCACGGGAGACGCAGGTGGAGCAGATCGATCAGCAGGGCGATGCGGAGCTGCTCGAACAGATTGCTGAAATCGGACAACTGGCCGACTTGCGGGTCTTTCTGCCTCTTGCGCGCGAGCGTCACGCCAGGGTTTCGATCCAGAGTCCGGCGCCACATCTCACGATTCAGGCAGAGGACTGATAGCGCAGATTATGCCTGGCGTCGGCTGAAGGCCGGGCTACGTTGGTGGAGCAGATGAAGCCCTGTCATCCCGTCCTATCGTTTTTCCCCTGTCAGCCATTCAAGATCGTCTTGCGGTGGTGATTGCCGATGCGTGAGAACCGGGAAATTGCTCACACCTTTGATACCCTGGCTGACCTTCTGGAGATTGAAGGTGCCAATCCGTTCCGGGTACGGGCCTATCGCAATGCCGCGCGCGTAGTCGACAGTATCTCCCAGAACGTGGCGATGATGGTTCGGGAGGGGCGTGATCTTTCGCAGTATCCCGGTATCGGCAAGGACCTGGCCGGAAAGATTCGGACTGTCAGCGAAACCGGGACGCTCCCCCTGCTCGAGGAGGTGGAGAAGCGGGTCCCCCGGGCGTTGAGTGAACTGACGCAAATCGAGGGCCTCGGCCCACGACGGGTCAAGGCCCTCCATGAATCCCTTCAGGTCAACAGCCTCGAAGACCTGGAGAAGGCTGTCGATCAGGGGAGAGTGCGCGAACTTCCGGGCTTCGGTGCACGGACCGAGGAGCTGGTCCGCAATGGCCTGAAGCGGCTTCGTGGCACCCAGGGGCGAACCCTGATTGCCGATGCCGAAGAGACCGCAGTACATCTGGAGCGTTTCCTGTCCGGCCTGCAAGGCGTAAAGCAGGTGACCGTGGCCGGCAGTTATCGCCGCCGCCGGGAGACGGTCGGTGACCTGGACGTACTGGTAACCTGTCGTCCGGGAGTACCCGTCGGGAAGTGGTTTACATCTTTCGAGTCGGTCGAGACGATCCTCTCGCAGGGGGAAACCCGTTCTTCGGTGCGCCTGCGCAGCGGGCTACAGGTGGACCTGCGTGTGGTTCCCGAGATCAGTTACGGTGCTGCGCTGCACTACTTTACCGGATCCAAGGCGCACAATATTGCGATAAGGAAGCTGGGGATGGCGCGCGGCCTCAGGATCAACGAGTACGGTGTATTCAGCGGCGATCAGCGGATCGCCGGGCGAACCGAGGCCGAGGTATTCGCTGCGGTCGACTTGCCATTTATCGAGCCGGAACTGAGAGAGGATCGGGGCGAGGTCGATGCCGCCAGAAACGGGCGGCTTCCGGAGCTGATTCGGATCGAGGACATCCGGGGGGATTTGCATGCCCATACCAACGCCACGGATGGACGTAGTGGTCTTGAATCGATGGTTGATGCGGCCCGGGAGCGAGGATACGAATACCTCGCGATCACCGATCACTCCCAGGCGGTGACCGTCGCAAAAGGTCTGGACGTTGAACGGTTACGGAAGCAGTTGCAGGCCATCGATCGGCTTCAGGAGCAGTATGACGACATCCGGATCCTCAAGGGGAGCGAAGTGGATATTCTGGAGGATGGACGTCTCGATCTGCCGGATGAGATTCTTCGCGAACTGGATATTACAGTCTGTTCGGTACACTCCCGCTTCAATCTCCCCGAGGCGCAACAGACTGAACGAATCCTGCGCGCGATGGACAATCCGCACTTTCGCATCCTGGGCCATCCGAGCGGGCGCCTCCTGAATAAACGGGATCCGTATCCAATGGACCTGGAACGCATCATCACAGGCGCCGTCGAACGCGGCCGCTTCCTGGAGGTAAATGCCCAGCCCGATCGGCTGGACCTGACCGACACTGCCTGCCAATTGGCAAAGGAGAAAGGCGCGAAACTGGCCATTTCCACCGATGCCCACTCTGATTCGGGACTTGCGGGAATTCGTTTCGGGATCGGCCAGGCACGCCGCGGCTGGCTGGAAAAGCAGGACGTGATCAACACCCGGCCGCTGCCGGAATTGTTGAAATTGCTACGTAATACCTGAAACGTTAAAGCCTATGCCGCCTTTTCCGCATCCTTGAACAACTGATTCACCTGGGAGGCCTCGATGGTTTCATGTTCGAGGAGCGCCCTGGCGAGGGCGTCGAGTTTGTGGCGATTGTCCCTGAGTGTCGCCGTCGCATACTTCTCGAATTCCTCCAGGATCTTGCGGATCTCCTTGTCGATGATCTGCGCGGTCTGTTCCGAGAAGTCCGGCGGCTGTGCCATTTCCCTTCCGAGAAAGACGTGCTCCTCGCCTCTTGGAAAGGAAGCCGGGCCGATGACCTCGCTCATGCCCCACTGGGAGACCATGCGGCGCACCAGGCGGGTGGCCTGTGCAAGGTCCGCCTCGGCGCCGGAAGTTACCTCCCCGAATACGGTCTTTTCTGCCACCCGGCCGCCCAGCATTACGGCGACCCGGTCCTTCAGGTAACTGAACTTGACGTTGTGGCGCTCTTCTTCGGGTAGTTGTTCGGTGGCACCCAGCGCCCGTCCGCGGGGAATGATGGTCACCTTGTCCAGTGGGTCGGCTTCGGGTAATTCCCAGGCGAGAACCGCATGGCCGGCCTCGTGATAGGCGACCAGTTTGCGTTCATTCTCGTTGAGCAACCCTTCGCGCTCCTCGCCCAGTATGATCTTGTCGCGAGCACGATTGATATGGGCCATCGATACCGTTTCACTCCCGTCACGCCCGGCGAGCAGGGCGGCTTCGTTGACCAGGTTTTCCAGGTCGGCTCCGGAAAAACCCACTGTGCGCTGGGCAATCACATCCAAATTGACATCCTCATCCAGCGGCATCTTTCGGGTGTGTACACTGAGGACCTGCTTTCGCGCCTCTTTGCGTGGCAGATCGAGAACGACCTTGCGATCGAAGCGGCCGGGGCGCAGCAGAGCCCGGTCCAGTACGTCCGGGCGATTGGTGGCTGCCAGCACCACCACCTGTTCATGGGGTTGAAAACCATCCATTTCGGCCAGGATCTGGTTCAGGGTCTGTTCACGCTCATCATGCCCGCCGCCCACGCCGGTGCCACGGGAGCGACCCACGGAATCCAACTCGTCGATAAAGATGATGGAGGGCGCCTCTTGTTTGGCGTCCTTGAACATATCCCGTACCCGGGCGGCACCGACCCCGACGAACATCTCGATGAACTCCGAGGCGCTGATACTGTAAAACGGCGCACCGGCTTCACCGGCGACCGCTTTGGCCAGCAGGGTCTTTCCCGTACCGGGTGGACCCATCAACAGGATTCCCTTGGGGATCTTGGCCCCCAGTCGACGATAACGGGCCGGGTCCCGCAGATACTCGATGATCTCCCGCAGATCCATCTTGGCGTTTTCGAGTCCCGCTACATCGTCGAAGCGCACGTGCGTTGCACCCTCGCGGAACCGGCGGGCCTTGGACTTGCCGAAGCTGAACATGCCATCACGGCCGCCGGCCCCTCCCATGCGTTCTTGCATACGGGTCCAGCCCCACCAGAACAAGGCAATGATCAGGATCCAGGGGAGTATCCCGATGAGGGCCGACGCCCACCAGGGGGTTTCGGCGCTCTCGGCGTGAACGGTGACGTTGTTTTGCTCCAGTAGCGGGATCAGGTCGGGGTCTTCGACCGAGGGGATCGTGGTGGTGAATCCCCCAGGCTCTTCCGGCTGGGGCGCCGGTTCCTGTTCCTCGTCTGCCGGTTGTTCGGGCTGTGCATAGTGGCCGCGGATATCCTGGCCTTCGATGGTGACTTCGGTGACGCGTCCCTCACGTACCGCTTCCTTGAATTCCGTGTAGGCAAGCGACTCGGTAGTTACGGGGCCCGTGGTGGTATTGGCCCAGTACAGAAAAAGTGTGGTCACCACCAGGATCCAGAGGAGATAGCGCCAGTAAAAACTGCGACTCGATTCGGCCCCGGGACCGTGCTGCGGCCTGTTTGGCTTTTCCATGATGAAGTCTGCCCCCTTGGGTCAACGGTGACGACGGGTAGCCCAGCCATTCGCTGGCCGTAATTATAGCCGCTGACTTTCACAGCGCTGTCTCTGCAAGCGTTTGAAAAAAGCCGGATTTGCTACCCTTGAGAGATGGCAGACCCACCCGGTTTTTCCATGGGAGTTGAACAGATCCTGGTCCCCGGCAGCAATTGTTGGCGGGTCGAGCGGGCGCACCGTGCCGCCTGTCTGGTGGAGGGCGAAGAATACTTCGCGGCGTTTCGCGAGGCGGTTCAACATGCACGCCACCGCATCCTGATCCTCGGCTGGGATATTGATTCCAACCTCCGTCTGATGCGGGGTAAAAATGGGGATGGGGGCCCGCTTGGAGATTTTCTGAACGAGATCGTATCAAGCCGTCCCGAACTCGAAGCGAACGTACTGATCTGGGACTTCGCCATGATCTACGCCATCGAGCGCGAATGGCTTCCCGTCTACCGGCTTGGCTGGAAAACCCATCGGCGGTTGCACTTCCATCTCGACGATGAGCATCCCCTCGGGGGATCCCAGCACCAGAAGGTCGTGGTCATCGATGACGCCGTGGCATTTGTGGGTGGAATGGATTTGGGCAAGTGGCGTTGGGACACCTCGGAGCATCGTCCCGGGGACCCCCGCCGCGTGGACGCAGCGGGCAATGCCTATTTGCCCTATCACGATCTGCAGATGGTCGTCGACGGTCCGGCGGCGGCGGCGTTGGGCCTGCTGGCGCGCAGGCGCTGGGAGAGCGCCACCGGCCAGTCCCTGCCGGGACCGGAACCGAGAGGGGATCCATGGCCCGAGTCGGTGGTTCCCTACTGGTTGGAGGTGGATGTCGGCATCACCCGCACCGAGCCTCGCTACCGGAATCGGCCGCAGGTTCGAGAGGTGGAACGGCTCTACCTCGATGTCATTGCCGCGGCCGGAAAATACCTGTACATCGAGAACCAGTATCTCACCGCAAAGGTGATCCGCGATGCCCTGGCTGCTCGGCTACGGGAGCCGGATGGCCCCGAAATGGTTATCGTGGTGCCGTTAAAAACCGGGGGATGGCTGGAACAGAATACGATGGACGTTCGTCGTCGCGCATTGATTTCGCATTTGCGCAAAGCGGATCGTTATGGACGTCTGCGCATCGTTTATCCCGATGTGCCCGGGCTGGCGCCGGACCACATCAGCGTCCACTCCAAACTGATGATTGTCGACGATGTCTTCCTGCGCATCGGCTCCTCCAATCTCAACAACCGATCCATGGGCCTCGACTCCGAGTGCGATCTGGCTATCGCTTCCGCTGGCGATCCGCACCACTCCAGCGGCATCATCCAATTGCGCAATCGCTTGCTCGCGGAGCACCTCGGCGTGGGCCCGGACGAGGTACAGGCCCAGTTCACCACGACCGGTTCACTGCTGGCGACGGTGGACGCACTCTCCGGGAAAAAGCGAACGCTTAAGGAACTCAATGATCAATCTCATCTCGACCCGGAATTGGAGGCGCTCGTCAACAGCATCGATCTGGTCGATCCCGAGGCACCGGTGGATCCGGAAGAACTGGCGGAGCGGGTAATCCCGGAAGAGCAGGGGCGTCCCGCCAGCCGGGGGCTGTGGTCTGTGATTGTCACCCTGGTGGTGCTATTCGGGCTTGCTGCGGCCTGGCGCTGGACACCACTGGGTGAGTGGCTCGATCTGGAGAGTATGCTCGGGGCACTGGACGCCATTCAGGAGCACCCGTGGGCTCCGGCGCTGGTACTCGCGGCTTACGTGATCGGCGGACTCCTGGTGATCCCCATCACTTTCATGGTGGCCGTTACGGCGATAGGATTTGGTCCGTTATGGGGATTCGTCTACGGCCTTGCCGGTTCACTGTTGAGTGCCACGGTCACCTTCGGTATCGGCCACTTCATGGGCCGCAACACCATTCGCAGGGTGGCAGGGAGCCGCCTGAACCGTCTGAGCCAGCGTCTTGCCGAACGCGGATTGTTGGCCGTGATCACGGTGCGTGTGTTGCCTGTGGCGCCGTTTACGGTGGTCAATCTGGTCGCCGGTGTCTCCCACATTCGCTTCAAAACGTACCTGTTGGGGACCGTGCTGGGCATGGCTCCCGGCATTGCCGGCATGGTGATCTTTATAGACCGCCTGATTGCCGCGATTCGTGAGCCGGGATTCTACAACTTCGCCATTACCATCGTAGTCATCATCGCCCTGGTTGGTGTTGCCGTGCTGTTGCGCCGCTGGGTGCTGCGGCGCCGGGCAGCGCGTGAGGAAACGGAAGCCGGAGACTGATGGGTTTAAAATGCAACTGACCTTCGCTTCCTACAATATCCACCGCTGCATCGGTCGTGACGGTCGCCGGGATCCCGACAGGATTATCCGGGTCCTGAATGAATTCGAGGCGGACGTGATCGCCCTTCAGGAGGTGGAAACCTACCCGGGCGGTGACCGCGACTTCCTGGCCCGCCTCGGCACCAGGACCGGCATGCGGGTGATACCCGGACCGACACTTCGCCATAAACATTACCGGTACGGTAACGCCATACTGACCCGGGCGCGGGTCAACGCGGTTCGTCGTATCGACCTGAGTTTGCTGGAGCGCGAGCCGCGCGGGGCCCTGCAGGTGGACCTGGAATGGGATGAGACCCCGGTGGAGATACTGGCCACGCACCTGGGCCTCTGGCCTCTCGAGCGACGTTTCCAGATTCAGCAGATTCTGGAGCTACTGGCCCTGGAGGATCGGAGTCCGGCAGCCCTTTTGGGGGACATCAACGAATGGTTTTCCTGGGGTCGGCCCCTGCGCTGGCTGCACGGCCACTTCGGCAGACCCCCGTCACCGGCGACGTTTCCGTCCGGATTCCCCGTTCTGGCGCTGGATCGTATCTGGTTTCGCCCCCGCGAGTGTCTCGATACGATCACGCCGCATCGATCCCCCCTGGCGCGAGTGGCATCGGATCATCTGCCTCTGCTGGCCACGGTCACTCTTCCTGCAGAAGCTTCCTCATCCGTTGCTGAAGGGCCTGTGTGATACGCTCGGGCCGCTGGTCGCCCGTACCCTCGCGGTCCAGCTGGTCGACCTCGACGGGGGAAGCAAAGCAGAGCTGTACGGGATGCCGTCGGGGCAGTTTGCGGTCCGGCGGCATGGCCTCGTAGGTGCCTCGTACGACGACCGGCAAGACGGTGACGGGGGTGTGATCGAGCAGGTGCCCCACCCCCTTGCGGAAAGGCTGCATCCGACCGTTTCGGGAGCGCACCCCTTCCGGGAACCAGACCAGGTTGTAACCGCGCTTCAGGACCGCCTCGGCGAGCGCCAGACTGGTCCGCGCGCTTCGCTGGTCCACGGGAATCGCCTGCCCCAATCGGGCGATCACTCGCGTAAACGGATTCCGGAATGCCGCACCGGTCCAGCCGGCCCAGAAGGTACGGCGCATCTGTTCCGGCCCGAGTGCTGCCGCAAGCATGAACGGGTCCAGATGGCTGATGTGGTTGGGTGCAAACAGGACCTGGGCAGGTGGTGGCGGCGCTCCCTCGACCGAGAGGTCGAACCAGCGCTCGGCCACCATGCGATCGATCCGGTGCAGAAAACCAGCCAGCGCTGCCCCGGGAGGGGACAGGGGCTGCAGCCAGTGCTGGTCACGCCGGGTCAGGACCCGCTGCGGGGTCGATCGCTGTTCGCCCATCGGTGTGGAAGACTCGGTTTCCGTCATAAGCTCCAGCAGATCCCGGACGCTCTCCAGTGCCGACGTCTGTGACTCGTCGAGTTCGACGCCGGTGCGCCGACTGATCTCGAGTCCGAGGTCCAGCCACTCCATCGAATCGATGCCCAGATCGAGCTGAAGATTGGCATCCGGTGTGAGCCGTCGATCGGGGTAACGTTCAGTCAGAAGTTCCCAGACCTGGCGCGCCTGGTCACTGTCCAGCAACGCCAGATCCGCATCCGGCATCTCTTCCGGTGTCATGGGTCGGGCAACGGGTTCCGCCAGACCCTCGCGCGCCTGCCGGTAACGCTCCTGCAGCAAGTGCCGGCGCAGTTTGCCCAGACGGGTACGGGGCAGGGGTTCACGGGTGATGGCGAAGTCTGCAATACGCTGATAAGAGGGAAGCTGACCTGAGATGCGGTTGATGGCTCCACGCAGCACCTCTTCGCTGTCGCCGCCATCATGCAGCGCAGCGCTCTCGGGAACCACGACTGCGACAAGCCGGCTCTCCTTTTGGAGAACCGCAATTTCCCGAATGGCAGGGTGGCTTTCGTAGGCGGTCTCAACTTCGTCCGGCTGGATATTCTTGCCGCCCTCGGTGACTAGCACCGTGGAGGCACGGCCGGTGATGTAGACGTAGCCCTCCTCGTCGATACGGGCCAGATCACCGGTCCGGAACCAACCACCTTCGGCAAAGGCTTCCCTGCTCTTGTCGGGGAGGTGGCGGTAGCCTGCAAACACGCCCGGCCCCCTGGCCTGCAGTTCACCCTCGGTGACCCTGAGATCGGTGCCCGGCAGGGCGGATCCGACACTTTCGGGGTGAGGCGAACGCCCTTGATTGATGGTGAGCAGGGGTGAAGTTTCGGTAAGCCCATAGCCGATCGCCACGTCCCATCCGAGGCCCTCCAGACGCAGAGCGGTTTCAGGGCTCAAGGGGGCGCCGCCGCTCGCGAACAGTCTGAGCTGGGGTCCTACGCGGCGATGCACCGGTGCGAGCAACAGGCGACCGGCAGAGATTCCGGTGGTCGAACGAATGCGGTAGCAGATTTCGCCAGCCACCTTTAACAGTACGCCTCCACGGCGCTCCAGGCCTTCAAGCAGGGCACGGTAGAGTCGCGGGACACCAATCATCACCGTCGCTCCACTCTCTGCCGCAGCGTGCAGTACCTCGCGTCCGGTCAAAGAGCGGGGAAGGACCACGCTCAGGCCCAGTGCCAGAGGGACGAGCACACCGATCACCAGTGGATACACATGGTGCAGGGGCAGCGGCAGCAGAAGGCGATCACCGGGGCCGACCAGGCCGGAGTTCTTCAGGACATCGAACTGGTAGGCAAGATTGCGTTCCGACAGGGGGACCCCTTTCGGGGGGCCGGTCGTGCCCGAGGTATAGAAAAGCGCAGCCGGATTCTCCGGTGTGCGGGCAGGAAATTCACTATCGCCACCAGCGTCGGGTGCGGGCGCCTCCACCGGCAGGCGGGCCAAATCCGGCCTCAATGCCTTCAGACGTGAACAGCGCCGGGAATCGCACCAGACGGCGGCCAAATCGGCATCGTCCAGCACGGACGTCAATGTCTCGTCAGTGAACTGGGTGTCGACGGGGACCAGAGTAGCACCACTTCTCAGCACAGCCAGGCTGGCGATCACCGACCGTGCGGAGGGTGCCGCAAAAACCGCAAAACGTCGGTCGGGACCGGCGCCGAGATCCCGGATGAGACGGCTGGCTTCGGATTCGACAGCGTGTGTGAATTCACGGCCCGACAGGGTCTCCTGTTTCCCGGTCTCGAAAGTCACCAGGACCGGTCGATCGTCGGCCTCTTCTATCGAGGCAAACAGGGGTGCGAGGGTGTCCATCACCACTGCCTCAGTGCGCCTTGCCCCCTGCCGGGGCAAGCACTTCGGTATCCGCTTCCCTGAGTCGATAACAGGGAACTCCCTTAACTCCCGCTCCGAATCGGGTTTTTACCCTTGGATGGCGATGCGGGAACCCGTGCAGTGCCATGAAAGGTCTCCTACCGTTAAGAAAGGCATCAAAACTAAGCATAGAGAAGAAACCAACGCAGGCACTGAAGGAAAAAACCGATTCGGGGATTCGGACCCTGCAAGAATTTCCCGAGTGCCGTTAGCGCCTTCAGGCACCCACAAGTCGTTCTCTGTGTCCATGCACTCTCCGCGTACCGGCCTGTCGAGAGTGCAAGGGATCTGCTTTCTGGGGAGGAGAGATGAAATCATGCGCAAGGCGCTCCTGATTGCCTTGATCGGGATTGCGGTCGTGGTCGCAGCGATTTATCTGTGGCCGGGAACCGATGATGGGGAGGGGCCCGGTGAACGTCTGACTATCTACGGCAATGTCGATATCCGCGAAGTGACCGTGGCCTTCAAGGGCAGCGAGCGTATCGCCACTCTGAACGTGGAAGAGGGTGACCGCGTCCAAGCGGGCCAGCTGTTGGGATCCCTGGAAACGCTTCGTCTGGAACATGCACTTGAGCGTGCCCATGCCCGAATGGTGGCGCAACAGGCGCAGCTTGCTGCACTGAAGGCTGGTACGCGACCGGAAGAGATTCGGCGGGCACGTGCAGAGGTCGAGGCGGCGCAGGCGCGTGCCGTAAACGCGCGACGCACCTATTCGCGCCTGCAGAATCTGCTGGAGCAAAAGCTGGCTTCGGAAGAGGATGTGGATGAGGCAAAGGCCTCTCGGGATGCGGCCAATGCACAGCTACGCGCTGCTCGCGAATCCTTGCAGCTGGCCGAGAAGGGGCCGCGCGAGGAGGATATTGCTGCCGCGAGGGCCACGCTCAAGTCGCTGGAGGCCGAAGTTGCACTGGCTGAACTCGATCTGGCAGAAGCCAGTCTGGAGTCGCCGGTCGGCGGCGTGATCCGGGACCGAATTCTCGAGGCAGGGGAGATGGCTTCTCCCCAACGCCCTGTCTATACCGTGGCGATAGACAGCCCGTTGTGGGTGCGGGCCTATCTGCCCGAGCCGCAACTGGGCCATGTCCGGATCGGGATGGGTGCCTGGGTCATCAGCGACAGTTTCCCTGGAAAACGCTACCGCGCCTGGGTCGGTTATATATCGCCTACTGCCCAGTTCACGCCGAAATCGGTACAGACCGAGGAGGTGCGCACCCGTCTGGTTTACCAGGTGCGCATAATCGTTTGCAATCCCGAGGGAGAGTTGCGGCTGGGGATGCCGGCGGAGGTGCAGATTCCGCTCTCGGGGAATACACCTCGGGGCCCTCATGAATGTGGTAAAAGCCGGTGACCTCCCGCAAAGCCGCTCCGGCAGTACAGTTTTCCGACGTCTACAAGAGCTTCGCCGCGCGTGGCAAACAGACCAGAGCCTTGAATGGCGTCAGTTTTGCCGCCGACAGTGGAAGCGTTACCGGTCTCGTGGGGCCGGACGGGGCGGGCAAAACGACGTTGATGCGTTTGGCTGCCGGCCTGTTGGCACCCGATCGGGGTGAGATTCAGGTCCTGGAGATGGATGCCACCGGAGATGCTCTGGCAGTACAGTCGGTGTTGGGCTATATGCCACAGCGATTCGGTCTTTATGAAGACCTCACGGTCCGGGAAAACCTGAACCTCTATGCCGACCTTCAGGGTGTTCCGGTAGACCAGCGGGAGGAGCGCTACCGGGAACTGATGCATATGACCGGTCTCGGCAGCTTCACTGCGCGCCTGGCCGGTCGGCTCTCAGGCGGCATGAAACAGAAGCTCGGACTGGCGTGCACACTCGTGCGTTCACCTCACGCCCTGATTCTGGACGAGCCCACGGTCGGCGTTGATCCGGTCTCGCGGCGTGAACTGTGGACCATTATTGACCGGCTGGTGCGGGACGAGGGGCTCACCGTACTGCTCAGCACCGCCTATCTGGACGAGGCGGAGCGGTGCAGTCGCGTGGTGTTGCTGCATGAAGGTGAAGTGCTGGGAGAGGGCAGCCCGGACTCGTTCAGCCGTCAGCTGCGGGGGCGTACCTACCTGTTGCAGAGCCGGCTGCGGGGCCGTCAGGTTCAAGCACGCCTGCAGGGACGCAGGGCGGTCACCGACGTGGTGGTTGCCGGTGGCCGGGTACGGCTGGTACTCGAGCCGGACAGTGATCCCGGGGAGTTCGAGGGAGAGGGCTCCGTTCAACCGGTGCCGCCACGGTTTGAGGACAGTTTCGTCGCTCTGCTGCGGGAGCGGCGTGGAGCGCCTTCGCTTCCCGAGATGCAGCAGCACACAATTGCAGGGCGTGGTGAGGATGCGGTGATTGCCGTGCGGGATTTGACCCGGCGCTTCGGCGATTTCTATGCCGTCAAGGGGCTCACGTTCTCCGTGCACCGCGGTGAGGTGTTTGGCCTGTTGGGCGCCAACGGGGCGGGCAAGTCGACGACGTTCCGGATGCTGTGCGGCCTGCTGCCCGCAAGTGGGGGAACACTGCGGGTGGCCGGTGTCGACTTGCGCCATGCCGCGGCCGAGGCGCGGGCCCGTATCGGTTATATGTCCCAGAAATTTTCCCTCTACGGCATCTTGAGCGTCGAACAGAATCTGGATTTTTTTGCCCGCAGTTATGGATTGGGCCGCAAGCGTCGCGACGAGCGGATCCGCTGGGCACTGGAGCAGTTTGAACTTGAAGAGTTGCGGGAGTCTGCGAGCGACGCCCTGTCGCTGGGGCACAAGCAGCGGCTGGCAATGGCCTGCGCCCTGATGCACGAACCCGACATCCTGTTTCTGGATGAGCCCACGTCAGGCGTGGATCCACTGGCGCGGCGTGAATTCTGGTTGCGTATCAATGCCCTGGCCGAAGCGAATGTCACGATAATGGTTACCACGCACTTCATGGAAGAGGCGGAATACTGCGACCGGCTCGCCATTATGGCTGCGGGCGAGATCCTCGAGCTGGGTACGCCGGCCGAGATCAAGAGCAGTGTGGCACCGAAGGGACGTGAACCATCGCTGGAGGAGGCCTTCATTACACTCATCGAACGTCGGGACACGGAGGCATGAGGGGCGGAGGTGCGATGCGGCTGCGCGGACTGATGCGCAAGGAATTTCTGCAAATCGTTCGCGACCCCAGCAGCATCTCCATCGCCTTTGTCATGCCGGTGTTCTTACTGCTTCTATTTGGCTATGGGGTTTCGCTCGACGCCGAGGAGGTCCCGGTCGCCGTAGTGATGGAGGCATTCGGCAGCGAGGCGGTCAGCTTTGCGGCAGAGTTCCGTCACTCGCGCTATTTCGAGGCCCGGGAATACATCGATATGCGTGAGGCCGTGGCAGCGCTTCGGGCCCGTGAGGTGGATGGCATCATCCGTCTGCAGGCCAATTTTGCCGAGCGGATCGAGAGCCCGGGGCCGGCCCCCATCCAGGTCATCCTCAACGGGGTGGATGCCAATACGGCAGAGTTGGTCTCCGGGTATGTGCAGGGCAGCTGGCTGAACTGGCTTCAGCACCGGGCCGAACAGGCCGGGCAGCAACTGGAGGTGCCCGTCGAAGTGGAGCAGCGGATCTGGTTCAATCCCGAGGTGAGGAGTCGCAACTTCCTAGTGCCTGGGCTGGTGGCGATCATCATGACCCTTATCGGTGCACTGCTCACGGCGCTGGTAATGGCGCGCGAATGGGAGAGGGGCACCATGGAGGCACTCCTTGTCACGCCTGTCTCCATGACCGAAATCCTGCTGGGAAAGTTGGTGCCCTACTTCATCCTTGGAACCGGCGGTATGCTGTTGTCAGTGGCCATGGCGGTCTGGCTGTTCGAAGTGCCCCTGCGAGGTTCGTTCGGGATCCTGTTCGCGACCGCTTCTCTCTTTCTGCTGGTGGCGCTGGGGATGGGGCTGCTGATTTCGATCACTGCGAAAACCCAGTTCGTCGCCGGGCAGGTGGCGATCCTTGCCACCTTTCTGCCGGCATTCATCCTTTCGGGTTTCATTTTTGATATCAATAGCATGCCCTGGTTCATCGAATGGCTCACCTTTGCCGTTGCTGCACGGTATTTCGTGGCGATTCTGCAGAGCATTTTCCTGGCTGGTGACGTCTGGTCGGTCATCATCCCCAATGCGCTGGCGCTGACAGGTATGGCAGTGCTGTTTCTGGGGCTAAGCCGGATTCGTTCCCGAAAGAGGCTGGAGTGATGCTCTCCTGGCTGCGTGTTCTCGCTCTGGTTCGCAAGGAGTTTCTGGCGATCCTCAAGGATCCCAAGAGCCGGTTTGTCGTCATCGGTCCGCCGCTCATCCAACTGGTGGTGTTCGGCTACGCCGCCACCTTTGATCTCAACAATATCCCGTTTGCGGTCTACAACGAGGATCGCGGCAGCTACTCCCGCGATCTGGTATCGGCTTTTGATGGTTCGCCGACGTTCAACAAAGTGGCCGTACTGAATGCCGATCGGGAGATCGCGCCGCGGGTCGAATCGCAGGAGGTGTTGCTGGTGCTGCGTATCGGTCCCCATTTCAGTGATGATCTGTTGAAGGGGGAACCGGCCAGGGTGCAGGTGATTATCGACGGCCGAAACTCGAATACAGCGATGATTGCCCTGAATTATGCCCGCACCGTCATCCGCGATTTCAATGACCAGGTATTGGCGGAGCGGGGTGCCGCGGGTGCGCCGGCGGAGCTGATCGTTCGCGCATGGTACAACCCTAATCTGGAGAGCCGCTGGTTCATTGTCCCGGGGATCGTGGGCCTGCTGACGTTGGTGGTCACCCTTCTGGTGACGGCTCTTTCGGTTGCCCGTGAGCGGGAGCAGGGGACATTTGATCAGTTGCTGGTGACACCCCTGCGTCCGGTGGAGATTCTGATCGGCAAGGCGACGCCGGGTTTTCTCATCGGGCTGATTGAGGCTGCAGTGGTAATTAGTGTGGCGCTGCTGTGGTTCGAGGTGCCGTTTCGGAGTACCGTTCTTACCCTCTATACCGGCGTGGTGCTCTTTTTGCTGTCGGCAGTAGGCGTGGGCCTGATGATCTCTTCGCTTTCGGTCACCCAGCAGCAGGGGCTTTTGGGTGCGTTTCTGTTCATGGTGCCCGCCATCATTCTCTCCGGGTTCGCGACGCCCATCGCCAACATGCCCGAAGTGGTACAGGCGGTTACTCTGGTTAATCCCCTGCGCTACTTTATGGTGATACTGCGCAGCACCTTCCTTGAAGGCGCCTCCTTCGAGGCACTGATCCCCCAGTTCTGGCCCATGGCGGTAATCGGTCTGATCAGCATGGCGCTGGCCGGCTGGCTTTTCCGTCACCGCATGTACTGAGATGTATGAATCGATTGATCAGGTGCCGGGGCCGATCCACCCAGGAAAGTGACCGGTATGGCAATCCCCACATGTTCACCCAGATCGCCCTTTTTGCACTTCAGCCAGCCAGCGCCCGGCTCTTTTCTTCAATCAGTTCCAGCAGGGCGTCGAACGGATCGATAAACTTCTGAATACCCTCTTCCAGTAGCTGGTCGGTAACGGCATCGAGGTCAATGCCCAGTTTTCCCAGGTCCTTCAGGACCTGTTCGGATTGTTCCACATCCTCTTCAATGGTGTTGCCAACGCGTCCGTGGTCGGCAAAAGCCGCAATCGTATCGTTGGGCATGGTGTTGATGGTGTGTGGTCCGATCAGCGGCTCCACGTACATGACATCGCTATAGTGGGGGTTTTTCGTGCTCGTGCTGGCCCAAAGCATTTTCTGGGGATGGGCGCCTTTCTCTGCCAGTGCTTTCCAGCGCTCCGTGTCCAACAGGGATTGAAACCGGCGATACGCCAGTTTGGCATTGGCAATGGCGGTCCTGCCCAGCAGGTCGACAGGACGCGGATCGGCGGTTTGGCTGGGTACTTCCGGATCGATGATGGCTTCGAGCTTTTTATCGACCAGGGCATCGATCCGGCTCAGGAAGAAACTGGCCACTGAATTCACATCATGAACGGAGTGGCCCGCTTCCACACGTCGCTCAAGCGCCCGCAAGTAGGTCTCGGCGACCTTTTCATAGGCCGTGATCGAAAACAGCAGTGTGACATTGACGTCGATGCCCTCGAACAGAAGTTCCTCGATGGCACCGAGGCCTGCTTGCGTGCCTGGAATCTTGATCATCAAGTTGGGTCGATCAACGGCCGCATGGAGCCGGCGAGCTTCTTTTATGGAGGCCTGCGTCTCGTTGGCCAGGTGCGGTGATACCTCGAGGCTCACGAACCCTTCACGTTCATCGCTGCTGTCGTAAACGGGGCGCAGGATGTCGCAGGCGTTACGAATGTCCTGTGTGACTACACGTTCGTAGATCTCGCTGGTCGAGAGCCCCGAACGGGTGAGATCACGGATCTGGTCGTCATATCCTTCGTGGCCACTGATCGCCTTGTGAAAAATCGCCGGGTTCGATGTGACCCCCCGCAGTCCATCCTCGCGAACCCTACGTTCCAGTTCACCATTGTTGATCATGGCGCGGGTCAGGTTATCGAGCCAATAGCTTTGCCCATAGTCGTGCAGTTGTCGTAGCGGGTTCATCGGGGCGATCTCCTTCGTACCGGACAGAGAAAATTCAACGACCGTCATTCGCTTTCGGCCATACCGTGGCGGCCGGGATGACCTCCCGGCGCAATGACTCAGAGTAGGCAGAGGAATGGATCGATCAACGGATTCTCTCCTCTGCGCTTCCGGGTTATGTGGTATCCATGGCCGGATCGTATCCACCGCGAGAGGCATCCGCGGCCAGTCGGGCCCTGTGGTAGAACGCCTGTTGTGCGTCTTCGACGGTATCTGATCGACCACCCCAGGACGCCATGGCCGGCTCCTGAAGGGCTCGGGCGAACGAAAAGCTCAAAGCCCACGGCTGCCCGGTGAAATCCCGGTTCATCGCATTGAGGTTGGCTGTTGCCTGGGCTGGGGTCTGACCGCCGGAAAGGAAGTTGATGCTTTGCACTGCCGCCGGGACGGTTCTCCGCAGTACCTTGATCGTCCATTCAGCCACCTCGTGCGGCTCCGCCTGCCGGTCGTTCGATTTTCCAGGCAAGACCATGTTCGGCTTGAGGAGCATCAGTTCCAGGGCGACACGGTGGCGCTGCAGTGCATGGAAGACTTCGTGCAGGACCGCTTCGCTGACTTCGGCACAGCGTTCGATATCGTGGTCGCCATCGAGCAGTACCTCCGGCTCGACGATAGGCACAACGCCTTCAGCCTGGCAGGCTGCAGCGTAGCGTGCCAAAACTTCGGCATTGGCCTCGATGCCAAGCGGAGTCGGATTGTGCGGGGTGATGCTGTACACCTCGCGCCATTTTGCAAATCGTGCACCTTGCTGTTTGTAACCGACCAGCCGCTCCCTGAGGCCATCCAGTCCCTGGGTAATTTTGTCGCCCCCTGCGCCGGGCAACTCGGTGGTGCCCTTGTCCACCTTGATTCCTGGAACAATCCCCTGTTCGGTGGCCACTTCGGGAAGGGATCGCCCGGAACCGTTCGTCTGTGCAAGTGTCTCTTCAAAGAGAATAACACCGGCAATGTATTCACCCACCCCGGCGGTAGTCAGGAGCAGGGAGCGGTAGGCGCGCCGCGTCTCTTCCGTGGACTCTATACCCACCGCCTTGAAGCGCTTGGTAATCGTGGGGGTACTCTCATCGGCCGCAAGGATACCCTTTCCGGGACGCACCAAAGCGGCCATGGTCTGGTGAAGTTCTTCTGTGGGGGTCATGACAGATGTTCTCCATCGCATCGAAAGGCGTTAAAGTTAAAGGTTAGCAGCCTGTCGGACGTAGGAAGAATCTACCCGGGATGTGGGTGCGGGGATAGCAGGGAGGAATTCCTGCCATGCAGGCATGCTTATCCAAACCGTGAAATGTTGGCTCTCCCTCCCAGCACGTCGCTATGAGTACTCAGGTACGACAGGTGCTAGCCCCGGTTGATACGGCTCAATGGATCTTCAGAAAAGGTTTTGCCCCCGGCAGAACCTGGCCTGCCGGGGGCATGCGGGCCGGCTACTCAGACTTATTCAGCTTGTTCGGGACGGAGTTCGTCACCGGTTACCCCGGGTTCTTCGCCCATACCTGGATCCATACCGGTATCCGTTTCCTGTCGAATGTCCGGAACCGCTGCTTCCCATCCGGCTTCGAAGGCACTGAATTCAGCCTCGTTGATCTGGTTGTCTGAATCAACATCCACATCCTGCCAGGCGTTGACGATACTGGTGTGCGCCTGTGCCTCTTCACGGCTTATCTGGCCATCACCATTCTGGTCGATCTCCTGAAACGAAGCGATTTCGGCGCCCGGGGAGGGGCTTTCACCGCTCACTTCGGCAAGTCGCTGGTTGTCACGGACAGACCCGTAATCATCCGGGTTGTAGGCGGTACGCTGGTCAAGCTCCTCCTCGGTCATTTGTGTCGAGGTGACGATTTCGCCGTTTCGCAGCTGGAGCTCCTCTACCGGATAAGTGACTCTGTTCTGACTGACTCCGAGCATACCGCCAACGACCACGACGGCGTGGAGACTCTGGTCCTCAGCGCTTTGCACGATGTCGCTGATTTCACCCAGGTTGGTGCCGTCGGGGCTGGCGACTGATTTGCCTTTGAGTTCGCTGACCTGCAGCTGCATCAGTGAATCCGGTGATTCACCCGCGGCCTGGGGGTCGCTCTCCATCGGGGTATCATAGACCGTGTATTGTACAGTTTCGGCCTGCACGCCGGGTTGGGAAGCGCTTTTCGTATCTGTCTGTGCGGCAACCGTCGAACCGGATGCGGCCACGGAAAGTCCCATTATCGTCCCGGTGATCAGTGAAAGGTGTTTCTTTTCCATACAGAGCCCTCCTATCCATGTGTTGACCGCTCTTAATGAGTAATAGTGAACGGAACGGGTTGTGACTATGGGAATTTCCACAACGTCTACCGTGTTGTCGCAAGTTTCTCCACCTTACGGGCGATTACCCGGGCCTCGTCGATGGGTACGACCCACACATCGGTCAGACTCTCTCTTGCGGAGATTTGCAACGGGGCATCCGAGCGGACAGCGTTGCGCTCTTTGTCGAGACAGATGCCGAGCGGCTCCAGTCCCTCCAGTATGCGGTTTTGGATGGTGGCTGCGTTTTCGCCCACTCCACCGCCGAACACTATCCCGTCTGCGCCACCCAATGCCGCCAGGTAAGCCCCGACGTATTTCTTTGCGCGATAGCAGTAAGCGGAAACAGCCTCCCCGGCAAGGACAGAAGGGTGGCTCAGCAGTTCTTCCATATCCGCACTGCAGCCTCCCGAAAGGCCCAGAAGTCCCGACTCCTGGTTTAAAATTCGTTCAACCGAGTCGATGGCGGCGGCACTGTCACCCAGTTTTCGCGCCAGGAACAGGACGATTTCCGGATCGAGATCGCCGCTGCGCGTCGCCATGATCAGTCCTTCTACAGGCGAGAAACCCATCGAAGTGTCGATGGGTCGTCCCCGGTCGATCGCCGCCGCTGAAGCCCCGCCTCCAAGCTGGAGCGAAATCAGGCGACCGCCACGTTCCAGTTCGGGATGGATTTCGCACCACGACTGCCACATCGCCTGATGGGCAATGCCATGGAATCCGTAACGCCGAATCCCGTAACGTTCGCCAAGGTCACGGGGGAGGGCGTAGCGGGCCGCAACCGAAGGCAGGTCTGCAAAAAATCCGGTATCAAAAATCGCGACCGCCGGGACATCTTTCCAGAGCCTTCGAGAGGCGGCAATCCAGCGGCTGGCGAACGGGTTGTGCAGGGGCGCCAGTTCGGAGAGCCGGTCGATTTGTGCGGCAACGGAATCATCGATAAAAACCGGTTGTGACAGTGCGGCTCCGCCATGCACCACCCGATGCCCGACCATCTTCGGTATCCGGCCGTCACAAAACTCCGGCAGGACTTCTTCCGCCCGCGCATCGCCGGGAAACTTGTCGTCATGCACTCGCTGGTGATCGGTGAAGCGAGTCAGCTTGACCGAGGTGCTCCCGGCGTTGACCACGAGAATGTCCACCAGCTCAGCCTCCGAAATCGATAATGGGTACTTCCAGTGTACGCCCTGACACAACGACTGAAGGGCGTTGACACCCGACCCCCCAAGTCTATCTTGCTCGGTAGAGGAGTCGCCTATGTGGGATGATCGGGAAAGTCGTCGAACGGGAGCTGATGCTGAAGTGCTCTTCTACCGGCATGGTGTGCCGGCCGGAAGCGGCAAGGTCAGGAATGTCAGTCTCGACGGGTTGTTTCTGGAGACCAATACTCCCGATCTCGATCGGGATGATCATGTGGAGCTGGAATACCGAAGCCTCAGCGGAACGCGAATTTACCGCTTCGATGCACTCGTTGTACACCGGAGTGAAGATGGCATAGGTTTATTCGTGGAGCGAGATGATAGACGGGTGGCCGACGGGATTCGGGCCCTGATGGGAATCCACAAGCGCATTCACCATTGAAGCGGCGCAAGGCGCAGAGTCACAGGAGGTGGCATGAGCACGACGGCCAAGGTACTGGCCATCGTTCTTGCCGGCGGGGAGGGTTCGCGCCTGAGTCCGCTGACGCAGGAGCGATCGAAGCCATCGGTTCCCTTTGGTGGACGCTATCGAATCGTCGATTTTGTGCTCAGTAATTTCATCAATTCACATGTTTACTCCATTTACCTCCTGGTCCAGTACAAATCCCAATCGTTGATAGAACACGTGCGCAAGGGCTGGGGGTTGTCACCGCAGATTACCGGCCACTTTGTAACCGTCGTCCCGCCGCAGATGCGTGGTGGTGCCGATTGGTTCCAGGGTACCTCGGATGCGGTATACCAGAATCTCAACCTGATCCATAAGCACCGTCCCGATCTGGTTGCGGTGTTCGGTGCCGACCACATCTACCGGATGGACCTGCGGCCGATGATTTCTTTTCATCAGAAGATGCGCGCTGACGTGAGCGTTGCTTCACTCCCCGTGCCCCTCACCGAGGTGAGCGCCTTTGGAATCATCGAAACGGATGAAAAGGGCCGGATTAGCAGGTTTCAGGAAAAGCCCGAGACTGCCAAGCCCATGCCCGGCAATAAAAATCGCGCGTTCGCATCCATGGGTAACTATCTCTTCAATCGTGATGCGCTCGTGGATGCTCTCGAGGAAGCACACCGGAGAGGAGAAAAGGACTTTGGAAAGGATGTCATTCCACGGTTGCTCGGTGATAAGGACGTCTATGCGTATGACTTTTCCAGCAACCAGGTCCCCGGCGTCAAAGCGTACGAGGAGCACGCCTACTGGCGGGACGTCGGGAGCATCCGTGCCTACTGGCATGCCCATCAGGACCTGCTGGGTTCGCAGCCGCGATTCGATCTCTTCAATCCGTTCTGGCCCATTCGTTCCAGCCATTACGACGGGCCCACCGCCAGGATCATCACGGGCCGGGTGGAAGACAGTAGTATCGGTGCAGGAGCTATTATCTTTGGTGGCCATATCAAGAAGAGTATTGTGCGTCGGGAAGTGGTCATCGAGGACGACGTCGAACTGGAAGGTTGCATCATCATGGATTATGTGATGATTAAACGGGGAAGTCGTCTTCGAAATGTCATTGTCGATCGCTACAACATCATTGATGAAAACACGCAAATCGGGTTTGACAGGAAGGCGGATGAGGCCAATTACTACGTTGACGAAGCCTCCGATCTGGTCGTCGTCTCCAAAGGGCGGAGACACCTGGATCCTGTCTATTAGACCAATAGTGCACGCCTGCAGGAGCATCAGGAGTAACTCTTTGGATTGCGTTCCAGACCTCCATGCGTCGACCGGCCGCCCCCCCTTTCTCTAAGCGGATTCTAGCCTGATATAGCGGTTTCGAAGAGATGACGTCGGCCTGAAGACCGACCTGCGGGTACAGTGACCAGGTGCCTGGAAGGTGGCACAATAGGGCGTAACGGCCTCCACCGACCCTGGCCCCTCTCACCGCTCTCAGTCTCCGTCTTATGAATACAAAACGTCTTCGGGAAACCGGAAAAAAAGGTAAGGTCTGCTGGTTGGTGTTCGCTCTGTTCGGTGTGCTCATCGGCTCCGCCCGGGCAGGCGAGGTTTCGGTAGCGGTGGCGGCCAATTTTACCGATGCCACACGGATCATCGTCAAGAAATTCGAGGCTGCCACCGGGCACGGGGCGAAAGTGAGTTTCGGCTCAACCGGCAAGCTTTATGCACAAATCGTCAACGGTGCCCCTTTCGAGGTCTTCCTCGCCGCGGACAGTGACCGGCCGATGCGATTGGAAAACGAGGGAGTGGCCGTCAAAGGGAGTCGTTTCACCTATGCGCGGGGACGACTGGTCCTGTGGAGCCCGGATGAAGAGAGGGTGGATCTCCGGGGAGAGGTTCTTGAATCCGGCGATTTCCGCAAGCTGGCACTGGCCAACCCGGCAACCGCACCCTACGGGCTGGCTGCCCGACAGGTGCTCGAAAATCTGGACCTTTGGGAAGGACTGCGGCGCAAGCTGGTTCGCGGTGACAACATCGCCCAGACCTTCCAGTTTGTAGCCACCCGCAACGCGCAGCTGGGCTTTGTCGCCCGCTCTCAGGTGTTGGCACTTCCCGAGGCGGAGCGGGGATCCTGGTGGAACATTGACCCGGAGCTCTATGAGCCCATCCGCCAGCAGGCGGTTCTCCTCGATCGCGGTAGAAACGACCCGGTGGCGCAAGCCTTTATGGAGTATCTGAAGAGCGATGAAGTCCGCGAAATCATTGAGCGCCTGGGCTACGATAACGCGCGGATTTTGCGCAAGGGTTCAGATTAAATAATGGCATCCAACCATCCGAGGCTGTAGCGGTGGGCTATCCGGGACCGTCAGCGGCAAGGATGCCGCGTCGAGCCTACACGGGTGTATTCACGGCGTGTCCCGGATAGCCCACCGCTACAGCCTGGGCACCATTTCCGAACAGCTATTTTAGGTGAAAGGTGGAATTTGACTGGACCCCTGTCTGGCTGACGCTGCAGTTGGCCTCCGTGACGACGCTGATTCTACTGGTAGTGGGGACGCCTATTGCCTGGTGGCTGGCAAGGACCGGTTCCTGGCTGAAGCAGCCGATTGGGGCTGTCGTGGCACTACCGCTGGTACTGCCGCCGACCGTGCTGGGCTTCTATTTGCTGCTGTTGCTGGGGCCCAACGGACCGGTGGGGGAACTGACCCGGACACTGGGCCTGGGAACGCTGCCGTTTACCTTTGCAGGACTGGTAGTGGCATCGGTGTTTTATTCACTGCCGTTTGTTGTACAGCCACTGCAAAATGCCTTCGAAGCTTTGGGTGAACGACCACTGGAGGTGGCGGCGACTCTCCGGGCCTCGCCTTGGGATCGTTTCCTGACGGTGGCAGTGCCGTTGGCCCGTCCCGGTTTTCTGACTGCGACGGTGCTGGGTTTCGCCCACACGGTTGGGGAGTTCGGGGTGGTGTTGATGATTGGTGGCAATATTCCTGGTGAGACCAGGGTCCTGTCGGTTGCCATTTACGACCACGTAGAGATGCTTGAATACGGCAAGGCACACGCCCTCTCGGCCGGTATGGTCGGTTTTGCTTTCGTGGTCCTCTACCTCCTGTATCTCGCCAACCAGCGACTCGGGATGCGGCGCTCGTGAATGGATTGAGGGCGAGTTTCGTAACCCGCCTCGGCGGCTTCAGCCTTGAGGCGGCATTCAACGGGCCGGGCGTCGGAGTGACGGCCTTGTTTGGCCACTCCGGATCGGGTAAAACCACGCTGCTTCGCTGTATCGCAGGTCTGGAAAGGGCGCAGGGATATCTGGAGGTCAATGGCGAGGTGTGGCAGGACCGTAAAACCTTTCTTCCTGTACACCGCCGGTCCCTCGGTTATGTCTTTCAGGAGGCGAGTCTGTTTCCGCATTTATCGGTTCGGCGTAACCTCGAATTCGGCTGGAAACGTATCGCCCGGAGTGAACGGCGGGTGGCCTTCGAACAGGCAGTGGAACTGCTCGGCATTGAACCGCTGCTGCCACGGAACCCCTCGAGCCTTTCCGGTGGCGAACGCCAGCGGGTTGCCATCGCCCGTGCACTATTGACCAGCCCAAGGCTGCTACTGATGGACGAGCCCCTTTCCGCCCTGGATGAGCGTAGCAAGCAGGATATTTTGCCCTACCTGGAGCGGCTCCATGGTGAATTGGCGCTTCCTGTGATCTATGTCAGCCACTCCCTGACGGAGGTTGCGCGGCTTGCCGATTACATGGTCTGGATGGAGCAGGGCTGCGTCAGCGCGCAGGGTGCGTTGGCGGAGGTGCTGTCCCGGTTTGATTTGGAAGCATCGGAGGCGGAGGAGGCCGGTGCTGTCATTGATGCCGTAGTGGCGGTGCACGATCACCCCTATCACCTGACCGGTCTTGACAGCCCGTGGGGCCGGCTTTGGGTCAAACAGATGGACGCCATCCCGGGGCGCCGGGTGCGGGTACGTCTGCCGGCCAGGGATATCAGTATTGGTCTGGTACCGGACCGGGACAGCAGTATTCTCAATGTCTGGAGCGCACAAGTGGATTCCGTTGGAGACGCCGCTCCCGGTCAGGTACTGGTTCGTTTGCGGCAGCCTGACGATGAACAGGCACCGCCGATTATTGCGCGGATTACCCGTCGTTCTGCCGATGCGCTTGAACTGAGCGAAGGCAGGCGAGTGTATGCGCGAATCAAGAGTGTCGCGTTGATGTAGGGGACATCGTTCCACGGCGCAACGTACCTTTTGTTAGTTACGAGCGATGGGGAGATGGTACGGCATGGCTGAAGAATCCACGGTAATTCTGGTCGGGGTCGTTGTGATCGGGGTGCTTTGCCAATGGGCGGCGTGGCACCTGAAACTGCCCGCCATTCTCCTTCTCCTTTTGGCAGGGATTCTACTCGGGCCGGTTGCCGGAATTGTCGATCCCGATGCCCTGCTCGGTGACCTGCTGTTCCCCGTGGTCTCTCTTTCGGTGGCAATCATCCTTTTCGAGGGCGCGCTCCGTCTCAAGCTTCACGAGGTTACCGGTGGCCTCGGCTCGGTGGTACGTAATCTGGTCAGCGTCGGTGCGCTGTTCAATTGGCTCATCATGTCGGCAGCTGCCCACGCATTTATCGGTTTCGACTGGCCACTTTCGCTTCTCTTCGGCGCTGTTGTGACCGTTACCGGACCGACGGTAATCATTCCGCTGTTAAGAACCATGCGCCCCAATGCCAATATTTCCCGGGTGCTGCGCTGGGAAGGGATCATCATCGATCCGTTCGGGGCCATCCTGGCGATTCTGGTCTTCAAGTACATCATTTCGGGGCGTAGCGCCGATCCCCTGACCACCTTTTTCCTCAGCGCAGGGGCTGGTCTGGGGGCCGGCCTTCTGGGTGCCGCAGTGCTGGGGTTTATCCTGCGCCGCCATCTGTTTCCCGGTTATTTGACCAACGTCGGTACCCTGGCTTTCGTTCTGGCCGTCTTTACCGGGGCCAATTTGTTGCAGGAAGAGACCGGGCTGCTGGCGGTAACGGTCATGGGAGCCTTCATTGCCAACATGCGGGATGTGCCTGCCGAGGAGATTCTCGACTTCAAGGAGAGTCTCAGTGTCGTACTGATATCGGTGCTCTTCATCCTTCTGGCTGCCCGTCTCGACCTGACCCCGCTGCTGGACTTCGTCTATCCCGCCCTCGCGCTTCTTGCCGTTGTGCTCTTCGTTGCCCGTCCGGTGGCCGTTGCGGTGTCTACCTGGAGATCGAAGCTGAACTGGCGGGAGAGGGCTGTGCTGGCCTGGGTGGCTCCCAGAGGGATCGTTGCGGCAGCCGTTTCTGCGGCGTTCGCACTTCGTCTGGAGAGTGACGGCTATCCCGGTGCCGAACTCCTGGCCCCGCTCGCCTTTATGGTGATCATCGGTACCGTAGTGCTGCAGGGGCTTACCGCCCGTCCCGTGGCCAATCTCTTGGGTGTTTCCGAACCGGAGCCCAAAGGGGTCATCATCGTGGGGGCGCACCGGGTCGCCCGCGCCATCGGTAGCTCCCTGCAAGAGAACGGGTTTCCGGTCATCCTGGCCGATGCCAACTGGGAAGATATTGGCAAGGCTCGCATGGAAGGTCTTTCGACTTATTTCGGCAATCCGATATCGGCACATGCCGACCGGCATCTCGATCTGGTGGGGGTCGGGCGCCTGATGGCCATGAGTCACCGTCCGGACTTCAATGCATTGACCTGTCTGCGCTTCAAGAGTGAATTCGGAGCCAATCGCGTGTACGCCCTGCGCATGCCGGAGGAAGGAGAGGATAAAGACAAGCGCGAGCCTGCCTCCCGCTACGCCTGCCCTACGCTTTTCCGCGAAAAGGTGACGCTCCCGATGTTGAGTAGTCTGTTGGCTCAGGGTGGTGAAATCCGCACCACACCCTTGACGGAAAATTTTTCGATGACGGAGTACCGAAAGTTTTACCGGGGACGGGCCATACCCCTGTTTGCGATAGACCCGGCCGGTCGGTTACGGGTCTTCACCGAGGCCAGGGAGCTCGAGCCGAATGCGGGATGGCGTGTGATTGGGCTCTTACCTGAGGAGTTGGTCCAGGTGATGCGGGAGGAGCGTTCGGAAGTGCAGAATGACGGTACTGGTTAGCAGAAGCCGCAGTGCGGTCTAGACTAAAGGGCACGGCTTGAGTTTTGCCGCGTCGTTTGGCAAACGAGCGGGATAATAAACCAAATATAGCTGACGCAAGGAAGGGGGGAGTTTGTTTTGGCTAGTGGAAAGCCGTTGTCAATGCGGGGGGAGACACGGTGAGACCAGGCCTGCGTACCCGGTATGCCGTTTCCACTTCGTGTCTCATTATCGTCGTCGTACTGGTCCTCTCCAGCGGCCTGATGTGGCATTTTCGGCAGGCCCTGGAGAATCTGTCCCAGGCTGGAATGCAGACACTCAGCGAATTGGGAGAGTCCCAGTTACGTAACCACGGCCTGGAGTTTGCCCACCTGGTCGCCGGAAACGTGGCCAGCCCCTATTCACGCCAGAGCATTGAACGCATGCACGAGGTGCTGCAGGACGCTCGTCAACATTATAGCGTCGAGTACCTGGTGCTGTTCGATGAGCGGGGACGGGCCGTCCTGGACGGCTTACGACAGAATGCGCCATCGTTTGGCGAGCCTCTGCCCGAGTCGTTCGCCCTCGGGGTCTTTGAGGATGGCGAGCCGATTGTCCGTCACCGCAACGGCATCATCGACGTCGCCGTACCCGTGGTAACAACCGTTGCGGGGCAGAATGCCGGGGAGAGGGAGCTCCTCGGCGGGCTCTGGGTCGGCTTTTCCAAGAAAATGATGACCGTTCGCCTGTCGGAGATGAGGGACGAGCTCACTGCGTTACGTTTGGAGACCTTGCGGGAAGAATTAATTGCCATCGCCCTTATTACTTCGGCTCTGCTGGTCGGCGGTATATTGGTGGCGGTGCAATTGGGCAGACGCCTGACCGATCCCATTCTCAAACTGGCCGCTACGGCGCAACGCATCGGGCAGGCGCAGCCGGCCACAATCGATGTGGATCGCGGGGACGAAGTCGGTGACCTCGCCAAGGCCCTAGCCGCCATGCAGGAGAGTCTCAGGGCGACGACCGTATCGAAAGACTACCTTGGCGCCATTATCCACAGCCTCCACGAAACATTGCTGGTCACCGATGCGCAATGGCGCATCCGACTCACCAACCGGGCCATACGAGATAGCTTCGGTTTCGAGGAAGATGAGCTCATTGGACGATCCATCGACGAGTTGTTCAACGGATCGGCAGAGTGCCGGTCCGTTTTCGACGCGACCTCCACTTATGCCTATCGGGAGTGTTCCTTCAAGGCAGGGGACGGTAAGTGGGTGCCAGTGGTGGCTTCGGCGGCTTTGCTTAAGGGGGAAGACGGTCAAACCGGTACCGTATTCGTGATCCAGAACATTGCCGAGCGCAAGGAGATGGAGGATGAGCTTCGCCATTACCGCGACAACCTTGAGCGGCTCGTCACAGAGCGGACCGCGGAGTTGAGCGCAGTCAATGAGGAGCTGGAGTCGTTCAGTTATTCCATTTCCCATGATTTGCGCGCGCCGCTTCGGGCCCTGAACGGATTCAGCCAGATGCTCATGGAGGATTATCGGGAGCGGCTGGACGAGGACGGTCAAGGCTATCTGGAGCGTATCCGCGGCGCCAGCGAACGTATGTCGCAGATGATTGATGGCATGCTCACGCTCTCCCGGGTAGCGCGTCGGGAAATCAGGCGGGAATCGGTGGATCTGAGTGCTCTGGCCGAGGAGTTGCTGGACGAACTGCGTTCGGCAGATCCGAAGCGCAGGGTCGAGCTCCATATTGAATCGGGGCTCAGGGTCACTGGCGACCCGGCGCTCCTGCGCCTGCTCATGCAGAATCTTCTCCATAATGCGTGGAAATTTACCGCAAATCGGGAACCTGCACGGATCGAAGTGGGTCGTTCCATAGAGGATGGGCAGACATTTTTCTTTGTGCGCGATAATGGCAGCGGCTTCGATATGTCTGAGGCGAACGAACTCTTCAAACCTTTCCGGCGTCTGGAGAGCGCACAGCACTACGAGGGTACCGGCATTGGACTGGCCACGGTATCGCGGGTTGTGATGCGGCACGGTGGAAGAATTTGGGCCACCGGAACGCGAGGAGAGGGTGCCACTTTCTCTTTTACCATTCCGGATCGTCGCCTGGCTCGCCGATCCTCGGCTTGAGCCTTGAAAGAGGGCCGTCGCGGCTGGCCGCTCTCGACTTTCCGCTGTCTTGGCGTTAACTTGCCACCACCGTTCACTCTGAGAGAACCAGCTGTGCTGAATTCGGATCGGCGGCCCCTGCGAATGGCTGCCTTTTTCCTGTTGCTAGCCGTGCTCCTGACCGCCTGCTCGCGTACCGGGACCGAGACCCTTAGGTATGAGCTCTACGTCTTCGGCACGCTGGTGAACGTCACCCTTTGGGAAGTACAGCCGGAGGAGGGCGAGGTCGCAATTACCGAGCTCAATGAAGCCTTTCAGCGCATGCACCACGATTGGCATGCCTGGAAACCGGGGCCGCTGGTGGACATCAACCGGGCCATTGCCCGCGGTGAATCGACGGAAGTGATCCCCTCTCTAGTGCCCATTATCGAACAGTCCAAAGTACTCGAGAGACGTAGTGATGGGCTGTTCAACCCGGCGATCGGTGGGCTGCTCTCAATTTGGGGCTTCCAGAGCGACCAGCCACCGAGCGGGCCCCCGCCGGCGAGCGAGGCTATCGCCGAGTGGGTGGAGCAAGCCCCCTCCATGGAAAATGTGCATCTGGATGGAAATGTACTGACCTCCGACAACCCTGCTGTGCAACTCGATTTCGGTGCCTTCGCGAAGGGCTACGCCGTCGACCTTGCAATCAGGCACCTGCGCGAGAGGGGTATTGAGAACGCCATTGTGAATGCCGGCGGCGATTTGCGTGCCATAGGCAGCAAAGGTGAAAAGCCATGGCGTGTCGGGGTTCGTCACCCGCAAGGGGGTGGCGTGATGGCGGCCATCGAAGTCCGTGATGACGAGAGTGTCTTCACCTCAGGTAACTATGAACGTTATCGGGAGCACGAAGGAGTCCATTACCCGCACATTCTCGATCCGCGTACCGGCATGCCGATCGAGAGCGTGACCTCGGTGACCGTGATTCATGATAACGGAGCGGAAGCCGATGCCGCTGCCACCGCTTTGATCGTCGCCGGTCCGAAGGAGTGGCACCGCATTGCAGAACAGATGGGTATCCGTTATGTCATGCTGGTCGATGATGGTGGTACCATTTACATGAACCCTGCGATGGCCGAACGCGTCGATTTGCAGGGTGACGCGGCGCAGAACGTCGAACTCAGCCAATCGCTTTGAGGGGCCGGGGAGGAACGCCGGGTGCCGAACCGCTCAACTTCAGCCCTGGACACTCGACGGCCACATCCCTGCGGCACGGGTGGTATTCAGTCCGCCGGCGTGAGTCGCAGGATTTTCCCGTTGGTCTGGTCGGTCAGGGCATACACGGCCCCGTCCATTCCCTGAACCACATCCCGGATGCGGGCATCCAGTTCGATACGCTCCTCTTCGGTGATCTGCTCGCCGTCCTGGCTGAGGCGGACGATGGCCTGAGCCACCAGGCCGCCGACGAGGATGTTGCCCTGCCATTCGGAAAATTGACCGCCGGTGTAGAACGTCATGCCTGAAGGGGCGATTACCGGTGTCCACTGATAGAGAGACTGTGCCAGTTCCGGCCGTGTCGGTGGGTCGGGGATATTGCGACTGTCATAGTGGCTGCCCCAACTGACCAGCGGCCACCCGTAGTTGCGACCGGCCTCGGCAATGTTGAGCTCATCGCCCCCTTTCGGCCCATGCTCGATCTCCCAGAGCTGGCCGGTCTCGGGATGGATCGCTGCGGCCTGGATATTGCGGTGGCCGTAGGACCAGATCTCGGGCTTCGCTCCCGTCTGGTTCACAAAGGGGTTGTCTTCCGGCACCGAACCATCGGGGTGGATGCGGACAACGGTTCCAAGGTGGTTGGAAAGCTCCTGGGCCGGATCGAACCTGAACCGCTCACCCGTGGTGATGAACAGTTTTCCATCGGCCGAAAAGGCGAGCCGGGAACCGAAGTGGTTGCCACCCCCGACCTTCGGTTGCTGACGGAAAATGACCTCTACCCGTCTCAATGTATGGTCCTCCAGCCGCCCGCGTACAACGGCCGTTGAGGCGCCCCCTTGCCCGGGTTCTGCGAAGCTGAGATAGACCAGCCGGTTGGACGTGAATTCCGGATCCAGGGCGACATCCAGCAGCCCACCCTGTCCCCGTGCAAACACCTCGGGGACACCGGTAACCGGCTCAGAGATATCTCCCTCCGGTGACACGATGCGCAGTCGTCCAGGCCTTTCGGTGACCAGCATGCGCCTGTCCGGCAGGAAGGCGAGTCCCCAGGGATGTTCGAGTCCCTCCGCCAGCGTTTCGACCTGGATCGGACCCGACTGGCTTTCCACCGTCCGCGCCATGGCAACTGGCATCGCCAAAGCCAATAGCAGTATCCCTCCGACGAGATAATTCTGGTGCGTCATGAACATTTCCCCGGGAAGTGTAGGGACCTGCCCTTAGGTTAGCCCACAGCGAAGAAAGAGGGTGCCTGATGCGAAGCGACCGGTTACCGCCGGTGGTCTTCAAAGGTGGTAGGCATTCACTCGCTGGCTAAAACGAAACCCGGTGAAAATGCCTCTAACCTGTAGTTACCGGTTGGGCGACTTGAGGGAGCCTCTACAAATTCATTTCGTCACTCCCGCGAAAGCGGGAGCCCAGTAAAATCAACGGCTGGATTCCCGCTTTCGCGGGAATGACGAATTTATAGAAGTGGCCCTTGATTCGGCTCTGATGGGCTGTTTAACTGTGCGGCCTTTTGACGGAAGCAGTGAAAGCATGGCGAAAAGACCCGAGATTTACGTGAGTGTGGATATCGAGGCGGATGGACCGATCCCGGGGCCGCACTCCATGCTCAGTATTGGTGCGATAGCCTATGATGCGGCGGGCGAGAACATGGGTGAGTACAGCGCCAATCTGGAGACGCTGCCGGGTGCCATGGCCTATCCACCGACGGAGGAGTGGTGGAAGGGTTTCCCCGAGGCCTGGGCGGAGGCGCGCCGCGAGCCACGGCCGCCGAAAGAGGTGATGGAAGACTTTGCCGGGTGGCTGGAGGGATTGCCGGGTACGCCGATCTTCGTCGCCTGGCCCGCGACATGGGATTTCATGTGGATCTACTGGTATCTGATACATTTCACCGGCAAGCGCACCTTCTCTGAACACGGCATTGACATGCGCTCCTATGCGATGGGCATGCGTCGGAAGGACTTTCGGCATGCCGGAAAGAACTATCTCCCCAAGCGCTGGTTTTCGCCGCAGAGCCACACCCATGTGGCACTTGATGATGCCCGTGAGCAGGGCGAGCTCTTCATGAACATGATGCGCGAAAATCGGGTTAACAAGAAAGATTGAACAGGCCCTGCAAAGCAGGGGGTCGGGTTTATGCCGGTAGCTCGATCCAGAATCGGCTGCTACCCCCTTCCCGCTCCTCGACTCCGACCGTGCCGCCCATGCGAGAGACACCGCGCTGGACGATGGCCAACCCGAGGCCGGTGCCGGGATAAGCCTCTTCCGGGTGAAGTCGTTTGAAAACCCCGAAGATTCGTTCTCGCTGTTCGGCAGGGATTCCCACCCCGTTGTCCTCCACCCATAGCCGAATGCGGTCGGCACTTGATTCGCTGTAGATCCGCACGCGTGGAGTAACACCTTTCGCAACGTAGGTGATTGCGTTATCCAGTAAATTGGAGAGTACCTGCACGAGGGTCGGGTGGTGCCCCCGGGCCTCGCCCAGAGGAGTGTCCACGGTGACTTGCGCCTCTTTTTCCCGGAGCGGCTTTTGCAACGCCGATAATGCATCCGTAACCGCACGATCAAGGCTGACAGGCAGCGACCGGGTTTCGGTTCGGTTGATGTGGCTATAGGTCAACAGGTCCTGAATCAGCACCGTCATGCTTTGCGCGGCATCGCCGATACTATGGACGTAATCGGTACCTTCTTCATCGAGACGGTCGCCATATTTCTCCCTGAGCAGCTCCGCAAACCCCTGCACGGTCCAGAGGTGGCCACGCAGATCATGGGATACGGAGTACGTAAAGGCCTCGATTTCGTTCTGGGCGTCGCGCAGTTCCCCTGTGCGTTCCTGAACACGGGATTCCATCTCTGCCGCATGCCGCTGAACCTCTTCATTGAGTCGAACCTGCTTAATGGCCAGTGCCAGTACGTTGGCGACTTCAACGGCAACATCGAGTGACTCGCCGCTGCAGACCCCGGCGTGGGGGGCAGCCAGGTGCAGAGCACCCAACAGCTCGTCACGATAGGTGATGGGGACGATGGCATAGGCGCGAGCCCCTTCGTCGGCGAAAATCTGCTCCATGACCGAGAGCTGTTCCAGTGCGTTCAACTCCCTCACTATGAACGGTTCACCGTTCCGGACCGAGTCGGGAATGCCTTTCACATCGATGGGCAGGCGATCTGCAATGCGCAGTCGTGTCAACTGATCCGTGCGCAGGGCCAGGACCTCGGCCTCGGCCTTTTGGAGGTCGAAGAGGGTAATTACAATGCGTTTGCAGGGTAATAAATCGCTGATGTGGGAAAGGGCACCCTCGGCGATTTCAGGAAGCGACCGGGCGGCAAGAATCGCCTGGTCCACCTCCCGAAGCACCTTCAGGCGTTCAGTCGAGCGGCGCAACCGGTGCTCCGCCTGCCTTTTCTCTTCCACCTCGTTCTGGAGGTTGCGATTGGTGGCGGTGAGTTCGGCGGTTCTCTCCTGGACGAGCCGCTCGAGCCGGTAGCGGTGCATGTGGAGTTCATCCTCATACCGGCGCATCGGGAGCAGGGCCATGCGGCGGACCGTGATCCAGAGAAAGCTGCCCAGTACTGCTATGAAGATGGTCGATCCGGCGATGAGCTGAAGACGGACCTTTTCGACCACCTCCTCGATGCGGGTGAAGTCCCGATTCATGGTCAGATGCAGTTCCCGGTCCGGAAAAGCCGTCATGGTGTGCTCAACCTCGAAGGTGTAGCGGGCCGGTCGGTCGCGGCTGTATTCCAGCAGTTCGGTTTCTCCGTCGCGTATATGGATGCTTACAATGGCCGGATTTTGTTGAGCCCAATTGCGCAGCGCGGAGCCCATGGTGGAGATATCGCTGGCGGTAGCCGTCCACGTCCCCAGTAGCTTCAGCTCGTGAACGGCATAGACGCGGGCGGAATTGAGGAACTCTTTCCGCTGCTGAGCGACCAGCAAAGCGTCCCCTACGAGCGAAAACGCCAAAAGCACACCCACAAACGTGAGCAATGTGTGCCGGTAACGCAAGGTGTCGGCCCTGCTAGCCAATGAACTCTTCCTGTTATTCGGTGTAGGGGACTGGCAGCCTGTCGGACTTGGCAAAATCTACTACCGTCGTCATCCATGGCGGCATGCAGACTACCGATCGGGTCGATGCAGTCGCATGTGCCTAAAAATCGCGAACATCTCGCCTCGCTCTCCCGCCAGGCTCGCTACGATTGCCAAATCCCACAGGTCGGTAGTAAACCAGTGTAGTTCTCCGGCGACCCGATCCGGCACCTGGGGGGGATTTTGTGGTCTTTACTTACCGATGAGTGGAATCCTGGAACGGGGAGAGCGATGAGTGAAGCCGTCGGTGAAAAAATACTGGTCGTAGATGATGCGCCACAAAACGTCAAACTGTTACGGCTGATCCTCAAGGATGCCGGTTATCGAGTGGTCGAGGCGTTCAGCGGTCCGGAGGCGATGGACAAGCTGCGTGCCGAAAACCCGGCGGCCATGATTCTCGATGTGCGTATGCCCGGCATGAGTGGATATGAAGTTAGCCGGGCGGTACGCGCGGATTCGGAATTCGCCACGCTGCCTGTGATCATGGTTACGGCACTCTCCATGCCCGAAGAGCGCATCAAGGGTATTGAATCCGGTGCCACTGACTTCATTACCAAACCGTTCGACAAAAAAGAACTGCTGGCCCGTCTGCATTCGAGCCTGTCGCTGGTAAAAGCGGAAAGCCGGGGGTCGCTTGATTTCCTCGAGGAGATGGTGGTCATTACGGACCCTGCCTGGCAAATACTGGGGATTTCACCGACGGCCGCTGATGCCTTGGGAGTGACTGGACAAGAGAGTGCGGGCAGTGATCTGCAGCGGCTGTTAACGGAACGCGAGGCCAGTATGCCGGCAGAAACATCGGACGATGGTCTGATTGATTTTCAGATGCGAAGCGTCGATGGTCGCGAACTCATCGGCCGTAGTAACCCGGTAAGCGACCCTCGGGAGCAACTGTGTCTTTGGGTTACCATACTCCGGGAAAGCACATGATCCACCCGTAATTTTCCTGACTTGTGCGTACAGGGAAACAGCTCCTTTGCTCGTAAATCACTTACACGGCGCTCCCGTGAAGCCCCTGAATTCAGCTACGGTAGACACGCGTGTGTAACCGCGACTGGCGGATGCGGTCCAGTACCGCTTCGAACTTGCGAATTCTTTTGATGACACGGTCGCGGTCCTGACGATGCCGTGAGTGATGTGGGGCATTGTCGATATCGGTGAGGCGTGCCTTGCAGTAGGCAAGTTGTCTTCGCAAAGACTCCTCCGAGAGCATCGGATCAGAGGATGTTTTACGATTCAGCCAGGGACTTGCCATCGGCACGACCTCCTTGTTGATCCTTTGAATAAACGCAGTATCAGAACGGTTTTTCGCGCCGGCCCTCCGACCAATTTCTGTCTGCCTCGGTGGACTTGGCTACGGGCTAAATGTAGTCGATGAGCGGCGATTACAAAAATCATTTTCATGAATTTTGACATCGGCGTCCCGCTTCCATCTGCTACACAGGAAGGATGTCTTACTGCCTCGGACGCAGTGGTTCCCGATTCGAAAGGGGGTTACAAAGAGGGGCTGTACTCCATTAGTCCCTGCAATCAGAGAGGGTTTACGTGGTTTTTATTGAATTGATCATTCTGGCAATCGTGGTTGGCGTCGTTTGGTTGGCACTACGTCCGCCGCGAGGATGAAAGCCGCCAGCGGCGGATGACAAATTTTTCCGATTCCACCAATAGCAGGACCGTGAAGGTGATTGCGACCAACCTGGACCACGCGTCGGTGCCCACAGGTGCGGTCTCAAACAGTGCCTGCATGAACGGGGCGTAGGTAAAGAGCAGTTGCAAACCGATGACCAGGACCACTGCAATCAGCACATAGCGGCTGCCGAAGAGTCCCCGGATATTCAGTACCGAATCGAACATGTAGCGGGTACTGAAGAGATAAAACACCTCAAACAGGACCAGGGTATTGACGGCGATGGTGCGCGCCTCGATAACAGGGGTGCCATTGATGCGCGTCTCCCAGAGAAACAGCCCGAAGGTGCCGGAGACCAGGATCAGTGAAACAAAAGCGATGCGCCAAAGCAGGAATGGAGTCAGCAGCCGTTCTCCGGAATCCCTTGGAGGGCGCCGCATTGTGTCGCTTTCCGGTGGTTCGAAGGAGAGTGAGAGTGCCAGGGTAACTGCAGTGATCATGTTGACCCACAGGATCTGCAGTGGCGTAATCGGAAGGACTGCACCCATCAGGATTGCACCGAGGATCATCAGGGCCTGGCCGCCGTTGGTAGGCAGTATGAACATCACCGACTTCTTGATGTTGTCGTAGACCGTTCGGCCCTCTTCGACGGCCCGGCCGATGGAGGCAAAGTTATCATCGGTGAGTACCATTTCCGCAGCCTCCTTGGCGACCTCGGTGCCATTGATCCCCATTGCTACCCCTACATCGGCCCGCTTCAGAGCCGGGGCATCGTTTACGCCGTCGCCGGTCATCGCAACGACAAGGCCTTCGGCCTGATACGCCTCTACCAGACGCAACTTGTTTTCGGGACTGGCGCGTGCGAAAACATCGGTTTCCAGAACAGCAGAGCGCAACGCCGATTCATCCAATTCGTCCAGATCCCGCCCTGTCATTACCCGGCTACCGTCCCCGATACCCATTTCGGTGCCAATAGCTCCGGCCGTGAGTGCGTGGTCACCGGTGATCATCTTTACGTGGATGCCGGCGGACTGACAGGCGGCAACCGCGTCGATGGCTTCCTGTCGGGGTGGGTCGATCAGCCCTACGATGCCAAGCAGCGTAAGTCCGCCCTCCACGTCATGAAAGTCGAGGCTGCGCTGTTCGGCGGAGGCAGTCCGAAAGGCGATGGCCAATAGCCGCTGTCCGCGGGACGCAAGCTCTTCGATGCGGGCGTGCCAGCGCTCTGTATCAAGCGGTCTGTCATCACCGGCAAACCGCTCATAGGCACACATTTCCATCAGGCGCTCCGGAGCGCCCTTCACAATCATGAAGCCATGTCCCGCATGGTCGTGGTGGAGGGTGGCCATGAAGCGGTGCTCCGATTCGAAGGGTATAACGTCGGTGCGCGGATACTCCTCGTTCATCAGCCTTCGGTCGTAGCCCGCCTTGAGGGCGAGGACCACCAGGGCACCCTCGGTGGGATCGCCCTCTACCGCCCAGTGCTCGTCGTGTTGCCGGATATTACCGTCATTGCACAGCAGTGCGGCGCGGCACACTTCCAGAAGTAGCGGCTGGCATTCAGGTCCCTCTTCATTACTGCAGGTTTGCAGAATCAACGGTCTCTCGGGGGAATCCAGTCGTGCGCCGTCCTGCAAAAACCCGCCGTGCGGGTTGTACCCGATGCCGGTGATGTCATAGCTTGCCTCTGCAGTGGCAACACTCTGGGCGGTCATTTCATTGCGGGTCAGTGTCCCGGTCTTGTCGCTACAAATGACGGAAACCGAGCCGAGGGTCTCCACGGCGGGGAGGCGTCGGATTATTGCGTGGCGGGACGCCATTCGCTGTACGCCGATCGCCAGGGTGATGGTGATGATCGCGGGCAGACCTTCGGGAATCGCTGCCACCGCCAGGCTTACGGCTGCCAGAAACATCTCCTCGGCGCTGTAATCACGCACCAGGTAGCCGAAACCGAACGTCAGAAACGCGAGCCCGGCAATCCAGAAAGTGAGCGTGCGGCCAAATTGGTCGATCTGCCGCAGCAACGGCGTGGTAAGGGCCTGAACGCTGGACAGCATGGCGTTGATACGGCCGATCTCTGTGGTGCTGCCGGTCGCCACGACCACGCCGCTGCCCTGCCCGAAGGTGACCAGCGTAGAGGAAAACGCCGTCCCTGTGCGGTCGCCGATCGGGGCTTCGCCGGCCACCGGATCGGTGCTCTTTTCCACTGGCAGGGATTCACCGGTTAGCGCCGCCTCCTCGATGCGCAGATTGCGGGTTCGGAAAAGGCGCAGGTCGGCCGGCACCTTATCCCCCGACTGCAGGAGAACGACGTCACCCGGCACCAGCTCTTCGGCGGAAATGACTTGCCGTCGACCGCCGCGTAGCACCGTTGCCTGCTGGGAAAGCAGGCCACTTATGGCATCCAGTGCCTTTTCAGCCTTGCCCTCCTGCACGAACCCAATCAGCGCATTGATGACGACGACCCCGATGATGACGGCGGTGTCTGCAAAATGGCCGAGGCCGGCGGTGACACCGGCGGCGGCCAAAAGGACATAGATGAGAATGTTGTTGAAATGCAACAGGAAGCGTTTGAACGGGCCAAGTCGCCGTGGCGGAGGTAGACGGTTGGGGCCGTATTTCTCCCGCCTGTCGCGAATCTCGTCGGGTTCGAGACCCTCGTGCCGGCTCTCCAGTCGGGTAAACACCTCCCCGGTTTCCATGGCATGCCATGCAGGCTGAGGGGCTTTTGCTGGAGATGGTGAAGAGTCCTGGCTGGCCATGGCGACTTGTTGGTGGTGGATGGTTTTCGCCTTATCGGTTGTCGGCCGGCGCCCGCGTCGAATCGCGGTCCGACGAAAGGCCAACGGCATAGGATAAAGGTAACACACGCCCGGTTTGGGGACACAGGGGAAAACCCGTTACAATTTACGTCCTGGCGGACAGCAGGAGCACGCATTGCACGCGATTGGGGCGCGTTTCAAAGAGTACGTCTACCTGACCCGGCTCGACCGGCCCATTGGTATCTATCTGGTACTGTGGCCGATGCTGTGGGCGCTGTGGATTGCTTCGAAAGGGGAGCCTGACCGGCTGGTCTTTGTGGTTTTCGTGGCGGGTACCGTACTGATGCGTTCGGCGGGCTGCGCCATCAATGACTTTGCCGATCGGAAAATCGATGGGCATGTACGCCGGACCCGACAGCGGCCGCTGGCACGGGGTGCGATTCACCCCGGGGAAGCGGTCGCGGTGTTCGCCGTTTTGAGCCTGATCGCCTTCGGACTGGTGCTGTTACTCAACCGATTGACTCTGCTGCTATCGGTAGTGGCGGTCTTCCTGGCGGCCAGTTACCCGTTCATGAAACGTTATACCCATCTTCCCCAGGCCTACCTGGGCGCCGCCTTCGGGTGGGCCATCCCGATGGCGTTCGCTGCGCAAACCGGCACGGTACCGGCCGGGGCATGGATTCTTTTCGCCGCCAACATCTTCTGGGCACTTGCCTATGACACCATGTATGCGATCGCCGACCGTGAGGATGACCTGAAGATCGGTGTGAAATCGGCGGCCATCCTGATGGGGCGTTTCGACCGGTTGGGTATTGGCCTGATGCAGGCGATGACCCTGGGATTGCTCGCGGTTGCGGGCCTCCATTTCGGCCTGGGACCGGTATTTTATGCGGGCCTCCTCGCGGCGGGCGGATTTGGCCTCTATGAGCAATATCTGATCCGCGACCGGGACCCGCAGCTGGGTTTTCAGGCGTTTTTGAACAATCACTACTTCGGCATGTGCATCTTCGCCGGTATCGCCGTCGATTACCTGATCCGCTGAGCGGCACGGCCGTTCCTGTGAAATGAAAAGCTCACCGCAAAGACGCCAAGAGCGCAAAGACTAAAAAATCGGTTTTCTTTGCGTGCTTGGCGTCTTTGCGGTGAATAAGTGAGGTCTTATTTTGAAAAATTCCGACATTATCGATCGCGATCTCGCCGTCGTCTGGCATCCCTGCACCCAGATGAAGGACCACGAAAGTCTGCCCCTGGTACCCATCCGGCGGGGGGAGGGCGTTTGGCTCGAGGACTTCGACGGGAAGCGTTATATCGACGCCATCAGCTCCTGGTGGGTGAATCTGTTCGGTCACGCCAATCCACGCATCAATGCAGCGGTCAAGGATCAGCTCGATACACTGGAACACGTAATTCTGGCCGGCTTCTCCCACCAGCCGGTGGTGGAGTTGTCGGAGCGCTTGGTGAAGATCGCGCCGCCGGGTCTGAACCACTGTTTCTACGCCGACAATGGCTCGGCCGCCGTGGAAGTTGCACTGAAGATGAGCTTTCACTACTGGCGTAATACGGGAAAAACGAACAAAACCAAGTTCATCACCCTCTCCAACAGCTACCACGGCGAGACCCTGGGAACACTCGCTATCGGGGATGTGGCACTCTACAAGAAGACCTATGAACCGCTACTGATGGAGGCCATTACGGTTCCCGCTCCGGATTGCTACGACCGAGAACCGGGGGAGAGCTGTGCGGACGTGGCGCATCGCATGTTTGTACACATGGAGCAGGCGCTGGAACGCCACGCCCACGAGACGGCGGCCGTGATCGTCGAGCCGCTGGTGCAGTGTGCCGGCACCATGCGAATGTACGATCCGGAATACCTGCGCCTGCTGCGCGAGGCGTGTGACCGGCATGGAGTGCATCTTATCGCCGATGAGATCGCCGTCGGTTTCGGGCGCACCGGAACCATGTTTGCCTGTGAGCAGGCCGCAATCAGCCCGGATTTCATGACTACCTCCAAGGGATTGACCGCCGGTTACCTGCCCATGGCCGTGGTGCTGACCAACGAGACGGTCTACCGCGCCTTCTACGATGAGTATGAAAACCTCACAGCCTTTCTGCACTCGCACTCCTACACCGGAAATCCGCTGGCCTGTCGCACCGCACTGGCCACGCTGGATATCTTTGAGGAGGATGACGTGCTTGCGCGTAACGTGGAATTGGCCGAGGTGATGCGACAGGCCACCGAACACCTCAATGAACATCCTCATGTCGCCGATGTGCGACAGACGGGAATGATATTGGCGGTGGAGATGGTAAAGGACAGGGCCACCAGGGAGCCGTTCGACTGGAAGGAGCGCCGCGGACTTCGGGTCTATCAACACGCCCTGAGCCGGGGGGCACTATTGCGGCCACTGGGGAATGTCAGCTATATGATGCCTCCCTATGTCATTACGCCCGAGCAGATCTACTTCCTGGCGGAGGTCATGACCGAGGGTATCGACAAGGCCGTGAAATAGGGTAGTAGTGATGCCGGGGCTGGCCGGTGCCCCGGTTACTCCATCATCCGTCGGATAGTGGGGGCGAGGAGCAGGGCGACAAGGACAGCAGCTACCGTTTCCGGAGCCATTCCCAGAACCTCGGTCGTTGGCAGCTTTCCGCTGGCTGCCGAGTAGAAAATGATGGCAATGGCCAAAAAACGCAGCATACAGGGTTTTCCCGGCCTATTTCGATCGCAGGATAGGCACTTTAACGCTTCGGGCGGATCGAATCGCAGGTTAGGGTTGGCAAAACCGGTGTGAACGGAGTCACAAATCAGCCCAGCTGTGGCGCCAGTTGGCCAAGCAGATCCCGTTCCGGCACCTTGGTGTAGTCCTTCTCGATATTTCGCGTGACGCAGCGGGTCAAATCAGTCGTCATGTGCTTGTTGAACCGGCCGTGAAAACGCGGCGGTGCCACCACAACGAGTTCGCTGAATGCATTCTTGGCCCGGTGGGCGTCCAGCGTGTGGGCCAGCTCCCGCGCGAAGCGATCGACTTCAAAGTCATGCGGATCGGTCGGTTCCGGGAAACTGCCGTAGGCTTTCTTGCCGGCGGTGCCGTCGCTACGGGTTTCCCTGTGACTGGAGTGATCGGAGGTGATCTCCTGGTCCTTGCGGCGGCTGTCGGGGTGAGCAAACTCTTCAATCAGGCTGAGTGCTTTGCCTTCGTGACGAAACAGTCGTGCCTCGCTGCCATTGGCGACCAAAATCCAAGCCTGGTTCATCGAGACCTCCTTAATTCGATTCTACCAAAGAGTGTAGCTTTGCCTTGAACCATTATCCCGTCGAAGCGGTTCTTTCCGATCCGGGTGCCGCCCTGCCGCTCCAACGGGGTGGTGCACCGGGGATCTGCCCGGTTTCCGGTAGCGCACCTGCCCCGAGGTGAAAAGGAGTAAAGGCCGCTATTCCAGGCATTCGGCCGGACGATCCATGGGCCGCCAAACCGGTGGCCGGGCGTAAAAAGCGGGGATCTTGTCAGGCGTTCGCCTGCCAGCTGGTGTCCAGCTCTTTTTCAATTTGCTCGATCAATCGGTTCGTGAACAGTGGCCGGGAGGTATCGATAGTGATTACGGGTTCATCGGGCGCCGGTCGCTGAACGTGAGAAAGTTGCTGTATGAGCACCGCGATATCGGCCTCCGATGCGTCCGAGCCATCGGCTTGCCGACTTGCTACGCGCTCGCGCAGCACCGACTCCGGGGCCTCGCACTGCAGTATCAGGAACGGGACGCCGCGGCGCTGCGCCAGTAGAGCGAACCGGTCCCGTTCCTCCCTCTTCAGAAAGGTGGCGTCCACAAGCGCAGGAGTACCGCCGGCCAGGAGCTGTTCGGTGATCGACTCCAATCGCTCATAGGTCTGCAGGGTCGCCTCGGGGGTATAGATGCCGCCCCCCGGGGCCGATGCGGAATCGGCATCCGGAGCCAGATTGAACAGGCGTTTGCGTTCGACGTCAGAGCGTGCGCGGACCGCCCCGAGCTGCTCGACGAGCGTTTGACTCACCGTCGTTTTGCCGGAGCCGGAGAGGCCCCAGGTCAGTAGCAGGAAGGGCCGGCAGCTTTTGGTGAAATGGCAAGCCAGCTTCAGGTAGGAGTCCAGTTCCGAACGGCTTTGCCGATCATCGGTGATCTGGGAGAGGCGGATGGCCGCGATCTTTGCCCGCACCATGGCCCGGTAGACCTGGTAGAAACGCAGCAGTGTCACGCCACCGAAATCACCGGTCCACTCCAGATAGCGGTTGAGAAAACGCCAGGCCAGCGGCCCGGCGTGCCGGTTGGTAAGGTCCATGGTGAGAAAGGCGATCTCGCTGACGGGGTCGATGAAACGGAGTTGCGGGTTGAACTCGATACCGTCGAATGCCTGGGGCCGGCCATTATAAAAGACGATATTGTTGAGGTGCAGATCGCCGTGGCATTCGCGGATAAAGCCCGCCTGCCAGCGCTCGCCCAACAGCGATCTGTGCTGTTGGTAACGGGCTTCTGACCATTGCTCCAGTTGGTTGAGTTCTGCCGGGTGCTCGGCCAAAAACCGGCGGATCTGCCGAAAGTTCTCCGCCATTGGCGCCAATATCGATTCGGCATCGCCGTAGGCTGTGGTACCGGGCAGGTCGAGATGGAAAGTGGCGATCCGCTGCGCCAGGGCATCGATATGCTCCGGTTGCAGACGCCCGTCTCTTTGCATGCGGCTCATGAGCTCCGTTTCGGGGAAACGCAGCATCTTTACGGCGAATTCGACAGCCGGCGTACCCCCGAAGACGGGTCCCTCCGTCGTCTCGGCGACGCTCACCCGCTCCAGGTAGAGGTCCGGGGCCGTGCGCTGGTTCAGGCGCAGCTCCTCGTCGCAGAAATGGCGTCGCCGTTCGAGAGTCGAATAGTCGACAAACCCGAGGTCCAGCGGACGCTTGAATTTGTAGGCGTACCGTCCGGCGAGCAGGACGCGGGAGATGTGGGTTTCGATGATACGTACCGACCCCTCCGGCCCAGTGGACCGGCAGGAATCCGCCAGGGCTTGAATCCGCCCGCCCTGTTGCTTGTCTTCCGCTTCCAAGTCCATGCAAAATACGCGCTTGTCCGATACCCCACTGATTGTACGATACACTGGATCAGTCGCGCAGGGGGTTCGGTAAACGGGCAGGGAGTCCGCACCTACTGGTCGACAAAACAGAAGGCGAAGAGCACCGACGGTCCCCTGAACCAAAGAACGGGAATAACCGATGGGCTCACGCTCCCCTCAACCCTGACAGGCGACCATCTCCCTTCCCATGCAGACACCCGGTGACATCCTTGGGCCGGACGGGCCCTTCGCCCGGCTACTGACCGGTTTTTCGCCGCGCCTGCAGCAGCGGGAAATGGCCGATGCCGTGGCCGAGGCCATCGCAGGCCGGGAGGTACTGGTCGCGGAGGCCGGGACCGGCACCGGCAAAACCTTTGCCTATCTGGTACCCGCCCTGCTGTCCGGCGAGAAGGTGATCATCTCCACGGGGACCCGCAATCTCCAGGATCAGCTCTTCACCAAGGATCTGCCGCTGGTCCGGGATGCCCTGGCACTGCCCGTGGAGGTTGCGCTGCTCAAGGGGCGGGCGAATTACCTCTGCCTTCCCCGCCTGGATGCGGCCGTCGAGGAGGGATTTGCCAGCCGGCGAATCGCAGCCGAGATCCAGACCGTCAGGCGTTGGGCAGCTATTACTGCCGCCGGTGATATTGCCGAACTGACGGCATTGCCGGAGGATTCCCAGGTTTGGCCGATGGTCACCTCTACCGCCGACAACTGCCATGGCGGGGAGTGCGATCACTTTAATGATTGTTTTCTGATGAAGGCGCGTCGGGCGGCGCAGGAGGCGGATGTCCTGGTGGTCAATCACCACCTGCTGTTCGCCGACATGGCGCTCAAGGAAAGCGGGTTCGGTGAACTGCTGCCCGGGGCCAGTGCCTTCATCCTGGACGAGGCACACCAGCTTCCGGAGACGGCGTCCCACTTTTTCGGCACAAGCATTACCGGTAATCAGTTGCTGGAGCTGGTCCGTGACAGCATTACCGAGGAGCTGCGCGAGGCGGGGGATAGCCGGAGTGTGCGCGAAAGTGCCGAGTCTCTGGAGAAGTCCGTTCGTGACCTGCGACTTGCGTTCGGGGAGTCGCTGCGGCGTGGTCCCTGGCGTGAAGTGATGGCGCAGGTGATGCCCGTCGCAAAAAGCACCGCGGCTTGTCTGGGAGTGCTGAACGACGCCCTTGAGCAGTTGTCGAAGCGGGGCAAGGGACTGGAGGCGTGTGCCCGTCGGGCGGTGGAGTTGTCGGCGCGTTTCGACCAGCTGGTGTCCGATTCGCCGGTCGAGGGCTACATCCATTGGTACGAGACCCACAAGCGCTCGTTCGGGGTCAACCTGACCCCCATGGAGGTGGATCAGGTCTTCCGCGAACAGCTCGAACGTTTCCCCCAGGCCTGGATCATGACCTCTGCCACGCTGGCGGTGGGGGAGGAGTTCGGCCACTTCACCCAGCGGCTCGGCATCGGCGATGCCGTGACTCGTCGCTGGGAGAGCCCCTACGACTTTGCCCGGCAGGCGGTTCTTTATGTGCCACAGGGAATCCCGGAGCCGCCCGCCTCCGACTACACGGCCGCAGTCGTGGAGAGTGCCATACCGGTTATGGAAGCGGCCGGGGGACGGACCTTCATGCTGTTCACCAGTCACCGTGCACTGCACGAGGCGGCGGAACTGCTCGAAGGGCGTTTCGACTATCCCATTCTGATCCAGGGTGATGCGCCGCGGAGCAAGTTGCTGGAGCGCTTTCGGGAACTCGGCAATGCGGTGCTGCTGGGCACCGGAAGCTTCTGGGAGGGGGTGGATGTGCGTGGAGAGGCGCTCTCCTGTGTGGTCATCGACAAACTCCCTTTCGCCTCGCCGGGCGACCCGGTGCTGCAGGCCCGGATCGATGCCATGCGCGAGCAGGGCGGCAATCCGTTTCGGGACCACCAGTTACCGCAAGCGGTGATTAGCCTCAAACAGGGGGTGGGGCGTCTGATTCGCGACGCTACCGATTACGGCGTCCTGGTACTTTGTGACCCGAGGCTGGGTAGCCGCAGTTATGGCCGCGTTTTTCTCGACGCACTGCCGCCCATGACCCGAACCAGGAAACTGGAAGTGGTGGAACGTTTTTTTCGAATCCGGCAGCAGCCTAGAACAGCGAATAGGTAAATTCCGAGCGGGGTGCAACTTATTGATATTGGGGCGCCGGCCGCACGGACGCGGCCGTCGAGCCTTCAGGGACGTATTCATGGCATCCCCCAATATCAATGAGTTGCACCCCGCCCCACCGTTAGCTGATCGGTGCTCTAGTGGGCCATGCGGAAAATAGTGTAACTCTCAGCCGTTCCACAAAGCTCATAGGCAAGGCGCACGAGCGCAGGACTAGCGGGCCCGATTGATGTGTAGGGATGCACGAATGCCGCGAGCGCATGGATGCGCAGGAGCGGCCAAGTGAGTGCAACACCGAATATGGGCTTTGTGGAACGGCCCGGAGGCAGCCCCGCCAAGGAGCCAATGCCGCGTTACGGACTCCTTCCCTGGAGCCCGCCCTTCGGGCCGGCCTGCGGCTGTTCCAATCCGCTCCCGGCGGATTAGCGCACTCTTTGTAAAGGGCTCGCCATTCCCTGCGGAGTGCGCCTTGCCTTGGCTCCTTGGCGGGGCTCTGAGTGTCACACTATTTTCCGCATGGCCCACTGGTCCGCTTGATACCCCCGTAGCGTCCGGGCATGATGCGGCTATATGCACTCACAAAAGAGATCACAGGAGAACTGATGCACAAGCTGATGTTAACCGTCGCTGGCGCCGGAATGCTGCTAACCACCGCTCCCGTCATGGCGGAAACCATGAGCGGGTGGGGCGCAGGTGCCAGGCTGAGCAGTCTCGGGTACGGGGTCGAGGTGACCAAATCCCTGACGCGGCAGCTGAATGCGCGTGTGGGCGTCAATACCTTCAGCCACAGCGATACCCGTACCGAAGGCGATATTACTTATGATGCCGATCTGAGCCTCCGCAACGCCAACCTCCTGCTGGATTGGCATCCGTTTGAGAATGGCTTCCGGATGAGTTTGGGTTATCTGTTAAGCAATAATGAACTGGACCTGGAATCCCAATCAACCGGTACCGTTACCGTCGGCAACAGCGAATACGAGCTGGACGGCGGTTATGTGAACGGAACCGCGGAGATGGGGGGCGGTGCCTATGTCGGTCTGGGCTACAGTCGTGCGGGGCGGTCCGGATGGAGCTTTACGGCCGACCTGGGTGTCGTCATGCAGGGTAGCCCGGATGTCTCGCTTACGAGTAATGTCGTGGGCGATGAAGACTTGCGAGCGGAGGAGAGGGAGCTGGAAAGTGACCTTGACGAGTTCGATCGCTATCCGGTGGTGGGTATTGGTATCTCCTACGGTTTCTGAATGTACTGCGCTTCGCACCCCTGGTTGACCGTTTATGAAACTGATTGCCCTGGAAACCGCCACTGAGGCCTGCTCGGCAGCCCTCTGCAGCGATGGTGAAACGCTTGAACGCTACACCGTCCAGCCGCGTGGCCATGCCGACCTGATCCTCGGGATGGTCGACGAGCTCCTCTCCGAGGCGGGCCTGAAGCTCGGGGAGCTGGATGCCCTGGCCTTTGGTCAGGGGCCCGGCGCCTTCACCGGTGTGCGAATCGCGGTCGGTGTGATTCAGGGGCTGGCTTTTGGTGCCGAACTGCCGGTGGTGCCGGTTTCCACCCTGCAAGCATTGGCGCAGGGGGCATTCCGTGAACAGGGACACGGCCGGGTGCTGGCCGCCATCGACGCCCGGATGGGGGAGGTCTACTGGGGCGCCTTCACGGAGGGCCCTTCCGGCCTCCTGGAGCCTGCGGGCGAAGAGGGTGTGTTCAGGCCCGAGGCGGTGCCGTTTTCGACCGGGAGCGACTGGTTCGGGGTCGGCTCCGGCTGGAACACCTACCCTGAGGTCCTTGCCCGGCATCTGGGCAGGGATATCCCCCACGATGGCGAGCGGCTTCCCAGGGCACGAGACATAGCGGCGCTGGCGGTGCCGGTGATCGGGCGGGGCGAGGGCCTCCCGGCCGAAAAGGCGCTTCCCGTCTATCTTCGGGACCAGGTGGTTCGCAAACCCGCCTGAACACCACTACAGGGTTGATGAGAGTGGGCAGCGAGAGCCCGCAACCGATGAAACTCTGTGGCCACCGTGATTATCTCGTAATTGCCCCCGCTTCATGCAACAGCTCGGCTACTGCTTCGGCCATAAGACGGTAGCCCGCGGCATTCGGGTGGATGCGATCGGATTTCAGCTCCTCATCCGATTCCACAGCAGGGATGATATCCGGCTCCAACGGCACCTGCATGGTCGTGGCGATGTCGCTGTACAGCGGTTCACTCTCCATCAGGAACAGCTTAGGCCTGGGGACGCCCAGGAGTACGACTTCAATACCCCTGGCCCGGGCGATTTCAATCATCTCACGGAGGTTGTCGGCGAGCCGATCACCATCCTGTTTTTGCAGCAGGTCGTTGCCGCCGTGGCAAAGCAGTAGCAGGACGGGTTGGTGCTGTTCGAGGAGGCCGGGCAGGCGCTTCAGTCCCTCGTGACTCAATTCGCCGGGAACGCCGGCATTGACGACGCGTCGGCCGATGAGCCGTTCCAGGACCGCGGGGTAGCTCTCCTCGGGAGCGGCACCGGTGCCGTACGTGAGACTGTCCCCGAACGCCAGAATGGTAGCGTGCTGGTGAAGCGGCAACAGTTGCGGCTGCTCCCCGCAGGCGAAAAGCAGGAGGACGGCAGCAAACACGACGGCGCTGCCCCTGAACCCCCGGATTATGTGGTTGCACGATTCCCGCATGCCTAATTTCCTGTCATGGAATTCCTGGGCTATCCCCTCCGTTCCCGGCGGGGGCCGCCCCCGGCACGATATCCGTGACGGGAAATCGCCGCGGGGGCGCGCCTCCTACCGAGTGGCTATTGCCTCCGTTCCGGGTAGGGAAGCCGCCCCGGCGCGGCCTGATCGGTGATTGGTTTTATTCATCCGTCCCAAAAAGCCGCTCGAGGATCCTCTCGTAGATGGCGGAAAGCTCCTCCAGGTGCTCGACGCGAACCTGCTCGTTCACTTTGTGAATGGTGGCATTAAGCGGTCCGAGCTCGATGACCTGGGCACCGGTGGGGGCGATGAAGCGCCCGTCGGAGGTGCCACCTGCGGTATTCACATCCGGTTCGCGGCCGGTCTCTGCGCGAATGGCGGCGACGGTGGCCTCGACGAGTGCGCCGCGGGGGGTGAGAAAGGGATCACCCGAGAGCGACCAGTCGATCGAGTAGTTGAGGTTACGGGCATCCAGAATGGCATGGACCCGTTTTTTCAGTTCATCGGCGCTGCTTTCGGTGGAGAAACGGAAGTTGACAAGGGCCTCTACCTCGCCGGGAATCACATTGGTCGCCCCGGTCCCGCCGTGGATATTGGAGACCTGGAAGGTGGTCGGAGGGAAAAATTCATTGCCCTCGTCCCACACTTTCCGATAGAGGGCATCCAGGGCCGGAGCCAGATGGTGGATGGGGTTATCGGCCAGGTGCGGATAGGCGACGTGGCCCTGGGTGCCCCGCACCACAAGACGGCCGTTCAGCGATCCGCGCCGTCCGTTCTTCACCACATCCCCCACTTCGCTGGTGGAGGAGGGTTCGCCTACCAGACACCAGTCGACCTTTTCGCCGCGCTGTTCCAGGTGCTCCACCACTTTGACGGTGCCATCCTGCGCCGGACCCTCCTCATCGCTGGTGATGAGGAAGGCGATGCTCCCCCGGGGCTCCGGATGTCGGGTCAGGAAACGTTCGCAGGCGGTGACGAAGGCGGCAATGGAGCCCTTCATGTCCGCGGTGCCGCGCCCGTGCAGCACGCCATCATCGACCACGGCATCGAAGGGCGGGTGACTCCAGTTGGCCTCGGGGCCGGTGGGGACCACATCGGTATGGCCGGCGAAGCAGAATACCGGACCTTCCGTACCTTTCCTTAGCCAGAGATTGTCCACCTCGCCGAAGCGCAGGTGTTCAGCTCGGAAACCCAGCGGCGCGAGGCGCTCCGCCAACAAGGGCTGACAGCCGGCGTCTTCGGGCGTAACGGAGCGGCGACGGATGAGGTCACGGGCGAGGTCGAGGGTTTCAGACATGGAGGTTCCGTCGGTGTTTGGAGAAAGTGAACCACGGGGCGCACGGGGCAAAACTCGATTACCACAGAAGACGCTGAGTCCGTCACAGGGACCACACATGAAATTTTCTGGTGCTCTGTGTCTTCTGTGGCTTGTTCTGGTCCTTCCCCGTGCTCCCTGTGTCCCCCTTGGTCAGTTCTTGAAAAGCTCAGAGTATCCACCTTCGGAGAAGCCTACGCGAATCGCGCCGTCGTGCTCCAGCACCGGGCGCTTTATCAGCGTCGGCTCTTCGCGGATGAGTTCCAGCGCTTTTACTTCATCGACATTGGCTTTCTTCTCGGCCGGCAGTTTGCGCCAAGCCAGGCCCCGGCGATTCAGCAGCACCTCCCAACCGACGGCTTCTACCCAGGCAGTCAGCCGATCCTCCGGAAGGCCGTCGGCGCGAAAATCATGGAACGTGTGCTCGATAGCGTGCTCGCGCAACCACTTGCGCGCCTTTCGCACCGTATCACAGGTTTTGATGCCGTAGATTTTGGCCATTGTTAGCTATCAACCACAGAGAACACTGAGTTCACAGAGAAAACGCTTATAACCTAAAGCGAAAAAGCGTGCTTCTAGCGCAATCCTAGATTTTCCGTTTTTTGAGTCTTTGCGTGTCATCCCTTTGCATTTCTCTGTGTGTTCTCTGTGTCCTCTGTGGTTGGTTTTCTACTGCTGTTAGATATCCCGCAGCAGCTCGTTGATGCCGACCTTGGAGCGGGTCTTCTCGTCGACTTTCTTGACGATCACGGCGCAGTAGAGGCTGTATTTTCCATCCTTGCTCGGCAGGTTTCCGGAGACCACCACCGAGCCGGCGGGGATGCGGCCATAGAGGATTTCGTCTTTTTCGCGGTCGTAGATGCGGGTGGACTGGCCGATGTAGACCCCCATGGAGATGACCGCACCCTCCTCGACGATGACCCCCTCGACAACCTCGGAGCGGGCGCCGATGAAGCAGTTGTCCTCGATGATGGTCGGGGCCGCCTGCAGGGGCTCCAGAACGCCGCCGATGCCGACGCCGCCGGAGAGATGGACATTCTTGCCGATCTGCGCACAGGAGCCGACGGTCGCCCAGGTATCGACCATGGTGCCGGAATCCACGTAGGCGCCGATATTGGTATAGGAGGGCATCAGCACCACACCGGGCGCGATATAGGAGCCGCGTCGGGCCGAGGCCGGTGGGACCACGCGTACACCGCAGTCGCGAAAGTCGCGTGAGTTCATGTCGGCATATTTGGACGGCACCTTGTCGAAATAGTTGGTGAAGCCGCCCTTCATGTAGCGGTTGTCCTCGATGCGGAAGGAGAGCAGGACCGCCTTCTTCAACCACTCGTTGACCTTCCAGTCACCCACGCCGCGGCGTTCGGCAACCCGCTGTTCGCCACTGTCCAGCAGGCGGATGGCCTCTTCGACGGCCTCTTTCACTTGAGGCTCGGCACTGCGCGGCGTGATGTTGGCGCGGTGCTCAAAGGCTTCCTCGATAACACTCTTGATGTCTTCCATCTTTTCTCCTTGAACCGGATTGATAAACGGCTAAACGGTTGAACCACGGGGAACATTGGGAGCACGGGGTTGTTACCACAGAGAGCACAGAGTCGTTTTTTCGAAGATTATTTTCTCCGTGTTCTCTGTGCCCTCTGTGGTTTGCGGTGTTGTCCCCGTGAACCCCGTGCCCCCCGTGGTTAGCTGCTTTTTAAATCGTCACTTACAGGCTCTCGACGAAGCGGCGGACACGTTCGGCCGCTTCGATACATTCATCCAGTTCCGCCACCAGGGCCATGCGTATTCGCCCGGCGCCCGGATTCAGACCATGGGCCTCTCGGGAGAGATAGCTGCCGGGCAGAACTGTCACGTTCTGTTGCTTGAACAGCCCCCGGGTGAAGTCGGTATCGGCGATCGGGGTTTTCGGCCACAGATAGAAGCCCGCATCCGGTCGTTCGATATCGAGGACTGGCTGGAGGATATCCAAAACGGCGCCAAATTTCGCCCGGTAAAGGTCCCGGTTGGCCTTCACATGGGTTTCATCCTGCCAGGCGACGATGCTGGCCGCCTGGGTGGGCGGCGGCAGTGCACAGCCTTGATAGGTGCGGTAGTGCAGAAAGCGGCGCAGGAGTTCGCGGTCTCCGGCCACAAAGCCGGAGCGCAGGCCGGGCAGATTGGAACGCTTGGAGAGGCTGTGGAACACCACGCAGCGGCGGTAATCGTCACGGCCCATTGCCGCGGCGGCCTGGAGCAGGCCGGGCGGCGGGGTATCCTCCTCGAAATAGAGTTCGGAGTAACACTCGTCGGAGGCGATGATGAAATCGTGCTCGTCCGCCAGCCGAATCAGCCTCTGCAACTGCTCCACCGGCATCACGGCACCCGTCGGATTGCCGGGACTGCACAGGTAGATGAGCTGGGTGCGCTGCCAGACATCGGCCGTGACCGCATCCAGGTCCGGGAGGAACCGGTTTTCCGCCGTGGTGTTCAGGAAAAAGGGCGTGGCACCGGCCAGCAGCGCGGCACCTTCATAGATCTGATAGAAGGGATTGGGGGCCAGTACCAGCGGGTCGCGCGAGCGATCCACGACGGCCTGGGCGAAGGCGAACAGGGCCTCACGGGTACCCGCTACCGGAAGCAGGTTGGCCTCCGGGTCAATACTGTCCGTTGGCAGGCCGAAGCGGCGGGTCAGCCAGGCCCCTGCGGCGGCGCGCAACTCCGGGCGCCCCTTGGTAATGGGGTAATTGGCCAGCCCATGCAGGTGCGTGATCACCTCTTCGACCACGAACGCCGGCGGCTGGTGCTTGGGCTCGCCGATAGACAGGGCGATGTGGGGCTTGCCTGCGGGCGGCCGTACGCCGGTCTTCAGAGAATTCAGTTTCTCGAAGGGGTAGGGCTGCAGTTTTTCGAGATCCGGGTTCATGGTGTCGGTTCACGGCAAAACCACCATTATACTGGATGAGAGAAGGGAATGAAGTTGCTAGCTGGCATCTGCCAAGTTTGGGAGGAAGTAGCTATGGCAAGACGCTTCAAGGTTGGCGATCACGTGCGTTGGAACTCGGAGGCCGGCTACGTCACCGGCCGCATCATCCACGTTCACACCCGGGACACCGAGTACAAGGGCCATCGTCGGCGTGCCAGCGAGGACGAGCCCCAGTACGAAATCCGCAGCGACAAGAGCGATCACATTGCCATGCACAAGGATTCGGCACTGGAGCCGGTCCGCTGAGGATGGTGATCTGGACGCTCGTGCACTCGAACCGGAACTGGGGAGAATTTCTCACTCTGCTGCGCTCGCAGCGTATTGAGCAGGTGGCGGATGTGCGCCGCTTCGCCGGCTCACGCAAGCACCCGCAGTTCGGTCAGGAGGAACTGCCCCAGCGGTTGGCCGCCTCCGGTCTGGCCTATCAGCACATCGTCGAACTGGGCGGACGCCGCAGGTCCAACCCCGGCTCCATCAACACCGTGTGGCGCAACCCGGCGTTCCGCGCCTACGCCGACTACACGCAGACCGAGAGCTACCGCAGCGGACGCGCTCGGCTGCTACAGATGGCGGCCCACGGTCGCACCGCCCTCCTGTGTTCGGAGGCGGTGTGGTGGCGCTGTCACCGCGCGCTGATCGCCGACGACCTCAAGAGCGTGGGTATCCTCGTGCTCCACATCATGTCGCCGACGAAAGTCGTGGAGCATCCCTATACAACCGCCGCCAAGATAGTCGACGGTCAGCTCGTATACGGGCCGGCATCGCCGCACTGACCGCCCCGCCGATCCGGGACTCAGCCTCTCGCTCCCGCCCGCAGGCTGAAACCGGCGTGTTTGCGACCGCGAGGCGTCTTCAGATTGAACCGGAACGACCCGCATCAGCGGTGTGCCTACGCCGGCGCAGGGTGGTTTGGGGCCTGGCACTCAATTTCGTTGTAATTCCGTTCGAACTCAGTCCCGATCGAGTCTCTCGCAGATGCGCTGCCGCAGGCAGCGGGTTTTCTGTTCATCGCGCAGGAGTTCGCCGTTTTTGTCGGCAACCATGAAGACATCCTCCACCCGTTCTCCGAAAGTGGCGATCTTTGCATCCTGCAGTAACACTCCGCATTCCGTCAGCGCACGGCCGATCTCGGCCAGTAGCCCGGGGCGGTCGGCCGCAACCACTTCCATGATGGTTCGGCCGTTGCGTAGATCATTCTGGAAGGTCACCTGGGTGGGTAGATTGAAGTGTGTGAGCTGTCGGGAAACCCGACGGCGTACCCTGGGCGGCGTCTCCTCCGGGTGTGCCAGGAGATAGGTCAGGCGCTCACGGATCTCACGTTCGCGCTCTGGTTCTTCAATGGGCTCGCCCGACTCCTCCAGGACGATGTAGGTGTCCAGCGTATAGCCGTCCCTGGAGGGGATGATGCGTGCGTCGGCTACCGTCAGACCCAGCTGGTCGAGTGCGGTGGTGGTGATCGTGAACTGGTGCTCCCGAATGCGGGTAAAGATAAAGACCTCGGTGCCGCCCCGCTTGCGTCGCAGTAGCACCAGCGGCCGGTCCGGCTCGGCCTTTTTGGCGATGGCCCGGCTATGCCAGGCGATTTCATCGACCGAGTAGCGGACAAAATAGTCGTCGGTCAGACGGTCCCAAAACCGGGACACTGCATTCATGTCGACATCGCTCGCCTCGAGAAGCCGGATGGCCTCACGCTGGGTCTCCTCAATCAACTCCTCCTTGACGATGGGATTGGTAAGACCCTGGCGCAGCGCCTTGCGTGCAGCATGGTAGAGCTCGGCCAGCAGCGCATCCTTCCAGGAGTTCCAGACACCGGGACTGGTAGCACGGATGTCCGCCACAGTCAGCAGGTAGAGATACTCCAGGCGGATTTGAGCACCCACCTGTGCCGCGAATTCGTTGATGATGTCCGGGTCGGAGATGTCCTTGCGCTGGGCGGTTGTGGACATCAACAGATGGTTACGGACCAGCCAGGCTACGAGGTGCGTGTCGTATTTCGATAGCAGATGGTGGGCACAGAAGGCGGTGGCATCTTCTGCACCCAGCCGGGAGTGGTCTCCACCGCGCCCCTTGGCGACATCGTGAAACAGGGCGGCGATGTAGAGGAGCTCCGGTTTGGCGATGCGCTGGATGAGTCGACTGCAAAGGGGAAATTCCCCGGCGTGCTCCGGGACGGCGAAACGACGCAGGTTGCGAACCACGAACAGCGTGTGTTCGTCTACCGTGTAGACGTGAAACAGGTCGTGCTGCATCTGGCCCGCCACCCGCCCGAATACCGGCAGATAGGCACCAAGCACACCATAGCGGTTCATCCGGTGCAGGGCATCGGTGATCCCCTGCGGCTGGCGCAGGATCTCCATGAACAGGCTTCGGCAGCGCAGATCCGAACGGTATTCGGCATCGATCAGATAGAGGTGGTTGCGGATCTGACGAATGGTCTCGGCCCGCACGCCTTTGGCATTGGGGTGTTGCATCAGTACCAGGAACAGCTCCAGCAGCGCGAATGGATAGCGCCGGAACACCCGGTCGGAGGTGGTCTCCAGAAAGCCCTTGCGCAGTTGAAAGCGTTTGCTGATGGGAACCGGGTCAGCGGGTTGATCGCCATAAAGGATCTCCTCCTGGAACAGTTGCAGCAGCATCTCGTTGAGCCGCTCCAGCTCCATGACGGTCCGGTAGTACTCCTTCATAAAGTGCTCGACTGCCAGACGCGTTTCGTCATCCCGGAAGCCGAACTGGGTGGCCAGCGTGCGCTGGTGATCGATCAGCAAACGATCCTCGCGGCGTCCGCTGAGGATGTGCAGGCCGAAACGGACCTTCCAGAGGAAGGCCTGTCCGTCGCTCAGCGCACGGTATTCGGAGGCGGTCAGAAAGCCGTGGCCGACCAGGTTATGCAGGGTTTCGGCGCCGTAGTGACGCTTGGCCACCCAGCCGATCATCTGGATATCGCGCAGTCCGCCGGGGCCCTCCTTCACGTTGGGTTCCAGGTTGTAGGCGGTGTCGTTGAACTTGTGGTGGCGCGCGATCTGCTCCTCCCACTTGGCCTCGAAGAATGCCGGGCCCGGCCAGACATGATCCTGACTGGTCCGCTCGCGCATGGCCTCATAGAGTGCCCGGGGCCCGATCAGCAGTCGTGATTCCATGAGATTGGTGGCGACCGTGATATCCGCCTCTGCCTCCTCCACACACTGTTCCACGGTTCGGACACTGTGCCCCACCTCCAGGCCGATATCCCAAAGGAACAGCAGAAAACCCTCAAGGCAGGATTGAAAGTGACGGATGGCCCCCGGTTCGGCGAGGATCATCAGGTCTACGTCCGAATGGGGGTGCAGCTCGCCGCGGCCGTAGCCGCCAACCGCGACCAGGCAGAGCTCGTCGGTCGCCTCCCTGAAATGGAGGCCCCAGGCCCTTTTCAGAAGCCGGTCGACGAAGCGGGCGTGGGCTGTAACCAGCTCGACTACCGAATCTCCTGCCTGAAAACGCTGCTCCAGTGCGGATCGTGCGAACCTGGCGGTGTCTCTGAATAGCGCAAGCGGAGGCTCTCCGGCAGCCAGGGCGCTGTCGAAGGCCTCGGCGTCAAACAGTGCCAGCGACATGTTAATGCGTCTTTTCCGTCTCGGAGGTGCCTTCAGCGCCCTCCGGAGCCGTCAAGCCCTGCACCGTGAACGTAACGCTTTCGGGGGCCTCCTCCGGGCGTCCGGAACGGAAACAGGACATCAGATCTCCTCCCCTTCGCGGAGGGTCAGTACCTCATAGCCGCTATCGGTGACAAGGATCGTGTGTTCCCACTGGGCGGAGAGGGTGCGGTCCTTGGTGATCACGGTCCAGTTGTCCGGCAGCAATTTCACAAACCGTTTTCCGGCATTGATCATCGGCTCGATGGTGAAGGTCATCCCCGCCTCGAGCACGATACCGGTTCCGGGCTTGCCATAGTGGAGTACCTGCGGGTCTTCATGGAACTGCTGACCGATACCGTGGCCACAGTATTCGCGAACCACCGAATAGTGGTGCTTTTCCGCGTATTCCTGGATTGCGTGGCCGATATCCCCGAGATGAATGCCGGGCCGGACCAGCCTGATCCCGGTGATCATCGCCTCCCGGGCCACTCGCACCAGCCGCTCGGCCTTTACGCTCGGTTCGCCGACAAAGAACATCTGGCTGGTATCGCCGTGATAGCCGTTCTTGATGACGGTGATGTCGATGTTGACCAAATCACCCTTTTTGAGCACTTTGTCGCCGGGAATCCCGTGACAGACCTGGTGATTGACCGAGGTACAGATAGACTTGGGGAAACCGTGGTAGTTGAGGGGCGCCGGGATCGCCTGCTGCTCCTCGACGATGTAGTCGTGGCAGATGCGATCCAGCTCACCGGTGGTGACTCCGGTTTGCACGTGGGGTGCAATCATTTCCAGTACCTCGGCGGCCAGCCGACCGGCAATACGCATCTTTTCGATCTCTTCGGGCGTCTTGATGTGGACAGCCATGTGTTTGAAAATCCTGAATTTTGTGGGTTGGCCGGTGGGGCGTTTCCGGCTCGGCGGGTTGTCTGTGAAAAGGCATCGGCAATTGTTGTGCCGTTACGGATATGGTATAAAGGCGCGCTTTTATAGGCAAACGAAAACGGCTCCGGCTCGCGCTGGGGGCGAATAAAATCCACACATGTGCCGTCACGGGTATCCGGGTGCCCCCGTAAGGGGTCGATATCCGAGGGTGCATGGAGGACCAACCCAAATGAGGAGATTTTTACATGGCTAATGTAACCATGCGTCAGATGCTGGAGGCCGGTGTCCACTTCGGCCACCAGACCCGTTACTGGAATCCGAAGATGTCACCGTACATCTTTGGTCAGCGTAACAAGATTCATATCGTCAACCTCGAGAAGTCGCTGCCGCTCTACAATGATGCAATGAATTACCTGGGAAAGCTGGCCTCGAACAAGGGCAAGATCCTGTTCGTCGGCACCAAGCGCCAGGCCCGCGACATCGTCAAGCAGGAAGCCGAACGTTGCGGTATGCCCTATGTGGATTATCGCTGGTTGGGCGGCATGCTGACCAACTTCAAGACCGTCAAGCAGTCTATCCGACGCCTGAAAGACCTGGAGGCCCAGGAGCAGGATGGCACCCTGGCCAAACTGGTCAAGAAAGAGGCGTTGATGCGCCAGCGCGAAAAAGAAAAGCTGGATCGCAGTCTCGGCGGCATCAAGGATATGGGCGGTTTGCCCGATGCGATGTTCGTCATCGATGTCGGTCATGAGAAGAATGCCATCAGCGAAGCCAGGAAACTGGGTATCCCGGTCGTGGCCGCGGTGGACACCAACTGCGATCCATCCGACGTCGACTACGTAATTCCCGGTAACGATGATGCGATTCGCGCCATCAGCCTCTATGTGGCGGGCGCTGCCAACGCCATACTGGAGGGCAAGGCTGCCACCGCACCGATTACCGAAGGCGGGACCGACGAGTTCATCGAGGTTACCGAAGGCGAGCAGGCCTCCGAGTAATCTCGGGCGACCGCTCGAAAGAGATGTTCAGGAAGGGGGGCTTCGCCCCCTTTTTTGGAGTCGTCCCGGGCGGCTGAGCCGCCTGTTTGGAAAATTCTCAAAGGGGACTATGAACAATGGCGATTACTGCTGCGCAGGTAAAGGAGCTTCGTGAACGCACCGGTGCCGGCATGATGGAGTGTAAAAAGGCGCTGGTGGAGACGGGCGGCGATATCGATGCCGCAATCGAACATATGCGCAAGACCGGCTTGGCCAAGGCCGACAAAAAGGCCGGACGCACCGCGGCCGAGGGCCTCATTACCGTCAAGTCTAGTGACGACGGCAAGCAGGCGGCCATGGTCGAGATCAACTGTGAAACCGATTTCGTGGCCAAGAACGAGGACTTTCAGGCCTTCGCCAATGCCGTTGCCGAGCGTGTGCTGGCCAGCGACCCCGACGACCTGGAAGCGCTGCTTGCCATGCCTCTGAAGGATGGTGACGATACCAATGTTGGCGATGCCACCAAAACCCTGATTGCCAAGCTGGGCGAGAACATGGCCGTGCGCCGCTTCGCGAGCTTCAAGACCTCGGGTATTCTGGCCAGTTATCTCCATGGCAGCCGCATCGGTGTGGTAACGGAGCTGGAAGGCGGCGATAAAGAGCTGGCCCGCGATCTGGCGATGCATATCGCTGCCAGTAAACCGCAGTACATCTCCGCCGATGACGTACCTTCCGAGATGATCGAGAAGGAGCGGGAGATCTTCATGGCTCAGGCCGCAGAGAGCGGCAAGCCGCAGGAGATCATCGAAAAGATGGTTGAAGGCCGGGTCAAAAAGGCCCTCAAGGAGATCACTCTGCTGGGTCAGCCTTTCGTGAAAGATCCGGACACCATGGTCGAAAAGCTCCTCAAGGACAAGGGTGCCAAGGTGGTCAGCTTCCGCCGCTTCGAAGTGGGCGAGGGTATTGAGAAGAAGGTCGATAACTTCGTCGAGGAAGTCATGGCCCAGGCCCGCGGTACCTGATCAATGGGCAACGCCGACGCAACCACATTTCCCTATAAAAGGATCCTGCTCAAACTCAGCGGCGAAGCGCTGATGGGAGAGCAGGGGTTCGGCATCGACCCGGCGGTCGCCAAACGCACTGCCCGGGAAGTGGCCGAGGCTGTGGAAGCCGGCGCCCAGGTCGCCTTGGTCATCGGTGGCGGTAATATTTTTCGGGGCGTCAGTCTGGCGGCCGGTGGGATGGAACGGGCCACCGCCGACCATATGGGCATGCTCGCCACGGTGATTAACGCCCTGGCCATTCAGGATGCTCTCGAGCACGAGGACCTGGCAGTGCGGGTCATGTCCGCATTGCCGATCCACCAGGTCTGCGAGGACTACGTGCGGCGACGCGCGATCCGGCACCTCGAGAAACACCGGGTATGCATCTTTGCTGCAGGTACCGGAAACCCGTTTTTTACGACCGACTCTGCGGCTACCCTGCGGGGAATCGAAATCGGTGCCGATCTGGTTCTGAAGGCGACCAAGGTGGATGGGGTGTACAGCGCCGATCCGGTCAAGGACCCCTCGGCGACCCGCTATTCGCGTCTAACCTATGACGAGGTGCTGGCGAGGAATCTGGGTGTCATGGATCTGACGGCAATGGTGCTCTGTCGGGATCATAATATGCCGTTGCGGGTTTTTGACATGAACAAGCCGGGTGCCTTGATGCGTATCTTGCGGGGCGAAGACGAAGGCACCTTGGTTGAAAGGGGAGATAGCGCATGATTAATGATGTCAAAAAAAACGCCGAAGCGCGTATGAAAAAAAGTATCGAAGCGCTACGGAACGAACTTTCCAAGCTGCGCACGGGGCGTGCGCATCCGAGCCTTCTCGACCACGTCATGGTCGAATATTACGGCTCGGAAGTCCCTCTCAGTCAGGTGGCCAACATCTCCAGCGAGGACGCCCGTACCCTGACCGTGACCCCCTGGGAGAAACCCATGGTCCAAAAGGTGGAGAAGGCGATCATGACCTCCGACCTGGGACTCAATCCGGCGACTTCCGGCTCGGTCATCCGAGTGCCGCTGCCGGCCCTGACCGAAGAGCGGCGCCGCGAAATGGGCAAGCTGGTTCGCCAGGAAGGTGAGCACGCCAAGGTCGCGATACGCAACATTCGCCGCGACGCCAATGGCGATTTCAAAACGCTGCTCAAAGAGAAGGAAATCTCGGAGGATGAGGCTCGCAAGGCCGAGGAAGACATCCAGAAGTTGACGGATGCGCATGTAGCAGAAGTGGACACGCTTCTGGAAGCGAAAGAAAAAGATCTGATGGAAATCTGAACACCGGTCAGCGCTTCGAGGGCGCTGCCTCGGTATTCACCAATTATGGCGAACGAACACATCAGTTCGACCCCACGAACGCGCTTGCCGCGGCACGTCGCTGTCATCATGGACGGTAACGGCCGCTGGGCCAAGCAGCGCCACCTCCCACGTTTTGCCGGCCACCGCTCCGGGCTGGAATCGGTCCGGAGCATGGTGAAGCTGTGTCTGCATTACAGGATCGAGGCGCTGACACTGTTCGCCTTTAGCAGTGAAAACTGGCGGCGTCCCAAAGAGGAAGTCGGGCTGCTGATGAACCTGTTTATGACCGCCCTCGACAAAGAAGTCGGCAAGCTGCACAAAAACGGCATTCGACTGCGAATCGTGGGTGATACCGATGCCTTTTCACCCGAGCTTCAGCGGCGCATTGCCGATGCAGAGTCACTCACCCGGGACAACACTGCTTTGACCCTTGCGGTTGCAGTGAACTATGGGGGTCGTTGGGATATCACCGAGGCCGCCCGGTCCCTGGCTGCGGCCGTCGCTTCTGGCGAGATCCGGCCGGAAGATATCACCCCGGATGCCTTGGGAGAGCGCCTGGCCCTGAGTGAACTTCCCGAACCGGACCTGTTTATCCGCACCGGCGGTGAACAGCGCATCAGCAACTTCCTGCTTTGGCAACTGGCCTATACCGAGCTCTATTTCACCCCACTGCTGTGGCCGGAGTTCCGGGAGGCGGGTTTCGAGGCTGCTCTGGACTCGTTTGCGTCCCGCCAGCGTCGGTTTGGCAAGACCGGTGATCAGGTGGAGCAGGAGGATGCTTAAACAGAGAATTCTAACGGCCTTGATCCTGGCGCCGCTCGCGGTGTGGGCAATTCTGGCCCTTCCATCCCTTCTCTTTGCGCTCCTGCTCGGGGTGATCATGCTGCTGGGAGCCTGGGAGTGGACCCGCCTGATCGGATTGAAATCGAGTGCGGGGCGCATCGGGTACACGGCCGCAGTCGCGCTCCTCATCGTTATTCTTTACCCGCTGACCGCAACGCCTGGCAGTGTCATCGCAATTGGTCTATTGGCACTGGTGTGGTGGTCGTTGGCCCTGGTGGCGGTAGTGCGCTATCCCGAGGGTATCGAGGCAATGCGGCAGAACCGCACGGTGCGGGCAGTGGTGGGCGTCCTGGTGCTGGTACCGGCCTGGGGATGTCTGGTCATTCTGCAGCGTGCGCCCGGACCCGGCTTCGTGCTGCTGCTGATGGTTTTAATCTGGGGCGCCGACACCGGGGCCTACTTTGCAGGACGTCGTTGGGGACGCCATCGCCTGGCGGCCCGGGTTAGCCCCGGTAAAACCTGGGAAGGCGTCGTCGGTGGCGCCGCTGTTGCACTGACGGTGGGGGCGATTGGGTGGTTCTGGCTGCGTCCAGAGGTGGTCCTGCCCGGATTCCTGCTCCTTTGTGCTTTCACTATCGCTGCTTCGGTGCTGGGTGACCTCTCCGAAAGCATGTTCAAACGCATGATGAAAGTTAAAGACAGCGGCGGGCTGTTGCCGGGACACGGGGGTATTCTGGACCGCATCGACAGCCTGACGGCGGCGGCCCCGGTGTTTGTGCTGGGTTTTTACGGGTTGAGGAGCTGGATGTGATCGGGATAACGGTTTTGGGAGCCACCGGGTCCATCGGTGTGAGTACCCTGGATGTGTTGTCCCGTCATCCGAATCGTTACCGGGTGGTTGCGCTGACTGCCAATTCCCGGGTGGACCGGTTGGTGGAACAGTGCGTTGCCTTTCGCCCGCGCTATGCAGCCATGGTTGACGAGACGGCAGCGGAGCAGCTTGCCACGCGCCTGCGTACGCTGGCACCCGAGGTGGAGGTGCTGGCCGGCCAGAAGGGACTGGAATTCGTGGCGGCTCTGGACGAGGTGGATTTCGTCATGGCGGCCATTGTCGGGGCGGCCGGGCTGCGCCCGAGCCTGGCCGCGGCCCGTGCCGGCAAGCGTATCCTCCTGGCCAACAAGGAGGCGCTGGTGATGTCCGGTGCCCTGTTCATGGAGGAGGTGCGCCGAAACGGCGCCGAGCTGCTGCCCATCGACAGCGAACACAACGCCATTTTCCAGTGCATGCCGCACGATTTTGCGAGGGGGCTGGACGAGGTCGGTATCAATCGCATCCTGTTGACTGCGTCCGGTGGTCCGTTCCGGAATCTGCCATTATCGGAGCTGGGACAGGTTACCCCCGAACAGGCGGTAGCCCACCCGAATTGGTCCATGGGTCGAAAGATCTCGATCGATTCGGCCACCATGATGAACAAGGGGCTGGAGGTTATCGAGGCCTGCTGGCTATTTGGTACCCGCACGGATCGTATTCAGGTGGTGCTGCACCCGCAGAGCATCATTCACTCGATGGTGTCGTATATCGATGGTTCCGTGGTTGCGCAACTGGGCAATCCCGACATGCGGACGCCGATCGCCCACGCGCTGGCCTGGCCCGAGCGGATCGATTCCGGCGTGGACACGCTGGATATTTTCCAGGTGGCACATCTCGACTTCGAGCCCCCCGATCTGCAGCGTTTTCCCTGCCTGCGCCTGGCAGGCGAAGCGATGGATGCAGGTGGAACGTGCCCGGCCGTCCTGAATGCCGCCAATGAAGTCGCTGTCGCGGCATTTCTGGAGGGTCGCGTCCCGTTTACGGCCATTCCGCGGTCCATCGAGTATACGCTGGGCGAGCTGCCCCGGCGGGAAGCCGCAGACCTGCCGACTATTTTTGAGGAAGACGCTGCCGCCCGGCGAGTGGCGAATGAGTGGATCCGCATCAGCTATCCCGGAGTTTTATGATCGATTTCATCGGTTCGGTCCTTGCGCTGGTCGTTGCCCTTGGTGTTCTCATCGCTGTTCATGAATTTGGTCACTTCTGGGTGGCTCGGCGGATGGGGGTCAAGGTGCTTCGTTTCTCGATCGGCTTCGGTCGTCCGCTATGGAGCCGCAAGGGGGCGGACGGCACGGAATACGTGGTCGCTGCTATTCCCCTCGGTGGCTATGTCAAAATGCTGGATGAGCGCGAAGTCGAGGTACCTGAGGAGGAACTGGACCGCGCCTTCAATCGCAAGAGCGTGGCCAGGCGGTTTGCGATCGTGGCCGCGGGCCCGTTCTTCAACTTCCTGTTTGCCGTTTTTGCGTTTTGGTTGATGTTCGTCAATGGCATTCCCGGCATCAAGCCGATCGTGGGTGAAGTGGTGGAGGAGACGCCTGCCGCCAGGGCAGACCTGCGCCCGGGGCAGCAGATCGTTGCCGTCGGCGGCGAAGAGACTCCAACGTGGGATGCAGTGTTCGATCGGTTGCTTCCCAAACTGCTGCTCGGAGAGCCGGTCGAGCTGACGATCCTGACTGACGGCAGGACGGAAACCAGACAACTCCCCCTGAAGCGGGCCGGGCGCGATGTCAAGCCGGAGGAACTGGTCTCGACCATTGGTCTGCGTCCCCAAAGACCCGATCTGCAGCCGGTTATCGGTGAGATACAGGCAGGCTCCCCGGCGGAAAATGCGGGGTTGCAGCCGGACGACGAGGTGGTCGCCATCGCCGGTCAGCCGGTGCACGATTGGCAGAGCATGGTCGAGGTCATTCGGGAAAATCCGGGCGAGGCCCTCACCTTCAGCCTGCTTCGAAATGGTGAACGTATTGAGATCGAGATCACGCCAGCAAGGGTCGAAACGGAGCAGGGTGCCGTAGGCCGGATAGGCGCACAGGTGAAAGTCGACCCATCCCAGGTGGCTGCGCTGACCAGTACGTGGCAGCAGGGACCCGTCGAGGCGGTCGGTGCTTCCATTGGCCGGACCTGGGAGATGTCCACCCTGACCCTGCGCATGCTGGGGGAAATGGTGATTGGACGGGTTTCGACCGAGAGCATCAGCGGTCCCATAACCATTGCCCGTTATGCCAAGGATTCCGCTTATGCGGGTTTTAGTCGATTTCTATCTTTCCTCGCAATTGTTAGTATCAGCCTCGGCGTGTTGAATCTTTTACCGATCCCGGTCCTTGATGGGGGCCACCTGATGTTTTATCTGGTGGAAGCGGTCAAAGGCAGCCCTGTCTCCGAGACGACGGAGGCTGTCGGCCAGCGGATAGGGATTGCGATAATCATCGCGTTGATGACATTGGCTTTTTACAACGACCTGGTGCGCTTGACCGGGTGAGATAAATATAGATGGCGTTTCCGAAATCCATTCGCCGCTCTGCGGCGGCATTAGTGCTGTTCGCCTCGATACAATCGGCGTGGAGCTTTGAGCCTTTTGTAGTCGAAGAGATTCAGGTTGAAGGTCTGCAGCGGATTTCCGTTGGTACGGTTTTCAACTATCTCCCGGTGGAACAGGGGGAGCGGCTGACTGAAGATCGCTCCAGCGACGCTATCCGGGCACTGTTCCGAACCGGCTTTTTCGAAAACGTCGTTCTGGAGCGGGAAGGGGATACGCTGATCGTCTTTGTCGAAGAGCGCCCCGCCATCGCCAGTATTGACCTGGAAGGCAACGACGATATCCCTTCCGAACAGTTGCTGGAAAGTCTCCAACAGATCGGATTTGCCGAGGGACGCGTATTCAATCCCTCAATGCTGGACCGGGTTGAACAGGAACTGAAACGGCAATATCTGAACTTGGGGAAATACAGCGCCCGGGTCGAATCCGAAGTGACGCCACTGGAACGGAATCGGGTGGCGGTGAATATTTTGGTCGGTGAAGGCGAAGCCGCGAAAATCAAGCGAATCAATATCGTCGGGAACAGTCTCTTTGATGAAGATGAGCTGCTCGACGAATTCGAGCTTGGCACCAAGCCGTTTTTCTCCTGGTTCTCTGACCGGGATCAATATTCGAAACAGCGGCTTGGCGCCGATTTGGAGACGTTGCGCTCCTGGTATCTAAATCGGGGTTACATCAATTTTTCGGTCGATTCGACGCAGGTTTCGATTACTCCCGACAAGCAGGATGTCTATATCACCATCAATATCAGTGAAGGGGAACAGTTCCGGATTGGTGAGCTCGCCCTGGGTGGTGACACGGTCCTTCCCGAGCAGCAGATGCAGGAGCTAATCGAGGTCGGCGAGGGGGAAGTCTTTTCCCGCACGCGGGTCAATCAAAGTGCCCGGGGGATCAGTGAGCGGCTCGGAGATGAAGGGTATGCATTTGCCAATGTCAATCCCATTCCCGACATTGACGAGGAGCAGAAAACGGTCGATCTCACCTTTTTTGTGGATCCGGGCAAGCGCGTATACGTCCGCCGCATCAACATCAGCGGTAATGTGAAAACCCGGGATGAGGTTCTGAGGCGCGAACTCCGTCAGATGGAGAGCGCTCCGATTTCGACCCAAAGCGTGGAGCGCTCACGTGAGCGCATGGACCGGCTCGGCTTCTTTGAACAGGTCGAGGTTGAAACGCCTGTGGTGCCCGGCAGTCCGGATTTGGTCGACGTTAATTACAAGGTGGTGGAGCGGCCCAATTTCGGCAGTCTGAATCTGGGCATCGGTTATGGCGAATCAGACGGACTGCTGCTGTCCGGGAGCATCAATCAGGATAATTTCCTGGGGACCGGCGATCGCGTCGCCATAGAAGTCAATACCAGCGACGTCAATACCGTCTACAGCATCAGCCACACCAACCCGTACTTTACCGATGATGGTATCAGTCGGACACTCCGCGCCTCTTATCGGGAGACCGATGCAGAGGAAGCCGACATTTCCGAGTATACGACGGACTCTTACGGGGCAGGGGTCTCGTTCGGGGTTCCGTTGAGCGAATTCAGTTTTTACCGTCTGGGACTGGACTATCGCGTGACGGACATGCAGCTGGGAACAGATGCGTCCGATGAAATAATCGGCTTCTGCGAAGACAATGCTGAAATCGACGACTGCAGGTTTAGTACCGTGACGCTATCGCCGAGCTGGAATCGGGATACCCGCAACAAGACGGTGTTCCCGGATCGGGGAGGGGTGAGTACGCTGTCAGGTGAACTCGCGGTAGCGGCCGGGGACAACGGCATCGGATTTTTCAAAGCGCGAGCCAAACATGAGCAGTATATCCCGCTGAATGACTGGTTAATATTCAAAGGTGAGGCGGAAATCGGTTACGGTGACGGCCTCGGCGATACTACCGAATTGCCTCCGTTTGAGAGTTTTTATGCCGGTGGCAGTCGGACCGTGCGGGGTTACCGAGCCAACAGTCTCGGCCCGCGGGATTCCAACGACGATCCCCTCGGTGGTAATGCCCGCGTGCTCGGCAATGCGGAGCTGATTTTCCCTTCACCTTTCGGGGAACAGGCGGATTCGACCCGCTTGAGTGCTTTTGTCGATGCAGGTAATGTCTATGACACCGCCGACTCGGACATCGATTTCGGTGAACTGCGCTATTCAGCGGGGCTCTCGCTGGTTTGGCTGACACCGATGGGCCCGATGAGCTTCAGCCTGTCACAGCCTATGAACGAACAAGCCGATGATGAGACCGAGGTGTTCCAGTTTACTCTGGGCACGCTTTTCTAACGATTGAATCTGATCAGGAAGGGAACATGTATCGAATGAAATTGGTCACCAGTTGCAAACGCGTTTCGGCCGGAGCTTTGCTGGCCGCTTGCTTCGTATTTCCTGTTCAGGCCGAAGGTGTTCGTATGGTGTTTGTGAACACCCCCGAGGTCCTCAAGGAAGCACCTCAGGCCCAGGAAGCCCGGGAACGCCTCAAGACTGAATTTGCACCGCGTGACGAACAGTTGGTCCGCTCGGGTAATGCCCTGAAAGAGTTGGAGGAGAGGCTTGAGCGAGACGGGGCGGTCATGAGTGAATCCGAGCGCCGGAAAGTCGAACGAGATATTGTCTCCGAGCGTCGCGAGTTGAAACGTTCCCGGGAAGAGTTTAACGAAGACTTCAATATTCGCCGCAATGAGGAGTTTTCTAAATTGCAGCGCAAGGTGGCAAAGGCGATTACCGATTTGGCCAAGGAGAATGGCTATGACCTCGTTCTTGAAGCGGGCGTCGTTTACGCGAGTGACAAGGTCGATATTACCGAACGCGTCGTGGAACGGCTGAACAACTGACCCATGCCTTCGCAGCGGATGCGCCAGGGGCGCACACAACCAGATACGTTCAGCCCTTGCCGTGGCTCCCAGGCCTCCCTGTCACCACTGCATCACGCTCTTTTCGAAGTCGACCGTTTGGTTAGATAATGGAGTATTCACTGACAGCCTTGGCCGAGGTTGCCGGTGCACGGCTGGAAGGCGAGCCGTCACTGCGTATTGGAAGTATCGGCACGCTAGCCAATGCACATGAAGGGCAGATCGCCTTTTTATCGAATCCGAAATACCGAAACCAGCTATCCGATACACGGGCTAGCGCCGTTATTCTGGACGAGGGCTCTCTTTCAAGGTGTCCTGTCGCCGCCCTTGTGGCCGACAACCCGTATGCCGCGTTTGCACGGGTTACCGCGCTGTTCGACATGGTGGATACGCCCGAACCGGGACGGCATCACACAGCACAGATTCACCAGAGCGCCGAAGTCCATCCAGACGCCGTTGTCGGGCCGAATGTCTTTGTCGGACCCCGCTCCCGTATCGGTGCTGACGTGGTGATTGGCCCGGGCTGTTTCATAGACTCCGACTGCATTATCGAAGATGGAACCCGCCTGGCCGCCAATGTTTCGATCTATCACGGGAGCGATATCGGAAGGCGTGGCGTGATACATGCCGGCGCAGTTATCGGCAGCGACGGCTTTGGATTTGCCAAGGATGCCGGACGCTGGCTCAAGGTCCATCAACTCGGTGCCGTGGTAATCGGGGACGATGTCGAAGTGGGGGCAAACACCACCATTGACCGGGGTGCGGTAAACGACACGATCATCGAAGAGGGTGTAAAACTCGATAACCTGATCCAGATCGCACATAACGTCCGCATAGGTGCTCACACGGCGGTGGCGGCCTGTGTCGGGATCGCAGGCAGTACCGTGATTGGAAAGCACTGTGCCATTGCCGGAGGCGTGGGTATCCTCGGACATCTGGAGATCGCCGATGGCGTGACTATCACGGCCATGTCGCTGGTGACCAAATCGGTCAAAAAGCCCGGAATGTATTCCGCCGGTGTGCCGCTCGAGGCGAATGAGCGCTGGCAGAAGAATTTCGTCCGCTTCAAACAGTTGGACGATATGGCGCGCCGGATTCGATCGTTGGAAAAAGAACTCGAAGAACTGAAAAAAGGGTAGCCACTTGAACACCATGAACATCCACCAGGTACTGGAGTACCTGCCCCACCGATATCCATTTTTGCTGATCGATCGGGTGTTGGACTACCAACCCGGTGAATTTCTGATCGCTGTGAAGAATGTGACGGTCAACGAACCCTTTTTCCCGGGGCATTTTCCGCATCGGCCGGTTTTTCCCGGTGTGCTGATCATGGAAGCCCTGGCGCAAGCCACTGGAATCCTGGCTTTCAAGAGCAGTGACAGCAAGCCGGACGACAACAGGCTGTACTATTTTGCGGGCATCGACAATGCCCGTTTTAAACTTCCGGTGGAGCCGGGTGATCAACTGCGTCTGGAAGTGGAACTTCTCAAGACGAAACGCGGAATCTGGAAATTCAAGGGCGAGGCAAAGGTAGACGGGAAGGTAGTGGCCAGCGCTGATCTGATGTGTGCAGAACAGGAGATCGCATGAGCATTCATTCCACTGCCATTATCGATCCGAAAGCCCGGCTGGCCGAAAATGTATCGGTCGGACCCTATACCGTCATCGGTGCCGATGTTGAAATTGGTGAGAGCACCCGGGTTGGTCCCCACGTGGTTATTCAGGGACCGACGGTCATCGGGAAGGAAAACCAGATTTTCCAGTTCGCATCCATCGGCGAAGCCCCTCAGGACAAGAAGTATAGTGGCGAACCCACGCGTCTGGAGATTGGCGATCGCAACATCATCCGGGAGTCGGTCACCATTAATCGTGGAACCGTCGGTGGAGGCGGTCTCACGGCCGTGGGCGATGACAACCTCCTTATGGCCTACATCCATATCGCCCACGACTGTCACGTCGGGAACGGAGTGATTTTTTCCAATAATGCGTCATTGGCGGGTCACGTGACTATCGGGAATCAGGTCATCCTTTCCGGGTTTACCCTGGTTCACCAGTTCTGTTCCATCGGTGCACACTCCTTTACCGGGATGGGGAGTGCTATCGCCAAGGATGTACCGCCCTATCTGATGGTTAGTGGCAATCCTGCCAAACCTCACGGGATCAACAGGGAAGGACTGAAAAGGAGGGGCTTTTCCCCCGAAGCACTGGGCGCCTTGAAAGAGGCCTATCGGCTCCTGTACAGGAGCGGACTCCCTCTCAACGAGGCGCGCCAGGAGCTCGGAGCGATGGCGGAAGAGCATGCGGTAGTCGCCGAACTGGTTCAGTTCATTGATCAGTCTCAGCGCAGTATCATTCGGTAATTCAGTCGGATCCCGGCCTGCTCCCGAGAGGATCAGGAGTTGGCTGGCTGCAGCATTCGCATTTGTTGCAAATAAGCAACAGGACCCCGATGTCCCTACTTTCCCCGTGCCACTCTCTTCTCTTGCATTCAGAAGGACCTGAATAGCGTCTACACTTCGGATAGACAAGTTGCCAAAAAACGACAGGGAGTCGACTTCATTGGACATGGAACGTGTAAGAATCGGCGTGGTGGGTCTCGGCTACGTCGGACTTCCCCTAGCGGTTGAGTTCGGCAAGCAATTCGAGACCGTTGGTTTTGATATCAAGGCCCAGCGGGTGGCGGAGCTCAGAAATAACCGCGACTCCACGCTCGAAGTTGCACCGGAGGTCCTCGGGCGGGTGCAGCACCTGAGGTTTTCCGATCACCTGGAAGAGTTGACGGATTGCAACGTCTACATCGTCACTGTTCCCACGCCCGTGGATGCCCATCACCAACCGGACCTGACGCCACTGCGCAAGGCGAGTGAGATGATCGGCCGGGTCCTTTCCAAGGGTGATTGCGTCATCTACGAGTCGACGGTCTATCCCGGCGCGACCGAGGAAGTCTGCATCCCAATCCTCGAATCCAAATCCTTACTGCATTTGAATGAGGATTTTATTGTCGGGTATAGCCCTGAACGGATTAATCCCGGCGACAAACAGCGGCCGCTGGTCTCCATCCAGAAGATTACCTCGGCCTCGAGTCCGGAAGGTGCGGAGTTCGTTGACAGTCTCTACCAGCGGATTATTACGGGTGGCACCTACAAGGCCCCGAGCCTCAAAGTCGCCGAAGCAGCCAAGGTCATCGAAAATACCCAGCGTGATGTCAATATCGCGCTGATCAATGAACTTGCCATTCTCTTTGAACGTCTGGAGATCGATACACAGGCCGTACTCGAGGCCGCTGGCACCAAATGGAACTTTCTTCCCTTTCGACCGGGCCTGGTAGGCGGTCACTGTATAGGCGTAGATCCTTACTACCTGACCCACAAGGCCCAGGAAATGGGGCATCACCCGGACATCATTCTTGCCTCACGCCGGATTAATGACGGGATGGGCGAATATCTGGCCAATCGCCTGGTGATGTGCATGCTCCGGCGCAGTATTCACGTACCTGAATCCAACGTCCTGATCCTCGGTCTCGCCTTCAAGGAAAACTGCCCCGACTTGCGCAACAGTCGAATAGTAGATGTCGTTAAAACGCTGACCAAACTCCATGTAAACGTTGATGTTTACGACCCGTGGGTCGACCCTGCAGAGGCTTATGATCAATATGGGATCAAACCCGTTGAGGATCTGCCTGAAGGACATTACGACGCGATGTTACTTGGCGTGGGCCATCAACGCTTTATCGATAAAGGTCTGCCGCACTTCCAGGGGGCTTGTAAGCCCAATCATGTGGTGTTCGATGCCAAGCATGTATTTCCGGCGGATCAGGTCGATGGACGATTGTGATTCCCGACTGATATCGGGATAGCAACAATTGCAGGTTCAGAAAACACCGTCTATACGTTCAATACCAAACCGCTTTTACAGGGTTATGTGGTATTCCGACGGTTCTGGGCAGGAAAGCCTCGATGTTGTTCAAGGAGGACCCGAATGCCGACGATTCGGATTGCCGGTCAGTACTTCCGCACGCCGTTCGTTTTGCTGTTTGGTGCAGAACTGACGTTTGGTGTGCTCTCGGTGTACCTGGCCATGACGTGGTTGCAAACCGAAGCTGTTCTGGGTGAACCGTGGCTCTGGAGCGCCGGTGTATTTGGAGGGACGATGACCCTGAGTATGGCTGCAATGGGACTGTACCAGTCGGGTGTTTGGGAGGGAGTGATCTCCTATCTCTCGCGGCTGGTCGTCGCCCTTTTTGGAGCCGGCGTCATTCTGGCAATCATCTCCTACTGGACGCCGACGATGACGATCGATCGTACGGTCGTTGCGACAGCTGCGGGGATCGCCATTGCGTTCATCACGCTGGATCGGCTCATTTTCCGTCGGCTGGTGGATAGTGGCGCTTTGGCCAGAAAAATTATTGTTCTGGGGACCGGGGCAAAGGCGCGGACAATCAGCCAAATCGCCGAGCAGACCAAAAGCGTGGAGATCGTCTGGTTTTTTCCGGTCGCGGGGGAGAAGTTCGATGTTGATAGCGAACGCATCGTTCACCAACCCGTCAAGCTTTCCGATCTTGCCGAGCAGTACGGCTGCGAGGAAATCGTGATTGCGACCGGGGAACGCAGAAATACCTTGCCGATGCCCGAACTGTTGGCGTGCAGGGCCCGTGGGATAAGGGTCACCGACGAAAACAGTTTTGTCGAAAAGGAGACGGGAAAAATCTCTCTGGACTTGCTGACACCAGGCTGGCTCGTCGGCTCGGAAGGATTTCGTTATGGCGCTCGGGCGCGAATGCTACGGCGCGGGTTTGATCTGGTGACTGCCAGTTTGTTGTTGGTGTTTGCCTTGCCTGTCATGGCAGTCACAGCGTTGGCCATTTTCTTTGAAAGTGGCTTTTCGGGACCGATTCTCTATCGACAGATGCGTGTCGGGGAAAACGGGAACCTGTTCGAAGTACTTAAATTCCGGAGCATGCGCACTGACGCCGAAAGTGACGGCAAGGCGCGCTGGGCAATGACGAACGATGCGCGCATTACCAGGGTCGGGAAATGGATCCGTCGCTCGCGAGTGGATGAGCTTCCTCAACTGCTGAATGTGCTTAAAGGAGAGATGAGCTTCGTCGGACCCCGTCCGGAACGGCCCGAGTTTGTCGATGAGCTTGAGAAGGTCATACCTTTTTACGCAGAACGGCACTGCATGAAGCCCGGGCTTACCGGATGGGCGCAACTACGCTATTCCTACGGAGCATCGCAGGACGATGCTGCACAAAAGCTTCAGTATGACCTCTATTATATAAAGAATCACAGTTTCCTGATGGACCTGCTGATATTGGTTCAAACTGCCGAAGTAGTTGTGTTCGGAAGGGGAGCTCGTTGAATTGTCGTAACAGGAAGACTTTTTGCAATGGAGATGACTATGCGCACTGCCACCATACTGCTTGCTGGGTCCGTTTTGGTTTTGGGGTTGAACGGCTGCACTCAGCTGGACCAGATACGAGGAAAAACAGCGGCGTCGCAGCCGGTAAACCCCGAAGGCGAGCAAGCGGAGGTCAACTATATCATCGGTCCCGGAGACAGCCTGGAGGTGTTTGTGTGGGGTAATCCGGACCTTTCCGCAACCGTTCCCGTCCGGCCCGACGGACGGATTACCACTCCCCTGGTCGAAGATGTCCAGGCCAGTGGAAAGTCACCCAGTGAATTGGCGCGAGCAATGGAAGAGCGCCTGGCGCGTTACGTCAAGCACCCGGTGGTCACTGTGACAGTCTCGGAAGTCGTGGGGCGAGCCACTGAACAGATAAGAGTCGTCGGTCAGGCGGTCGAGCCGCGGATGATACCGTACAGTGAAGATTTGACGGTACTCGATGTACTGATCGCGGTCGGCGGTTTGACAGAGTTTGCAGCCGGTAACCGGGCCAGTATCGTGCGCAAGGTCGGAAAGACCGATAAACAGCAGTTCAACGTTCGGTTGGCGGATTTGGTCAAGGATGGAGATATTTCGGCTAACGTGGAGATGCGACCCGGAGATATCCTGATTATCCCGGAATCGTTCTTCTAACCCAGGGTGGGGCAGACATGAGTAGTATTGAAAAAGCAGCCGAACGCCTGTCGAAGCAGCAAGAAAGCCAACCGGAACGCAGTCGCGAATCCGTACCAGAGACAGGAAAAAACAGCGTAGAGGCTGCGGCGGAACGCATTGCGAAAACGGTTAAAAAAAACACACCGATGCAATCGCCTGCCGTAGATATCCACATCGGGAAGCGCCTCGAGGAGAACAAAATTGGCCTCACCACCGGCGTTCTGGCAGAACAGTACCGTATGTTAAAGCGCAGGGTGCGTTCCAATCTTGAGAACGAGCGCATCAATCCTCGTGCGCGAAACATGGTGATGATAACCAGTGCTCTTCCCGGTGAAGGAAAGACCTTCAATGCCCTCAACCTGGCAATAAGCCTTTCCAAAGAGATGGACCACACCGTTCTCCTGGTGGATACCGATCTGGTAAAGCGCTCGCTCAGCAACGTGCTTGGCTTGAGAGACAGCCCGGGGCTTGTCGATGTGCTGTCCGGCCGTAGCAGCATGCCGGAAGTTTTGAAATGGTCAGACATTCCAAAGCTTGCGGTCCTTCCGGCAGGCTCTTACGAACCACAGGCAGTGGAATTGCTTTCCAGTGACAGGATGCGTGAGCTCGCCGGAGAGATCGCCACCCGGTACAGCAATCGCATTGTCTTGTTCGATGCACCCCCATTGCTTGCGACCAGTCACGCCGCAGTCCTCAGCAGTCTGATGGGACAGGTGCTTTTCGTGGTGGCTCAAGGCACGACACCGCAGCAAGCCGTGAAAGAGGGGGTGGATCTTCTATCACCAAACCCGTTGGCGGGCTTCGTATTCAATATGGCGTCCGGAACATTTGATTCCTATTACGGCCGCTACTATGTGCCCGACGAGCAACAGCAGTGAGTGTGATGATTTTAAAATCGCGAAACAAATTTCAATATTTTTCGTGGCCAGTCGTTCTGGCTGCGGGATATTGTCTGGCAGCGCCGGGCGTAACTCCTGCCGCTGAAGTCGATATAACTCCTGTGCTCCAGGTTTCCGAAATCTATACGGACAATGTGACTCTCTCCTCGAGTAATGAGGAAGAGGATTTCGTTACCCAGATAGCGCCGGGGATCTCCTACTCGCGAACCGCGCCGAGACTGGACTTGTCTCTTGATTACCAGTTCGAGGCGCTTTGGTACGCAAAAGAGTCCGACCATAATGAGACCTATCATCAGGCAGAAGCTGTGGGTGAAGTCGTTGCAGTTCCCGAGTGGTTTTTTGTCAAGGCAGGGGCCGGATATTCACAGGAAATCATTTCATCGGAAGCGCCTGTCTCCGTCAACAACATCAGCGTAACTGACAACCGCACGGATGTTGCGACGTTTACCATCAATCCCTATCTGCACCATCGGTTCAGCGACCAGCTGGTGATGCGGGCAGAGTACCAGGTCGACCGTGTTGAATATGACGAAGGTCGGTTATCTGACGGGGAACGCAGGCAATCACTGATACGTTTCGGTAATGCTTCCGATCAGAAATTTCGCTGGGCCATGCTGGCCTCCCACAGGGTGCTGGTTTCCGATGGCAGGGAGGATTCAGTCCTGGACGAGTGGAGCATCTTTCTGGGGCATCGGTTTTCAACCAGGCTATCGGTTGGCCTTGAGGCCGGATATGAGGACAACGAGTACGGTGGGGTCGACGAGGTACTGGAAGAGGACGGCAGCGTCTGGCGCGTCAGGGGCGAGTGGACCCCCAATACTCAGACAAACATGACCGCTTCGATAGGTAACCGATTGTTCGGAACGACATTCGATCTGTCGGCGTCCCGAGAGACCAATGTGGGGCAGTTCCGGGCGAGCTACTCGGAAGACTACACCAGTGAAATCGAAAGGATCACGGTCGTCGACACTGAGCAGATCGATGCCGAAACGGCTCAATTTACCACGACTACCGCACTCGACAACGAGGTCTATCTGAGCCGCCGCTTACGCGGTGGCTGGTCGCGGGAAAGGGGGCGTACCGGGCTTGAGTTGTACGGTTATACTGAAGATCGTGAGTATCAGATCACCAATGATGAGGAGGAACTGGCAGGTGCAGGAGCCCGCTGGAACTGGCGAGTGGCACCTCGGACCACTTTCCTGGCGGATGGAGAACTGCAGAGGCGGGACTTCAGGGGTATCGATCGAAGAGATTATCTGGGGTATATGTCGTTTGGGCTGGAGCGCCGGATGACACGACGGAGCGTCGGCACACTGCGTTACCAGTACACGGAAAGGGATTCGACCGCGGACAGCTCGGATTATCAGCAGAACATGATCTTTTTAACGGCCAGGGCGGAGTTTTGAACCATGTACGAGACGTTCTACGGACTGAACGGTAAACCCTTCTCGCTAAGCCCGGACCCCAATTTCTATTTTGCGAGCCGTGGTCACCAGCGCGTACTCTCCTACCTGCGATACGGCATTCATCAGGGAGAGGGCTTTGTGGTGGTGACGGGGGAGATCGGAGCCGGCAAGACCACCCTGATTAAGACCCTGGTGAACGAACTGTCGGGTGACACCGATTTTGTTATCGGTCAGATTGCCAGCACGCAACTGGAGGCGTCTGATCTTGCAGAGTCGGTTGCTTTAGCCTTCGGGGTGAGCAATGAAGGGCTCTCTCGTTCTCAGATCTTCAACCGGTTGCAGGGCTACCTGACGCAGCGGCGCCTGGAAGGTAAGCGGGCCTTGCTGATCGTTGATGAGGCACAGAACATGCCCTATTCGACGCTTGAGGAATTACGTATGTTGACCAATCACCAGGTCGGTGATCGCCAGATGCTGCAGGCCTGTCTCGTCGGGCAGGGAGAGTTGCGCGCTCGTTTGCAGGAAAAGCGTATGGAGCAGTTGCGGCAACGGGCTGTGGCATTTTGCCATCTTGGCCCGATGAGCCAGGAGGAAACCCAAGGATATATCAAGCACCGTCTCCAGAGAGTCGGCTGGAAAGGACGGCCGGAACTGCATCAGGATGCACTGGACTCCATTTACTCCGAGACCCAGGGTATACCCCGTCGGATCAATACGCTGGCTGACCGAATCTTTCTGGTAGCGTATCTGGAAGAGAAAGAAATGGTTGACCGCGATCTGGTGACCGAAGTCGCTCGTGAGTTGGCCGAGGAGCAGCCAAGCGCATCCGACGAAAGTGAAGCCGCTTTGGCAGGTACACAAAAGATGGTTTCTGGCCAGGGTGAAGAACTGATGGAGCAGCGCCTCTCTGCGGTAGAAGAGCGAATGGGTTCACTCGAGAAATTGATGGATTGTCGTTCACTGGCCAAGGCGCTGATCCAGAGCCTGCAAAGAACGTGATTCCCGGATGATGGTGATGTCATAGAGGAGACTGAAAGTCTGACAATCGCTGCGATGGAATGTACGTAAACACAATCGGGATTCGGGTAGCCCATGAGTAGACAACAAGTACTGATAACGATTGACACAGAGGAAGACAACTGGAGACCTTTCGCTCCTCACCCGACGACCCGCAATGCCGATGCCATTCCGGCACTTCAGGCGCTGTTCGAACGGTATGGGGCCAAGCCGACGTACCTGGTCACCTACAATATGGGCGAGAATGCGGCGCTTACCGAATTTTTGCGGGACCGCCAGGATAGGGGACTGTGTGAGGTTGGAGGCCATTGCCATCCCTGGAACACGCCGCCCCGAAAGGAAGCACACTACCTGAAGAACTCGATGTTGTTGCATCTTCCTGCACCGCTGGTTGATGCCAAAATCCGCAACCTGCATAACCTGCTGGAGGAACGGCTGGGCACTGCACCGACAACCTTTCGCAGTGGCCGGTGGGGTTATGGCCAGAATGTCGCAGAAGCCCTGCAAGGGCTGGGCTATCGGGTAGAGACCTCGGTAACTGCATACACCGACTGGTCGGACAGTTTTGGGCCGGATTACTCAGGGATGTCACCGCAACCCTACCGGTTTCATGAAAAAAGGATTTACGATGTCGATCCGGCCGGCAGTATGGTGCAGATTCCAGCGACCACCGGTTACCTACAGAAAAACTTCAGTCGACGGGCACGATTTGAACGAACAATTCGCCGGGGTCGATTCAATCGGTTACGCATGATCGGCCTGCTTGACCGACTATCCCTGTTGAATAGGGTCGTGCTTAGCCCTGAAGCAGCCACTGCGAGCGCAATGATCCGGCTTGCAAAACGCATGAATAGCGAAGGCTATGGTTATCTAAACCTGTTTTTTCACTCGCCCACTTTGGTGCCGAACCTCACCCCTTTTGTTCGAACCCGGGATGAAAAGTATCGGTTCATGGATCGCATTGAAGAGTTCATTGCCTTTGCGTGTCAAAGCCGAATGAAGTTCGTTACTGCCTCGGAGGCAGGCCGGACCCTTCTGGGTCACGTTGACTGTGGGTGCGACCAGGGCTTTAAGCCATCAGTTACCAAGGTGCCACAGGCGTTTTAACCGTTTTGTAGAGTAGGCCCCGGTCCGAAGCATGTTTTCCAGCGTCAGCTTCAAGCGGGGACGCTGAATGGTGAGATACAACAGGCGATCGGAAGCATTTGATAGCGTTTGCTTGTAAAAGGAATCCCCAGCCAGAAAATCGTACCGATTGAAGCCCTGCTCATAGTTCCATTGAATGGCCATGTAATGAGTCGTTTCTCCGGGCCGCAGCTCAGGGATGGATTCATAGTTGAAACCGGTCTGGATGACATATATGTGGCCGGCCTTAACCAGACTGTAGATGAATCCGATCGGTATTTCTCCGGCGATCACTTTCAGAAGTTGAGCGCCATTCTGAGGGATTTGTTGTGCTATGAGGTCCCTGTGAAAAGCTTCCCACTCCGGATTGGCGAATGAGCCCGGTTCACCGGAACGTTCCCAACGAAGCTGATGGTACGTTTTCAGCTCCTCGAAGATTTTCAATGCACTCTCGACCGTTGTAGCCGCCTCTATTTGCAGCGGACCCGCTTTCTCAGCAATACGAAGTTCACGACGGATCTTTTTTCGACGACTTGCACTGAGTGAGTCGGGGTAAGTTTGCTGGTTTGCGCGGAGTCGGGATAAATCTACGTAGCGGGATACCAGAGCATTGGTGGTTCGAACCGAGAGACCGGTCGGCACCCCGTTATTCAATTCCAACTGACCCTCTTTGATCAGGGATTCGCTGATCCGTCGAACGTGTACTTCATCCCATTCCGCCGGGGAATCGACCAGTGCCGAGAGCATCGCACTTCGGGCTTCCTGTTCACGACCGGTGCGTAACAGAAAGCCATTGTATTCGGTACAGAAATCGAGTCTGTCGGGCCCCGCCTCGTTGATGAACAGTGCTTTTACCGGAAACACATGGTTGCGAATCCAATGTCTCTCTACCGCGATGGCCAGACCATGCGGTACACCGTTGTCGCTGGCAATCAGCATCCAGGGAGAGAGGATTTTTAGCGCGCGTTCGAGCCATGGTCCCATCCAGGTCCAGGTCTGGAAGACGCTGCATTCGCAGTGTGGCTCCAGCCTGTACCATGCCTCCCGGGCAGCCTCAATATCGGTCACTTTTATCAGTTCTGCTTTCATGTTTACGCAGTTGGTCTCTGTTTAAATATGGTGGCTTGCTACTACGCTAAGAGTAAGTGTCGCACATTAACGAAAGGATCCACGGATGGATTGGAAGCGCATGAGAAGGGCGATCGACGTCTATCGTCGTAGTGGTTCCAAGCAGGTTCTTGCACGTCTTTGCAGTTATGGAATTATTCCTCCATGTGCCATTGAGTACGCAGCCTATGATCTCTATCGTCTGAAGCGTTTTCGGCGGATTCAGGTGCGAACGGATCCTCGTGTCAGCATCGGCTTTGCTTCACGCAGTGATATCTCCCAGCTCTCCCTCCTGACAACAGCAGCAAACAGTAGCGAGCAGCAGGCGATGGACGAACTGTTTGGCAAATTCCTGCGTGAGGGTGGGCGTTGCGTAGCGGTCCGTAGTGGTGAACAGATCGTAGCCTACGAATGGCTGTTCAGGAACCGGTATTGGCTGAGCCGGGATGAGCTAGGCCCGCAAACGATAGAGATCAGGCTGGGAGAAGGGGTGTTTCTGAGTAACGGCTATATCCTGCCCAGCTACCGGCTGAAAGGACTTTTTCCATTGATGGCCAATTTTATTGTCGATTCGTTTCCCGAGTCGATTCCGGTCTATACCCATATTGAAAAACTGAACACTCCTTCAAAGCGCGCTCATGAAAGGCTGGGATTTGAACCGGTGGGTGGAGTTGAATTCTGGAGAATTACAGGCCTGCCGCATTTCTGGGTTCTGAATGCACTCCACAAAAAGATGCCAGTGGTTGCGAGGAAGCGGCCGCTGGTCCTGGAACAGCTTGTCACTGACAAAGCCCGGGCGTGCGGTTCAATATAAAAATTCGATATGCGCTTTTACCTGGCCATGAACTCGGACCTCAGTTGGGCCAGGTGAAGTTCTGCTTCTCGGGCTCTATCGGCCAGACGCTTACTGTCGCTGAGTAGTGGCCTCCTCTTTTCGATGACCGAAAAGAGTTGCTTGGCAACCCAGCGTCGTTTGGCCCGTAGATAGTGTTTTCGCAAAGAACTGTCACGTGAAGAAGCCGAGGGTGCCCAGAGGGATGGAATCGCACTCGGATAATAGTCAAGACCCAGAGAGAGGCACCAGTCCCGCCATTTGAAGGGCAAAACATTGCTATTGGTGGTGATTGGAATCCAGGGTACACGCAACAGATCGGCAACAATGGCACCATGCATGGCCTCGGATAGGAGGAGAGTCAGGCTGTTCAGCTTACGTAAAACAGCATCAACCGGATCAGCGGGATCGATGTAGACAAGACCATGTTCATCGCAAAGCCGTGCCCAGTCAGCGTGAGCGTTCTGCCAGTGAGGCATAAACCCGTACCCTGAGCGGCTCAATGGAGCAGGGGGCAACAACGGGCGAAGCAGAATGGCTGCATCGGTAACCACCCGCTCGTTTGATAATCCCAGAACCCGTGCTGACAGGGGGCCACGCAGAAAACGAATGTCCCAATGATCGTCCAGTCGAGGGGGGTGGTGATAGCCGCAACCCGAACCGAAAACGAGTTTTTTGGAACCGGAGGCGAGGGAACGGTTCAGTATCGTGCCGATGCCGAGAAACAGATCCTGATCGTCATCTGACAAGAGCTCTGGAATGCGACGTTGCCACAACCACGGATTAAGCTCATCACCAAAATTAGAGCTGCCATCGGGGCACTTGAAATAATGCAGGCGCATGATGCTTCAGGTAAACAGGGTATAGAGGGGTCGTAGCCGAATCGGTAATAGGTCGAACAAATAGAGCTTGGTTTCTTGTGCAAGGAACCATTTAAAGGTAATGGCAGTGTAAAGAATGCCGATAATGGCCCCGGCAAGAGCAAGATGGGTATAGCCGGACAAGGGAAAATACCCGGTCGCGAGTTCAGCTCCAATGAAAACGGGAACAGCCGGAATCGCCGAAGAATAGGTGGAACGGTAGTAATCTGTGAGCCTTATTCCTGTTTGGCTGCAGACGAACCGCGGTTGCAGATACAGCCTGGTGATGATGATGGGGATGGTGGTGCCGAGGGCCACTCCGAGTAGTCCCAGCGGAAATACCAGGACAAGGCTAAGGATGACGTTTGCAACCAGCTCGAATACAGAAATCCAGGCGTAGTAGTGGTGCTTGGCAATGGCATTCAGGAGGGAGACCGAGGGACGTTGCGTATTCGCAAGAACGATCCCGGCCACCAGCACCACCATTGGATAATAGGCGTCCAGATACTCCGGGCCCATCCAGATCGCGATGAATTCATCTCCCATAACCACCAGTAGGCCGCCCAGGAGAATCGAGAAGAAGGCACAGAGTTGACTCACCATCATGAAGCGGGAGTTGAGAAGAATCCGATTATCAGATGCATGGTGTTTCGTGAATACCGGCATTACGACGCTGAAAATGCTGGCGACCATTTGCCCCAGATAATCCATCAGGCGCAGGGCAATCGCGAAATGAGTAACGGCTGACGCCGAAATGGCGAAACCTACAATAAAGGTGCCTGCCGACATGCGGACGCGTTCGGCCACCGAGGTGAGGAATACAAACTTGCTGTAATTGAGTGATGCGGCAAACTTCTGTTTGGTAAACAAGCGGGGCTGAATTCTAAGTGTAGGATGGAGATACCATGCTAGCAAAAGCTGTCCTAATCGTACCGCCAGGTCCGAGGCAAAGGTAATCAGTGCGAGGGACACGATGGAGCTGTCGCTGCCTACGATGTAGATGATTAGCGCGGTACGCAACGCCAGCTTGGCCAACTCCAGGGCGCTGAGGAGATCGAATCGCAGCTTGGCCGCCAATAACCCGTGAAAAGCGCCAAACGGCAGGCTTAGGGCAATGTTGAGGCCCAGTATCCCGAACACGTACTGCAACGTGCGTGCGCTGGCGGGGTCGTCGATGAAGGCAGGGACCCACATGATTACCGGGATCAATGCGACAATGATGAAAAGTCCCGCCCCCGAAAATACGACCACGGCCGTCGACATCCAGCCGTTGACGTCCTGCGTTCGCCCTGAGCCCAATGCGTGCGCGACATTTCGCTGGGTTGTCAGCGAAAGACCAAAGTCGAGTAGGCCGTAAAAACCGACCAGACTGGCGGCAATTGCCCAGAAACCATACCAGTGATCACCCAGTGCACCGATGACAAAGGGCATCAGGAAAAAGCCGACAACCACATTGGCCACCAGCGTTAGCGAGCGCATTACGGACCCGAGAATCAGCTTTTTGGAATTTTCGGTCATTAGTTTGACGCCGGTCGGCGAGATCTGAGTCTGGTTGCGAAAGCTACCGTCACCTTTGCGATTTCAATCAAGGATGGAATACGGGGGCTGATGGCAAAGGCGTTGGCAGCGGTCTTTATGGCTTTGGAGTAGTCACCCATTTCGCGATGGAAATAGGAAAGGGACAACAGACGTCTATAGATCAGGTCGATCAGATGGATGCGTTCATCTCTATCCAGCTCAAATTGACGTAAATATTGCCGGTATATGGAAAGATGGGACTGGAGGACTACGCGATGGGTCTCATTGCCCGGCGTGGTCAGTTGGGTGTCACTCTGGTTTCTGAGTACGGTTGCGCAGTGTTGATAGGCAAAGTGATAATGGTTGATTTTTTCCAGGCGAATGATCAGATCACGGTCCTCCGAAAACCGCAGGTCTTCGTTAAAGAGGGCGGTTGGGCGACCACTACCGGTTGAGCGCATCACCACGGATGATAGCAGCACGAAGGACTCCTCCACCAAGGGACGGAAGAGTGGTTGCTCGATTCGTTCTGCTCCCCATGCGAGTCGGGAGGTCCTGAGTCCGGAAAGCTGCTGTTTGCCTGAACTCCAATCCGGCAAAACACGCTGGTGCGGTTGATCGAAGACCAGGAGATTGCCGAATATCAAGTCAATCCCGGGGACTTCATCGAGAACCGCGACCGCCTTTTGCAAATGCCCCGGGAGCCATAGATCGTCCGAATCGAGAAAGGCGATATATTGACCTTGAGCAGCCAAAAGCCCGGTATTTCGCGCGCCGCCGGGGCCTTTCTTGCGTGTGTTGCGCAAGTAGTGAATTTTGCCGAAACGTTGGTTAAGGTTGCGGATTATCTGTTCGGTGTCGTCGGTCGAATGATCGTCGACTACGAGGATTTCGATGGGGTATTGTTCCTGAGCCAAAGCGCTTTTGATCGCCCTTTCCAGCCGTCTTGCCCGGTTAAATGTGGGAATGATGACGCTGACTAATGGCCGTGAATGATCCATTTCAAGGCGGGGTCCATAATATGGGGGTGAATTGCCCCCTTTGCCTATTGTCCATGCGGAAATCAGAGCCTGCTAATGGGCCAAGGTAAGGGGCGCGCTGTGCAGGGAATCGCCCGCATGGGCCACTAGAAAAGGGTGTTTAACTGACGGCGTCTGCCATCGAAGGGTAGATAACCCCATTTGAATGATCAAGGAGTCTCTCTGAAGAGTCGGCTATATTTTGATAGAACTTTATCCGCTCGGGGACGGGCCTTTTGTCTGGGGGAAGATCGGCCCGTTTCGCGCAAGGCGTAGCAGAACTCGGTCGTTGCGATGACTCTTGGCCCTGTTTCGGGGTCGAAGCAGGCACTCGACCTTAAACTCTGGCTCGACACCGATGTGGCGGAAGCACTCGCTCAACTCTCGCTGTGATGCCATCGATGAGCTGCGCCGATAAAAGAAGTTGGGCAGCATCTATTGCGATATATCTACGGTTGGCTAAAGGCCTTGGGACCGGTCTGCAGTCGGGTTTGACCGTCTTCAGGTCCACAAGTACCGCCGATGTTTCGCTCCAACCTGCCTATACTTACGAGCACCATTCATGTTTCCGGCCAGTTTATGAACAACACCGAAGACACCCTTGCATTGCCGGGCGAAGAATCAACGTGGCGCAGAACACAGGGAATTCGCCGACTGCCAAAACGATCGACTGCCGGGTTCATACTGGCCATGGCGTTCCTGTTTTTGGAGTACGTTAGACCTCAAGACTATGTGGCTGCGCTTGGGATCATCCGTCCCGGCCTCATTCTTGCCGTTTTACTGTTTTCGCTGTGGCTGACGAAAAGCGAAAAGGGATATCTGAAGACTCCTCTGGTGCGGGTGTATCTGGCGTTCATTGCGCTGATTGTGATTAGCGTCTTCTATGCGGTGAACAACCATGCCGCCTTCGTCACCACAAAAGGCATGTTGATCACGCTGCTCGCGGGTGTGTTGCCGCTAATGGCCTTCGTGGACAGCCATGAACGTCTAAAGAAGTTTATCCGACTCTGGCTGCTGTTTCACGTCGTGGCTGCCGTGCTGGGCATATTGAACGGAGGAAAAGGACCCGGCAGCTTTCTTGGCGATGAAAATGACCTTGCATTGGCGCTTAATATTGCGATCCCCTACGCATTTTTCATGAGCAAGTCGCCGGGTAATTCCAGAAAAGAGAGGCTACTTTACCTGGGAGCAACGGTTGCTCTCGTTCTGGGGGTGATTGCAACCATGTCTCGAGGGGGCTTTGTTGGTCTGCTGATCGTGACATGCGGAGTGATCGTGTTTTCGGAGAATCGTCTTCGTAACAGTTTGCTTCTTGGGTTTGTTGGGTTGATTGCCTTGCTCTTTGCCTCGGAACAGTATGTGGAAGAGATGAAAACCATCACTGACCCTACGGAAAGTACAGCACAAAAGCGCTTCTACTACTGGGGCAGGGCATGGGAGATGTTCGTCGATAATCCGGTTCTCGGGGTTGGTGCCAACAACTTTCCGTACCAGATTTACGAGTATGAGATACGAGACCCCGAATACGACATCCGGCATAACAAGGTGAGTTGGGGACGGGTTGCGCATTCCGCCTATTTTTCCCTTATCGCTGAGCTGGGCCTCACGGGAACGATACTATTCGGGCTTATTATTGTGAGGCTCTCGCGCATGCTGCGATCCATCCCGAGGTTCTACGCCACCTTGCGGCCGGACAAAATCGAGGCAAGGCATTCCGAAGTCATTCTATTGTCCCGGGCTGCACTTGTCGGACTGTTCGGCTATTTGGCGACAGGTGCATTTCTTTCGGTACTGTATTATCCACACGTTTGGTACTTGATAGCGGTTGCGGTAATCCTGGAACGCCTTGTCGCTCGGCACAGGGAACAGCTAAGGGGCGAGGGTGCACTTTATTCGCCAGGAAACAGAGCGGGAAGCGTTATGGGAGTGAAGTAAGGGGAAAGTGTACTGTTGCATGCTTGGCGATACTTTCAGAGTCCCGCAAAAACGTCAGGACAAGGCGCAGCGCGCAGGCAATGGTCACTCCCTTGTCAAGCGCTGTCCGAATCCGCCGGGAGCGGATTCGGACAGCCGAAGGCTTGCTGAAAGCACCGCCAAGCATGCAACAGTACACTAGTTGTTGAAATCCCCGAGGATTGAAACGATGGCACTGATATGCCTGTCCGTGACACCGCTGTGTATTGGCAAGGTGATAAGCCGGTCGGCAAAATCTCCTGCAGCCGGGAAGGACTGAACGCCAAGGTCTATCCCGGGTATTTCGGGCAGGGGGGTCTGGTACATGGCCGTAGCACCCAATCCCGCGGCATCAAGGCGTTTCAGGAGAGTGTCTCTGCGGTTGCGATCGGGTAGCAGCAAGGGATACCGGGATAGTCGGGGGAATGGCTGTTCACAGCAGAATGCCAGAAGATCCAGGACGACCGCGTTTGCATGAAATGGCGCAATGGCATGATGCATCCGCAGTATGGAGTCGTTGGTGCGGCATCTTGCGGCTGCGATGTTTGCCGTCAAGGCGCGAATACGGGCAGCGTCCATCGCAGTTAAAGACCTGAGGGGCGAATAGGAAGTCTCTCCGAGGGAGAGTCCGGGCAAGCGCTTGGGAATCCAGTAAAGGTGAGGATTGCGCAGTAGATTATAGGCGATAGCCGCGATCCGGAATCGGCTTGGGGATGCTGTGGAATCCGGAGCGGGAAGATAATCGGCCAGTAATTTTGTACGCGCCAGCACTGACCCGCCACCAAGCAGTGACACCGGCTTCCCCCTTCCGAAGCTCAACACCAGAAAATCACTGCGAGGCCCATCGGCCAAGTCATGGAAAAACGATTGTGCGCCATCTTCGATCAGAAATAAATGGTGTTTGCGAGCCAATCCCCGCAGTGCTTCCAGCCGTTCCGGAATTCCGAAAAGATTAATTGCCAGTATCGCAACCGTATTATCCGTTACGTGGCTTTCGACTTCCCGGATATCGAGCCACGGCGTCTCCGGATGAAGGTCCACCAGGACGGGGCAGACAGGTGCATACCGCGCTGCGCTTATCAACGACGGACACCCGTACGCAGGAATAATAATCTCCGGGCTGGGCTGTTCCGCGAGGGAAATGGCGGCGCGCATGGCAGCAGCCAGAGCGGCGGTACCTGATCCGTAGAAGTGTACGCTGTCATACGGAAGGTCGAACGGATTAGCCGAAATTCCGAAACCCGATCGTATGGAAATCGGCTCACCAGCAGGAGGCAGGACGTCCATCATCAGCGTACCGAGGGTTGCCAGGTGATAACCCGCTGACCCAGAAGGTAGGCGACTGTGGCATGGGCCGCTGCCAGGTTCGTTTGAACGAAGTAGTAAGGAATCTTGATCCACCAGCGCTTACGCGACTGGCGCGATACGGTTCCGACGGCGACCAGTCCATAGAGCGAAATCTGAACAGCCAGCACTGCAATAAAGAATCTTGACCCTTCGCCAAGTGCGAGATTGAGAGATGCAAAAAGAATGGTAACCAGAAACCAGGGTACCAACCAGCGCATGACCTTGTGACTCCAGATCTGGAAGCTGAACAGACCATATTGATAGGGGTTCAGGACTTCTGCATGCCTGGCTAATGCCGTCAGTCCTCGCAAAATAGTGCGGGTTTTCCGCTGGTATTCGCCGTTTTCGTTTTTTATGTCGGGATAAATGCCGAGCAATCCTGGGTCGGATATCGCCAGATAGCCCTGGCGGACCGCATTCATCGCAGTGTTGAAGTCGCTGGGTGAACCGGTATCCCAGTCAGCACAGATTGAACGCCTGGCCGCAAAAAAAGAGCCACTGAGCCCGACCAGCGTGTTAACCGATGATTCAAGACGGCGGAGCCACATTTCGTAGCGGACATAAATGCCTTCGCCGGCCACCTGACCGTTTGCCGTAACGAACCGGTCCTCACTGGAAACCGCCCCGATCGCAGGGTCGCTCAGTTGCATGGCAACCCTTTTTATTGCTCCCGGTCCGATATGGGTGGCGACATCGGAAAACACCAGTATCGGTGCTTCGGTCGACCGGATGGCCTGGAGTTGTGCGTTCTCCTTTCCTTCCCGCGTATGGGCGCGAATCACCTGCACGCCGCGCCCGGAGTAGGAGTGAGTGATCTCGTCGGTTCTGTCGGTTGATGCGTCCGAGGCCACGATGATGGACAACCTGTCCGACGGGTAGTCCAGTTCCAAACAGTTATCAAGTTTTGCAGAAATCCTGCGTTCTTCGTTGTGCGCGGTGATAATCAACGCCACCGACGGCCACTCTTGCGGCTCGTTTCGTTTTACTCTCTTTCTCTTCGGCAACAGCGTGAGAATAGCGGGATAGAAGGCGTAACTGTAAAGACTTCCTGCCAAAGCCAGCCAGAAAATGGTTTCCATGCTCCTCCCGAAAACAAGGTAATGCGTTAAAAAGGGTAAAGGCGGGATCGACTGATCCGCATGTCTGAAAATAACGAATAGTCTAAAGTTAGCACCAAGCAATCACGGATTCGCCAGGGATGGAAAAAGAGACCAACGTATTGAAGATTACTCATATTGCATGGGGTGATCTCTGGGCTGGAGCCGAGGTGCAAATCGTAATCTGATCAAGTCGCAATTGCAGACGGGAGGGGTACAAGTCTCGGTGATTCTTTTGAGGAGGGCGCTCTGGCGCGGGAATTGAGGCAGAAGTGGGTTGATCTCCTCGTCCTGCCGGAGTGTGAGAGCGGTATTTCCAGCTTCTTCGTCGGGCTATCTCACGGTACGCGTAAGTTCACCACCGCATCGCGCATAGTACAGATGCAAGGAGAATCTGTTGGCAGCGCTCGCAGGATTTTCATTTCCCGGCGTCTACGCTATCCGCACGGCACGGTGCATGGAGCGCCGGAGCCGGTCGAACGATTCCTGGCCGTGAAGCAGGGGCCGCTCAGGTCGACGGACTGGCTGGTGGGGCGGCTTCTGCAATCAGCGGTAGTGGCGGTATGAGAGGAATTGGGAGCCAAGCTGTCGAAGGCATATGGCAGCCGACATGTGCGGGTGGTTTCCAATGGAATAGATATCTCTGAGTTGTTGGCCACGACTGATTCACAACCCAGTGATACTTCTCGCCGGGAACAGCGGTTGAAGGTCGCGTTCGTTGGCAGGCTGGTCCCCACCAAAAGGCCAGATCTGTTTCTGGACGCGGCAAGGATTTTGGTCGCCAGGGCTCCTGAGCAATATGGCTTCTAAATTTTGGTAATGGTCCACCAACGATGGAGACGGAGGAATACCTCAAAAGGAATCCGCCATTGCTTACTTGGTGCCCTGAACAAATTAGCGGAACAAGACATGAGTCACGATGACCGAAGATTGCAGCTCCTGTGGGTTTCCCATTTGGTCCCCTACCCGCCAAAGGGGGGGGCGTTACAGCGAAGCTTTAACCTCCTTCGCGAGGTCTGTCGTTACCATGCGGTCGATTTGGTAGCTTTTGTTCAGCGCCCGTATCTCAGATATCTTGATGAAGACGAAGATATTGCCCTACAGACCGCTCACTCCGAGCTAAAACAGTTTTGCCGGACCGTGCAATTCGAAGCCCTTCCCGAGGACATCAATCGGACCGGACGGACAGGTTTATTGGTGAGCAGTCTGTTCCGGGCGAAGCCATACACCGTCAATTGGCTGAGCTCGCGCGCTATGGCCATGCGCATAAGGAAACAGGTAGCCCGTGTCCAGTACGACGTGGTTCACCTGGACACCATCAGTCTCCTCGAGTACCGGGACGAACTCGAAGGAATTCCACTTTTGCTCAACCACCACAACATCGAATCGCAGATGATGTTGCGCAGAGCCAGCAACGAAAGGCGTCTGTTTCGTCGCTTCTACATGTTGCAGGAAGGTAAAAAAATCAGGCGCTACGAGTCGACCAGAGGGGCGCTGGCGGACTTGCATATCACCTGTTCAAGACTCGACTCGGAACGTTTGGTCGATGTTGCGCCATCGCTTTCTGAAAAGGTTGCCGAAATCCCGAACGGGGTCGATCTGGACTATTTTGCCCCTTCGCAAGAGAAGACGCGCAACGGTGGCATCATCTTTGTCGGGCGGCTTGGTGCTTACGCGAACCGGCGGGCAGCCCTGTACATTGCCGAGGAACTCTGGCCAGCACTGAAAGTGCGCTTCCCTAACCTTTTGGTAGACATCATCGGTGCCGCGCCGCCACAAAAACTCGTGAACTTGTCTGAATCGGAACCGAATCTTCGCGTCCATGGTTTCGTTGACGATGTGAGGCCTTATATCGACGCCGCATCGGTCTATGTCTGTCCGATCACCGATGGGGGCGGTACCAAGCTCAAGGTATTGGATGCTCTGGCGATGGGTAAGGCGCTAGTGGCGGATCCCATCGCCTGTGAAGGTATTGCGGTGACTGATAACATCGACGTGGCTCTGGCACGCACAACCGATGACTACATCGAAAAGATTGGCTTGCTACTGGACAACGAAGCGGTGCGGACGAAAATGGAAAAGGCGGCGCGCAGATTGGTGGAGAAAAGATACAGCTATTCTGCGATTGGTCGACAACTGGCGGCCCATTACCGATCCATTTCTGGACGGAAAAACGGCGGGACAGTAGTGGACCAACCCGCCCGCATGGTCCCGGAGGTGGTCAAGTCCAGTTTGGAGGGGGATAAATAAACCCAAAAAAAAAGCAGCCGCAAGCGGCTGCCTCTCAGAGAGAGCGTACACGTATTACTGAGCAATTACATTGGTCGGAGGCTGCGGCCGGATGCTGCCCCCGCCATTGGGATAGGCTCCGATATCATCACCGTAACGACCGGCACCTTTGGCGACGGAGGTATCCAGCAGCTGGTAGTCACCTGCTGAAGGATTGACACAATCCGAGCTGTCGACGAGGCTGTTGGCCCCGGGACTCCCGGCTACCCATGACGTGTTTGCTGCATCATGCCATGCCTCCAATGAGCCGAAAGTGTGCTCGTTGCCATAACGCTCGAGGATATTCGACAGAGCGTTGTCGTAGAGATTGTGGTCACTGTAGTCGATCCGGTTATCCCATCCGTTCGAATGATAAATGGTCACAATCTGTTCGCCACTACTGAGAAAGATGTTATTCCATATCTCCACGCCCTGGTGGCCCGCCAGCGAAATGGCAGTTTTGGTATTGAACACATTGTTATAGATAGAAAGGCCGTCATTGACCGTTGAAGTTTCCCAGACTGTGGATTTCACGCCGGTCGGGACATTGTCAAAAATATTTTCGTACACTTCCTGGTCTTTATGGCCGGCGTCGCCCGTTCCGGCGACCGAATAGATGACACCGGTATTATAGAGGTTGCGGAATGTGTTGTTACGGATCGTGACGCCCTTCTGCCCGGAGGAGCGCTTGTGATATACCCCGCGATAGATATTGGAGAACTCATTGTTGGATATCGTGGTGTGGTGCATATCGAAGCTATGCACGCCGGCAACGTTCTGGTTGTACGCTGTGCCACCGACAAAGATGTCATGAATCCGATTACCGTCGACCGTACAGTAGCCACAGTCGTCGAATTTGACACCGCCAACATTGCCGCCGGTACTGCCGTCGATGTGGTGGATGTGATTGTTTTTGACCACGATGCCTTCGGGGGAATCCGTGGTATACACCCCCCCTGAACGGGCATTCTTGATCTCAAAGCCGTCGATTACGATATGGTTCCGTTGGAGAATATAGAATCCGGTTCCCTGATGTTGCTGGTCGATGACCACATGGTCACCCGGGTAAGCCTTGAAGGTGATGGGAGCATCAGCCGTTCCCGAATTTTGTAGTTTTAGACCGGTAATTCCGGTATTGGGATAGCCTGAATAAAGTTCGGTATAGGTTCCGGCTTTGACAAGCACGGTTTCTCCGGCAGTCAGGGTTGATGCCGCTTTTTGAATGGTCTTCCAGGGGCGTGATTCGCTGCCATCATTGCTGTCCGAGGAGGAAGGGTCTCCGGCATCGACATAGAAGGTGTCTCCCGATACCGAAAGGGCCACTTGTGGCGCTGTCATGAGGAGCAAAAGTGTGACAAAGGGGACTATAAAGTGTCTGGACAAAGGGACGTATTTCATGTCGGACCTTATGAATCAATGACTGTCGAAACCATTTCGGAATAGGCACTTTCGATTCCCTCGGAGTTTATCGACGTAACTACGAAGAAGTACTCGATGCCGTTAGCGAGGTTTTCGATGGTGTAAGCAGTAAGGCCGGAATTTTCAACCTCTATCGCATAAGGATAGTCACCAGCGGATTCGCCATAGTAAATGCGATAACCGTTCAGGTCGCTGAGGCTGGAGCCATCGGTGTTTTCCAGGGGAGGCGTCCAGGCGAGCGTTGCGGCCCCATTGCCGGCTGGAACATGTGAGGTGTCGGTTGGCATGGCAGTACCGTCGACTCCACCACCACCACCGCACCCGACAAGGAGCAGGGATCCGGTCAAGACGATTCCCAGCATCGGACTGGGTTTTGCAAAACGCATTTGGGCTCTCCGGTTTATTTCGGAGCGCAGACTTTAGCAATGCGTCAGGCAGCAGTACGTCGGCGCGAGTCACAACGGACCTGTGAACGGCGTAGCGTTAGCGAGTGTTAACCTGGCAGAGGGTGTCGGAGTTCACAACCCGCGAGATCTGGTTCAGTACCCCGCCTCGAGGAGATGTTTCGTTATGCTGTCCACGGCGGAGTCGATGGTGGAAAAACAGGCCTGGAAGTAGCGGTTGCCGTGTCCATATGGATCATGAATGTAATGTCGCCGGGGGGAGGTCCGTAGTTCCAGCAGAGTAATCTGGGCATTCGGCTACTGCTTCTTCAGTTGCAAGCCTTGTGGCGGTTTCATGGCCGCGGTAAGGCGTAGCTGATGGGGCGCTTTGGGTGTGTGCGCGTAGATCCAGCTGGCGCATTGTTGCATTCCGCCCGGGAAGCGGGGAAGCCGGGCCCGCAAGGATTTCCGAACGTTTGGAACACTAGTGGTACGGGAAATCGTGCAATACTTAGCCGGTTTCACAAGCGCCTACGGTAAGGCGCAGGACTGGTCGTAGCCAATTCAAGCGACTGCAACGGAGCCGAGGGTGCTTGTGAGCCGGCCCGAAGGGAGCCCCGCTAAGGGGCAATACTGCGTTGCGGCCCTCGTCCATGGGGGCTGCCCTTCGGGCCAGCCTACAGCTATCCAAATCCGCTCTCGGCGGATTTGTGCACTGCTTGGGCCGCTCCTGCGCATCCATGTGCTCGCGGCATTCGTACATCCCTGCACATCATGCATATCAAAGGGCGCGCTGGCCCTGTCGCCGGCGATGGTTGGGCTTTAGCCCGTTGGAACCCGATGACGGCCTGAAGGCCGACCTACAGGCATTCGGCCCGGTGGGCCATTCCCTGCGTAGCGCGCCTTGCCTTGGCCTATTCGCGGGCTCTGAGTGTCACACTGGGACCCACTAGCTACTTGCGGTTCAGGACTCCGTCGAAACAGTGGCTTCCGACCCGAATGGCTGCCCTAGCACTTCAAAATAGAAGTTGCGGAGCTGACGATAATAGCTATCTGTACCATAATTCAGGGAGCGCCTTTGCGCAGCCTCACCAAGACGCTGACGGAGTGCCGAATCCCCCATCAGGAGGTCCAGGCACGCCGCCAGCTCTTCCCTGTTTTCTGCATCGAACAGCAGACCATCAACACCCGGTTCAATGATTTGTGGGATTCCACCGATTCGTGTTCCGATGCGGGGTTTGCCTGCAGTCATCGCTTCAATCAAAAAGCGGCCCATGCCTTCGGTTCTGGAAGCAAGTACGCAGATTCCGGCGCGGCCAACATGATCCGGCATATCACGATGGTGAACGGCTTGATGAAATTCGATTTTCGGGTGTTCGGCGATATGCCGGTCCAAGAGGTCGCGGTTCGGGTACCAGCCGAGGATTTTCAGGCGCCAGTCCGGATGCCGGTCTGATATGCTTTTGAAGGCGGAGATGAGGATATCCACGCCCTTCACGTAAAAAGGAAATCCCGCCAAAAGAACGATCTTCTCTTCATCTCCACGGGAAAAGCCCTGCAGGTTGATGTAATCGTGAAAGCTGGCAAGTTTCTGGCCCTTTTTGAGACTCTTCCGAAAGGGGGCGAGCTGGCCGGGATATAGTGTCTTTATGCCTGAGCAACGAAGCAGCACAAAACGAATAATGAGCCCGTAGAGGGCCTTCTTGATGACTGCCTTGCGGCCTGTCACCTCATCCACATAATGAATGTCCTCGGCGTAGTCGCCATTGACTTCAGTGACCATTTTTGCCTTCAGAATCCGCGCGGCGACGATGCCCAGAATACCGGTTTTGATGGGGTCATAGGAGACGACCAGATCAAAGGTCCGGCCGCCGAGACGGTGCCTCAGGGCTGTCCCTATCACAAAGAGTGCAAAGCGGATATTGATAACTCGGTTGCGATGAATGGCACGCAGGCAAAATGAATCATAGGTCCTCGATTCATCACTGCTGCCCGATGTCAGGACCTCGCCCTCAAAATCGCGGGAAAGCAATGCAAGTCGTTCGCCGAACTGGCGGTCGAGATCGTATTTCGGACCCGGGAAAAGAAGCAGAATAGACTGCTTTGATGTTGATGGCATCTTGGTGCTCCCTATCTACCGATTTAAGCAAGAGAGGTGAAATCGAAAGAGTGCGTGCGAAGTCCCTATGCCCTGGTGTGGGGCGCCTGATCGAAACCGGATAAACCATTTCGAAAGATGCGCCAACCGATGGTGGCTGGTTAACACATCAAGCTGACTTTTGATGGTGTCCGCGGATTCGGCCATGCCAGGCTGCACGGTTGAGTCATTGGGCTCTTCAAAAAGCCAAACGCGGTGATACATCAGCACGATCAGGCGAGTCACCCCGAAAGAACGCCGATCGTATCCCGTCGTGGCAACGATAAAGCCGATCGAACCCTTGATGATTGGTTTCAACATTGATTTCGAACCTGTGTGGGAGTCGGCATACCGCCCTGGAGGCGTACGCAAACGAAATGGCGGTCGAAAAGTTTCTGCTTTTTTATCTGGCTGGTGCCATCCACGATCGAATCTGGTGCAAAACAAACCCCGGACTTCGCTCACCTCGATTGCTCCCTTCCATACTATAGGACCAAAGTTCAATTGCCGCCCGGCAGCGATGGTACTGAATGAACACCACCGTTAGGTGGTTTGCGCGGAGTATGAAACAGAGCTATACGTGATGGTGTATTCGGCAATACGGTGCGTTTGCCGACCGGCGCGGGAATGTCTCTACCATGGCCGGTGTCATTCGCTGTGACAATATTCAGTAGCCGAGCACGATAGACATTACTCCGGGTCTTCATTACCAAGGGAAAAGTTCGTGAACGAAATCTTTCAGCAGATCGTCGTGTATGCGCGGGAAGCCTTGAGATACCGATGGCAGGCACTGGCAGTCGCTTGGCTTGTTGCGGTGGGGGGCTGGCTTTTTGTTGGCGCAATGCCCAACCAGTACTCGGCACAGGCGAAGGTCTATATCGATACCGATAGTATTCTGAAACCCCTGCTTCAGGGCATATCGGTCGACACCCAGGATGCCGGCGATCGGCTAGGGGCGATGACCCGAGTCCTGTTGAGCCGACCCAATCTCGAAGCTGTCGCCACAAAGGTGGGTATTACAGAGACCGCTGATACTCCCGAAGAGCATGAGAGGACCCTCATCAATCTGGCGAGGTCTATTGAAATAGAAGCCAGTAATAGTGCTGGTAATCCGCGAGCTGCCCCGGATATCTACACGATTAACAGCAATCATGACGATCCGGAGACGGCCAAAAAGATCGTATTGGCTCTTTTGGAAACCTTCATGGGAAAAACCAGGGAAGACTCACTGCACGATTCAAAAGTGGCGGAGGAGTTCCTGTCGCAGCAGATCAGCGCCTACGAAGAGAAACTTTTGGCGTCGGAAAAACGTGTCGAAGAATTCAAGGAGAAGTATGCCGATGTCTTGCCCGAGCAGGGTGGCTCCTATTTCCAACGCTTGCAGCAGGCGCGCGGAGCTCTCTCGGAAGCTGAACTGGATTTACGGCAAGCGATGCGTCGCCGGGATGAATTGCAGTCGCAATTGGACAAGGCCAGAGAGATGCGTGTCATTCTCGGCCCGGATGGTCAGCCGTTCCGATCGCCTCTGGAAGAGCGGATCCTGACACTGGAAAGTCATCTTGACGAACTCTCGCTACGCTACACCGAATTTCATCCGGACTACAGGGAAACGAAGGCGACGCTGCAGGAGCTCCGGCGGCAGCGCGACAACGTCGGTGACCAGGATGCAGGTACCAATCCGATGGTTCAGCAATTGCAGTTGACTCTCGGGGAAACCAACGCCGATATCGCTTCGCTCCAGGTAAAACGGGACGAATACGCCGACCGCGTTGCGGCTCTTCGCAAGCAAACCAAGACCTTGCCGCAGGTAGAAGCCAAGCTACAGCGCCTCACACGTGACTATAACGTGCACAAGGAACGGTACAACACACTTCTGGAGAGAATGGCAGCAGCCCGAATCTCCGAGGATGTGGACAAGACCGGAGAGAAGGTGAAGTTCAAGATCATCGATCCGCCGAGAGAGCCGGTCTTCCCGGCTGCACCCAATCGACCGGTGTTGAACAGCCTTGTCCTGATAGCCTCTCTAGGTATGGGAGTCGGACTTGCCGCGGTTCTCTCTCAGGTTCGACCGGCGGTCTATACGCGCAGCATGCTCGAAGAGCTTGGCGGAATGGAGGTCATCGGTAGTGTAGCCCTGATATCAAGCCCGGAGCATAAAAAGCGAAAGGTGCGGGAGCGTTGGCTGATGGGGCTTGTTGTTCTGGCGCTCGTTCTTGTATTTGGGGGTATTACGGTGGCGCAACTGGGAATGATTGTGCCCCCGGCGAGTGGATAACCCGGGCGGTGATGATCGATAGCGATTCGGTTCTTACGTAATCGGACACCAAATACAGGGAGAGCGCAGTGGTCAAGGAAAGACCGAGCAACGCACTGAGCGTGGATGTGGAAGATTATTTCCACGTCTCTGCTTTCCGTCACTCCGTAACCCGAGCGGACTGGGAAAAGCTGCCCCCCCGGGTGGAGCAGAACACCGACAGACTAATTGGCCTGTTCGAGCACCATTCGGTAAAGGCGACCTTTTTCGTCCTCGGTTGGGTGGCGGAAAAGTACCCCAATCTGGTCCGGCGCATCGTCGACAACGGACACGAAGTGGCCTGTCACGGGTACAGTCATGCACTGATCTACCAGCAGAACAGAGCAACCTTCTTTCAGGAAACCGTCCGGGCAAAGGCGATCCTCGAGGAGCAGGCGCAGCAGCCGGTGATCGGCTACCGGGCGGCCAGTTGGTCCGTCACGGCAGAATCGCTATGGGCGTTGGATATCCTGAGCGAGGTTGGATTTCAGTACGATTCCAGCATTTTCCCGGTGCGAAGGGATATCTATGGAGTACCCGATTCACCCCGGGATATCCACCAACGTAAGACAAGCTCCGGTCTGTTAACCGAGTTTCCACCTGCTACCGTTCCTATGTTCGGTCGAAACCTGCCGGTCGGGGGAGGTGGTTACTTTAGGCTTTACCCCTATGCCTTTACCCGGGCGGCTTTACGACGGGCCGGCAAGATCGGAACTCGGCGTTTCATTTTTTATATCCATCCCTGGGAGATTGACACGGAGCAGCCGCGGCTTGCGGCCGGTCTGAAATCCCGATTCCGTCATTACTTGAACCTGAGTCGCTGTGAGCGGCGGTTGGGCCGGCTACTAAGTGATTTTCGGTTTGATACGGCCAGGAACGTACTGACTGAACTGGGTTACCTGGACATTCCTGGAAAAACAAGCATGGTCACTTCCTATGATGCAGTTGCACGTGAACAGCAGACAACGGCCCGAACGAATCGCCTCAAGAAAACGGCAGAGCCTTTGCAAGCACGCGCGGGACTTCGAGGAGAAAGAGGTTGAACAATGGGATGCATTCGTAGCGTCCCACGGAAGAGGAACTCTCTACCACCAGTTGGAGTGGGGCAGGCTGATTGAGCGTGTCTTTGGACACCAAACCCACTATTGGATGCATACAGGCGACGATGGGGAACTGACGGGTGTGCTTCCATTGGTCGAGATCAGAAGCAGGCTGTTTGGCACCTATCAGATTTCACTCCCGTTTTTCAATTATGGCGGAGCGTTGGGTACCGAATCCCGCATTGAAGCGGATCTGATGAAGCAGGCGTGGACTTGTGCAAAGAAAATGGGGGTGGGTCATATCGAGTTCCGGGATACGGTGGTGCGACACGCTGATTATCCAGTGAGAAAGGATAAGGTGGCGATGCTCAGGGAGTTACCTCCCGATCCGGACCAACTCTGGCGTGAATTGGGAGGAAAAGTGAGATCGCAGGTGCGCCGTCCGATACGGGAAGGGGCAACATTTGTTTGTGGCGGCCGGGAGCGTATCGATGACTTTTACAGCGTCTTTGCGCGCAACATGCGGGACTTGGGGACGCCGGTCTACCCCAAAAGATTCTTTGTGGAGATGCTGCAGACCTTTCCCGACAGGGCAAGCATCGGAGTGGTCCATGTTGACAAAAAACCGGTCGCAGCAGCTATTTTGCTTTTGGACAAAGAGACTATGGAAATCCCATGGGCATCATCGCTGCGAGAATATAATCGTCTCGGCGTGAACATGCTGCTGTACTGGAACGCCTTGTCCGAAGCGATCAGCAAGGGTGCGAGGACCTTCGATTTCGGCCGATCGAGCTATCAGAGCGGAACCTACAGGTTCAAGCGCCAATGGGGAGCCGTAGCCAAACCGTTGTACTGGTCCTATGCGCTCCCGGAGGGTGGGGAGTTGCCCGACCTGACACCGAAAAACGGCAAGTTCAAGCACGCCATAGCCTTGTGGAAGAGGCTGCCGCTGAGTGTGGCCAATCAGCTGGGTCCCAGAATCGTGAAGAATCTACCATGAATTGCCGGCCGGAAATAACACCCCCCGGCAGGTGTCCAGAGGCAAGGATAAATAGCATGGAGCCTACAGTCAGTGTTTTGATCCCTACCCACAACATGGGGAAGCACATCGCCACCGCTATCTCTTCGGCGCTGGAGCAAACCTACCCGGTCGCAGAGATCATCGTGGTGGACGATGGTTCTACCGATGATACCCGACAGGTGATGGAGCAGTTCCGGGAAGACGGCCGGGTGAAGTATTTTCAGCGAGACCACATGGGCCAGGGAAAGGCACGCAACCTCACGCTTGAGTTGGCGACGGGCGAATTTGTCGCCTTCCTGGATGCGGATGACCTTTGGACCAAAGACAAGCTCGAACGCCAAATGCCGGCTTTTTCTGCCGACCAGGAGGTCGGCGTGGTCTACAGCGATGTGGTCGTAATGGATGAAAACGCGAGCGTGCAGTATTTTCCGAAGGTGAAGCGATACTCGGGCCGTATCACCCAACCGCTGTTTTCCGGAAACTTCATACCTATGTCGTCAGCGGTTGCGCGCAGGCGGGCCCTGGATGCAGCGGGCGGCTTTTCGGAAAGTCTGAACATGGGTCTGGATTACGATCTCTGGCTGCGTGTCTCTGTGGTGTGGAAATTTATCCATGTGCCGGGGCCGCTCTTGTTGTGGAGGAGCTGGGGTGGTCAGACGTGCTCCCATAACTTCAGGGGGAGGCACGATTCGGATGCCATTATACGGAAGCGCTTTGTGCAGGAATTTCCCGGAGTGGTCAGTAAGGAGCGCATTCGGCAGACAGAGGCACTTTCCTATCTCCGCCGAGGGATCAACTATCTTTCCCTTGAAGGGGATCGTGCTGCAGCAGCACTGGATTTCGTAAAGGCCATCAGGTTCGAACCTGCTTTGGTGGGTGCCTGGAAAGGATTGGTGAAATGCATTCTGCCGCAGGGGTTTTACAGCGCAGGGAACTAGACAGGTCACAGGTATGTGTGGAATAGCGGGTATTTTGAACCTGCGTCGGGGAGCACCGGCGGTAGGCAGCCTTGAACTGGGGGCAATGATTGCACCACTGGCCCATCGTGGACCGGATGGGGCCGATGTGCGTCGGTTCGGGCCGGTGGGACTGGCTCATGCACGGCTCAGCATCATCGACCTCGAGGGCGGGAAACAGCCGCTCGCCAACGAGGATGGCTCCATTTGGGTAGTCCTGAATGGCGAAATCTTCAACTTCCCGGAACTTCGCCAGCAGTTGAAATCGGCCGGACATAGTTTCCGCACGGAATCCGACACGGAGGTCATCGTACATCTCTACGAGGATCACGGGGAAGCGTTCGTGCATCAGCTGAATGGTCAGTTCGCCATCGCCCTGTGGGACAGCGTACAGGAAAAGCTGGTTCTGGTTCGGGACCGGGTCGGGATCGCACCGCTGTTCTATTCGGAAGAGGGTGAGCGGCTTTTCTTTGCCTCCGAGGTAAAGGCGATCCAGCCGGTTCAGAAAAGAACGCCACGTGCCAACCTGGAGGCCCTGGAACAGGTCATGACCTACTGGGCGCCGCTTAGCCCGAACACGCTGTTTGAAGGAGTTCACGAGTTGCCCCCGGGCCACCTCATGACCGTCGAAAACGGAAAGATGTCCCTCCACCGCTACTGGGACTGGAGTTATCCATCGGACGGAACTTACGACGAGCGGAACGAAGAGGAATTGGCAGAGGAATTGCGATCACTATTGGCAGATGCAGTTCGAATTCGTCTTCGGTCCGATGTTCCAGTTGGAGCTTATCTGTCCGGAGGGTTGGATTCCTCGGCCATTGCTGCTCTCATTCGCCAAGCGGACAGCGCGCCATTGAAGACCTTTTCCATCGGCTTCGACCAGGAGGGGTACGACGAGTCTGACTACCAGGCTGAAATGGTATCGCACCTCGGAACTCGGCATCGTTCGTTTCAGTGCGGGTTGAGTGATATCTCCGAGTCCTTCCCGGAAACGATTTGGCATGCGGAAACCCCTCTGCTTCGTACCGCACCGACACCCATGAAGCTGTTGTCAGGTCACGTGCGGGATGAGGGCTACAAGGTCGTATTAACTGGAGAGGGGGCCGATGAAGTTCTGGGCGGTTACGATATCTTCAAGGAAGCAAAGATTCGACAGTTTTGGTCCCGGAATCCCGACTCGAAATTTCGCCCAGCATTGTTGAAGCGGCTCTATCCTTATCTGAATATTGCCGGTGGACAATCTCTGGCCTATCTAAAACAGTTCTTTGGGCGCGGACTGCATGAGCCCGACAGCCCCTGGTTTTCTCACGTCCCCCGATGGACCACCACAGGGGCCACCAAAGGTTTTTTCTCGGAACGAATGCAGGAATACGTCCTCTCCGGCTATGAATCGGCCCGCTCCCTACTGCCCGCCGAGTTTGACCGTTGGCACTGGTTCGAGAAAGCCCAGTATATCGAGTCGAAGACCTTGATGGCGGGTTATTTGTTGTGTTCCCAGGGCGATCGCATGTTGATGGCCAATGGAGTCGAAGGACGCTACCCCTTTCTTGATCACCGCATCATCGAGTTCGCGAACCGGATCCATCCGCGCCTGAAAATGAGAGGCCTTACGGAAAAATACCTGCTCAAGAAAGCAGTGGGCCGGTACCTTCCGAAACGCATTGCGGAGCGGACCAAGCAGCCGTATCGGGCTCCGGAATCCGCGCCGTTCCTGAATCGTCAAGTCCCGGAATTCATACATGAAATGATGAAGCCGGAGAAGCTGCGCGATTATGGTTATTTTGATCCGACGCGAGTGGCGATGCTGCAACGCAAGATGGCACGTGGTGGCACGCTAGGCTATAAAGATAACATGGCTTTTGTCGGCATTTTGTCGACGCAGCTATGGCACCAGTTTTTTATTGAAAATGCCGCAACGGCATCCAAGCAATCCAACCTGCAAGGAAGCGGAGAGTACAATGTCCATCGAGCATGATGTTCGCGCCTATATCCTCGATAACTTTCTTTTTACTGACGATGATTCCGCATTGCAAAACCAGGAATCCCTGCTGGATCGCGGGATTATCGATTCTACCGGTGTGATGGAGCTGGTGGCCTTTCTTGAGGAGGAATTCGGCATCGGGGTTGCCGATGACGAACTCCTTCCCGACAATCTCGACTCGATTCAGCAAATCGTGGGTTTTGTCTCTCGGAAACAGCGCATCGCGGCAAATGCCTGAGCGGGCTGGTACCAATACGCCCGGTATTCAGCGGCTCGTGCACGATGCCCTGGTATTGAGTTCATCACGATCACCCGAAAAGGTGGCAGTGATCGCCGACAGTGTGCCGCACAGCTATCGCGAGTTGTGGGATTCTGCGCGGCGCCTGGCCGGTACCCTTCAGTCGCGTGGGGTCCGGCCTGGAGATCGGGTGTTGCTTTGGCTGGAAAACGGATGGGCAGCAGCGGTATCGATTTATGCAGTATGGATTGCGGGTGGAGTGCTGGCCGTGATCAACCCGCAGACCAAGCCCGACAAGTTTCTGTTCATTGCGAAGGACAGCCAGGCAACTGCGCTTATCGGGGAAGCCAAGCTGGTCGAATCGCTGGGCGATGCCACAACAGCGGTCGCATCCCTCGGTTATACGGCAGTGAGCGGCGAGTCCGCTCACTTCGAGCGCATCGAGAACATCATTGACGACCCAGCGAGCCCTCTGATCGAGCCGCAACCGGTGATAGCCACCGATCTGGCGGCGCTGATCTATACCTCGGGCAGCACCGGGGAACCCAAAGGCGTGATGCAGAACCATCAGAGCATGGTGTTTGCATCAACCAGTATTATTGAATATCTGCGGCTATCTAAAAGCGATCGGGTGCTCTGTGTTTTGCCTTTGGCATTCGATTACGGCCTGTACCAGCTACTGATGTCGGTTCAACTCGGAGCGACCCTGATACTAGAAAGATCGTTTGTATTTCCAGGACAGGTGCTGGCACGGCTGGAAAAAGAGCGGGCGACGGTGTTTCCCGGCGTACCGACACTGTTTGCCAACCTGATCGATGGCTACCGGCGCAACGGTAAAACGTTTCCGTTTGTGCAGCGGGTTACCAACACTGCCGCAGCGCTTCCAGAGGGTTTTATCGCCGGGCTGCAAGAGGTGTTTCCGAAAGCGCTGGTTTTCAGCATGTACGGGTTGACCGAATGCAAGCGGGCCACCTGGCTCGATCCGGAGCAGTTGTCGCTCCGGCCCGGTTCCGTGGGTAAGGCGATTCCGGGTACGGAGGCGTTTGTGCTGCGCGACGATGGCTCACGGGCTGAGCCCGGAGAGACAGGAATCCTTCACGTGCGGGGTCCGCATGTGATGCTGGGATACTGGCGACGCCCCGAACAGACGGCCCGGATGCTCAGGCCGGGGTATTGGCCGGGGGAGCGCATGCTGTGCACTCAGGATCTGTTTCGTTCGGATGAGCATGGTTTTCTCTATTTCGTCGGACGGTCGGATGATGTCATCAAGAGCCGTGGTGAAAAGGTGAGTCCCGTAGAGGTGGAGAGGGCGCTTTGCCGGATCGAAGGTGTCCACCAGGCGGCGGTACTCGGTGTCGAGGATCCGATCCTCGGTCAGGCGATTTGGGCGTTTGTCGAACCGGATGGAACCAATGAGATCACTTCCGCACACCTGAAGGCGGGCTGTAGCGAAAGACTCGAGCCGTTCATGGTTCCCAAGCGGTTTGAAATTATGGACCAGTTGCCTCGGACAGCCAACGGAAAGGTGGACAAGCAACATCTCTCTGCCGAATTTGCACAGACAACAGGCGAAGGCGCCGCATTAAGGAGGGTGTAACCTATGGCAGATTCGATGCCGGGTTCGATGACAGATTCAATAAAGGCGAAATCGAGTCTGAGCTATGACGTCCTGCAGCTGGATCCTTCTGCAGAAGCCGGGCAGATTGGTCGCGGGATCCGGGAGCACCTCCGCACCAGCCTCAAACGGCGCGGCATGGTTTTGGGCCTGTCCGGAGGCGTAGACAGTAGTGTCTGTGCCGCGCTGGCTGTCGAGGCGGTGGGACCGGAGCGGGTGTTCGCGTTACTGATGCCGGAAGACGACTCTTCGGGTGAAAGCCTCGAAAAGGGGCGGATGGTCGCAGAACAGTTGGGTATCCGCTATGAGGTGCGTGATATCACGGCGACGCTGCAGGCGCTGGGTTGTTACCAGACGCGTGATGACGCCATTCGGCGGGTGTTCCCCGAGTACGGTAGTGACTGGCGCAACAAAATCGTGATTCGCGGCGGCACGGATGGGCGGATTAATCATTTCAACCTGGTGGTCGAATCTCCGGATGGAGAGCTGCACGAGCAGCGCCTGAGGATGGATGAGTACCTGGAAATCGTCGCTGCCACCAATTTCAAGCAGCGGGTCCGCAAGATGTTGGAGTATCACTACGCGGACCGCTTCAATTATGCGGTGGTGGGTACGCCCAATCGGCTCGAGTATGAACTGGGTTTTTTTGTGAAGAACGGCGATGGCTCGGCCGATCTCAAGCCTATCGCCCATCTTTATAAAACTCAGGTGTATGCTTTGGCCGAGCACTTTGATATCCCCGAGTCGATCCGGATGGCGCCGCCGAGTACCGATACCTACAGCCTTTCACAGAGCCAGGACGAATTCTACTTCGCACTCCCGTACGGCGAGATGGACCTGGCGCTCTGGGCCTATGATCATGGTCGCGCAGTGCAGGAACTGGGAAACGTATTGAATATCGGCAGCGAAGGGGCCTTGCGGGTTTATGCCGATATCGAAAAGAAGCGGCAGATGGCCAGTTACCTTCACGCACCGCCGCTGCTTTGTGCTGACTAGCAGTCTGTCGGGTGGTTTACCGCCTGATACCCGGTGAAGTCAAAAAGCCGTTATCGACTCGGCAGCATGCCTTCGAGCAGTTCGGCGGCGCGCCCCGCGCCGCCGGGTTCACCGAGCTTTTCGCGCACCTCTTTGAGGGCTGCCACTGAGCGGGCATGGTTTTGCGGCCGCAGGAGCTCTTCAAGCTCGGCGGCCAGCGCCCGCGGCGTTGCCTCGTCCTGGAGGAGTTCCCGTGCCACTTCGCGGCCCGCTACGATATTGCACATGGCGATGTGCGGGAGCTTTATCAGCCGCCGCATGATGGCGAAGCTGAGCGGTGACACCTTGTACACGACGGTCAGCGGGACACCCATCAGGGCGACTTCCAGCGTTGCGGTGCCCGATGCGGTGGCAATCGCATCACAGGCTCGGGTGACGTCGTAAAAACACTCTTCCACGGTGGTGACGTTGACACTGCTGTTCTGCAGGTGAACATCGATTTCGTGACGATCGAGACTCGATGATTGGGGTAACAGGAATTGCGCCTCTCCCATGTGCGACTGCAGCAGCGTGGCGGCTTCCAGTAATAGCGGCAGAAGACGCTGCAATTCGCTCCGGCGGCTCCCCGGAAACAGGCCGATAATCGGCCGGTCCGGGTCGAGGCCGAAGCTGCGGGCGGCCTCGTCGCGGGTCAAGTCACTGCCGACTTCATCGACCAGCGGGTGACCGACATAACGCACCGGTACCCCATACTCGCGGTAAAACGACTCCTCGAAAGGAAAGACGACTGCCATCAGGTCCACGTACTCCCTGATGGTGTAAACACGCTTGCGGCGCCAGGCCCAGACCTGGGGGCTGATGTAATAAAAAACGGGAATGCCCAGCTGTTTGGCGCTCTTGGCGAGTTTCAGATTGAAACCGGAGTAGTCCACCAACACCAGCAGGTCGGGCCGTTCGCTCGCCAGGAGCCGGCGCATGTGCTGAAGGACGCCATAGATAAAGCGGAAGTGCCTGAGAATCTCGAACAGCCCGAGAACGGCCATATCGCGGCAGTCCACCAGGGTTTCCACCCCGGCAGCGCGCATGCGCGGCCCTCCTATACCGAAAAACTCGAGTTCGGGACGCAGGTGGCGTGCCTCTTCGACCAACCGCGCCGCCCGCGACTCGCCGGAGGCCTCCCCGGCAATGATCATCACCCGCTGCTGCTTAACCACAGAGCTCACCGAGATTCAAAGATGTCATAGTAAAAAATCCTGCAAGACGCCAGAGTTTCCGGTTTCAGTTTTTAACCTCGGCTTTCTCTGTGATCTCCGTGATCTCTGTGGCTATTTTTAAAATGTTCAGGCGACGGTTTCCCGGATAACGCCGATCACTGTATCGACCTGCTCATCGGTCATTTCGGGGAAAATCGGCAGGGAGAGGCATTGGGCGGACACGGACTCGGCCACCGGCAGTTCGACACCCCGGCACGCTTCGGCAAACACCTCCTGCTGGTGGAGCGGGATCGGGTAATAGACAGCGCAGGCAATATCGTTGCCGCGCAGCGCCTGCATGATTTCATCCCGGCGCTCCGACAGCAGTGTGTACTGGTGGTACACATGGCGGCCGATGCCATCCTCGTGTGGCGGCGTAACGTCGGCCATCTCTTTCAGCGCAGAAGTATAACGGTGGGCGACCCGCCGGCGGCTGTCGTTGTATCGGTCGATGTGCTTGAGCTTGGCACGCAGAATGACGGCCTGAAGCTCATCCAGGCGGCTGTTGAAACCGATCTCGGAGTGATGGTACTGCTTCCAGCTGCCGTGATTCCGCAGGACCCGCAGGTGTTCGGCCATGGCGGCCGAGTTGGTGGTGACCAGCCCGCCGTCGCCGAAACCACCCAGGTTTTTGCTGGGAAAGAAGCTGAAGGCGCCGACCGCACCGAGGGTGCCGGTTTTCCGCTGGCCGACGGCTGCACCGAACGATTGGGCACAATCCTCGACTACGGAAAGGCCGTGTTTCTCCGCCAATGCGCCGACGGCCTGCATATCCACCGGCTGACCGAAAAGGTGCACGGGGAGCAGGGCGCGCGTGCGCTCGGTGATGGCTGCTTCTGCCTTCGCCAAGTCGATGTTGAAGGTGGCGGGATCGATGTCCACAAAGATCGGTGTGGCGCCCACGTAGCGGATCGCCTCGGCGGTGGCGATAAAGGTAAAGGGGGTGGTGATGACCTCGTCGCCCGGGCGGATTCCCGCGGCGATGAGTCCCAGATGCAGGGCGTCGGTCCCGGAGGCGACCCCGATGGCGTGCTCCGCCCCCAGGTATTCGGCGGTCTCCCGCTCGAAGGCCTGCACATTCGGGCCCAGAATGAATTGCGTCTTTTCCAGTGCTTGCAACAGGCCGGCGTCGATCTCGTCCTTGATGGCGAGATACTGGCCCTTGAGATCCACCATGGGGATCATATCGGGAACTCCTTGAATTCGTTAGTCCGGATTATTTACCGCAAACGCCCAAAGCGCACAAGGAACTGAGTTTAAGATGTTTTGCACTCGCCATAGCGTTGCTGCTTTTTGCTACGACTGCACCGCCTTGTGTTGCGGTCGGTTATTGGTTCCTTGGCGCTCTTTGCGTCTTTGCGGTGAATAGTCAATATGTGGGTTAGTGGCTGCGGGTGACCATTTCAGTGATACGGGTGGCGGTCTTTAGTGCCTGGCACCCGTCTTCGCCACTGACTACCGCCGGTTTGCCCTCGGCGATGGAGTCGAGAAATGCCTCGATCTCCGCCATGATGGCGTCGCTGCTTTCGAAGACGGTCTCTTCACTGGTGATTTCCGGTATGCCGGGAAACATCTCCTTCTCACCCTTGCGGTGGATGCTCAGCGTCTTGTCCTGGAAGTCGATGCCGATATACGCATCATGCTGAAACACCCGCATCTTGCGCTGCGGTTTCAAGCTGACCCGGCTGGCGGTGACGTTGGCAACACAGCCGTTTTCGAATTTGATGCGCGCATTGGCAATATCGGTCTCGTCGGTGAGGACGGAGACGCCGTCGGCGTGGATCTCCCGTACCGGTGAACGGACCAGATTTTGAATGATCTCGATGTCGTGGATCATCAGATCGAGTACCACGTTGACATCGGCTCCGCGTGGGTTGAAGGAAGCCAGCCTGTGGGATTCGATGAACAGCGGATCCACCAGCACGTCGTCCAGGGCCAGAATGGCGGCGTTGAAGCGCTCCAGATGCCCCACCTGCAAGAGCCGTTGATGCTGACGAGCGAGTTGCACCAGCTCCTCGGCCTGGGCGACGGTTGCGGTGATGGGCTTCTCGACCAGCACGTGGAGGCCGTTTTCGAGGCACTCCCTGGCGACCTGGTAATGCAGCTGGGTCGGTACCACGATACTGACCGCATCCACCCGGCCGAACAGATCACGGTAGTCGGACAGGGCCTGGGTGCCCAGCTCTTCGGCGACCCTTGCGGCGGCTTCCGGATCCACATCGGTGACTGCGACCAGTTCGGATTGGGGCAGCGCAGCGTACTTCTGAGCGTGGAAGCGGCCAAGATAGCCGACTCCGATAACAGCGGTTCTTATCATCTGCAAACACGGAAGGTTAGGAAAACGAGAGCCGCTTCACGGCGGCCGGCGGTCTGTCCGATTCAAGTCATCCATTGCGCGCCCTGATGAAGGCGTCTTCCTCTCTCGTCAGTACCTGCCAACAGGAGGTGGATATCCCGGGCAGCGCAGGATTACTCATTGCCGGGGCGAGTTTCCCGGTTCCGGCAGCCGGTGAATGATCGCATTTGCCCGGATGCAAATCAACGCGTGCTTTGCCGTTAGGGCCGGGGTATGCTTTCGAAAAAACTCGAATGAGGAGAGAATCCGGCGTGCCGATACAGACCCGTTTTGATTTTTCCACCGGGTCAGACCGGATCGCGGGGGTCGACGAAGCAGGTAGAGGACCGTTGGCGGGAGCGGTAATAGCGGCCGCGGTCATTCTCGACCCGAATCATCCCGTCGAGGGTCTTGACGACTCCAAAGTCCTGTCCGCGGCCACCCGGGAGGCACTTTACGAGGCGATTACCGGAAGCGCATCGGCATGGGCGGTCGGCCGGGCCGAGGTGGAAGAGATTGACCGGATCAACATCCTGCAGGCTACGTTGAAGGCAATGACGAGGGCGGTCAACGGGCTCGGCGTCGAGCCGGAACACGTCCTTGTGGATGGCAACCAGTGTCCACAAGTGCCGTACCCGGTCCAATACGTCATCGGGGGGGATGCGCTGGTTCCGGCAATCAGTGCGGCCTCAATTGTGGCCAAAGTGATCCGCGACCGGGAAATGGCCCAGTTGGACACCCGGTTTCCGGGCTATGGATTCGCCAGCCACAAGGGCTATTCGACAGCCGCCCATCTGGATGCCCTGAACCGTCTGGGGCCGAGTCCCGTGCACCGGACCTCGTTCGCTCCAGTGCGCCGGTTGCTGGAAAGGGAATTTGGATAGGGGCGCCCCGTGGGGTGTGGACCAAGGGACGCCCTGGTATCGATTTGAGTATCAGTGGGTCCGTGAAACCTTCGAGACCAGCCGGTTGACGCGGCAGCCGATGTCATCGAAAACGCGAATGATACCCGCCTGCAGGTTCTCTTCCTCCCATGATTCTGCCTGTTTGAGCCGCAGTTGGCTCAGTCGACTCTTTGCGGCATCCCGCCTCTCCTTCAATTCCTGGACGTCGCGGAAATAGCGGCTGCGGGTCCGCGGTCCGATTCGATCCAATTCGGCTTCCAACTCGTTAATCCGGTGCTCCCAGCCGTCAAGTTGGTTCTCGAGCCGTTGAATGGCTTTTTCCTGCATGGGTAAATGACTCCGTCCTGAATACTATCGACGAAAGTATAGGTGGGATTTTCCGGTTCAGCGGAGCAAATACGCGTGCGCTTCCGGTACGATTTGCGATCCGGCGGGATGGTAAAGCCCGAACCGAAGGCGCTCATCTGTCAAGTCTTGTTGCTTTCGGGGCGATCCGGTAGGTTTCCGCCATGACACCTACCTTCTGCCACCTTCGGATACACACCGAATATTCGCTGGTCGACGGCATCGTCCGCATCAAGCCGCTGGTCAAGGCGGCTGCCGAGGCGGGTATGCCGGCGGTCGCGCTGACCGATCAGTGCAACCTGTTCGCTCTGGTGAAATTTTACGGTGCCGCTCAGCGGGCGGGGGTGAAGCCGATTGTCGGGGTGGACCTCTGGCTCGAGGACGAAACCGAAGACCCGACCCGTGAAGGGCCGGGGCAATCCACTCGCCTGCTGCTGCTGTGCAAGGACGAGATCGGCTACCGGCATCTCACCGAGCTGGTCTCGCGCAGCTATATCGAGAACCAGCACGGCGGCGTGCCCATGATCAAAAAAAGCTGGCTGACGGCCGACAGCACCCGGGGCCTGATTGCGCTCTCGGGCGGGCGCGAGGGGGATGTGGGCCGCGCCATTCTGGATGGCAAGCGCGAGGTCGCCGCCAGGCTGCTGACAGAATGGATTCGCCTGTTCGGCGACAATTTCTATCTGGAGTTGATGCGTACGGGTCGGGAGGGGGAAGAGGATTATCTGCACGGAGCGATAGAGTTGGCCATGGCGATGGGTGTCCCCGTGGTCGCCACCAACGATGTGCGTTTCCTTGATAAAGGGGATTACGACAGTCACGAGGTACGTGTCTGCATCCATGAAGGGCGCACGCTCGATGACCCGCGCCGCTCGCGCCGCTATTCGGAGCAGCAGTATCTGCGCAGCCCGCAGGAGATGGCGGAACTCTTCTCGGACATCCCCGAGGCGCTGGAGAACTCGGTGGAGATTGCACGGCGCTGCAATCTCGAGCTGAAGCTGGGTACCTACTATCTGCCTGATTTTCCCGTCCCGGCGGGGATGACCATGGACGAATACTTCCGCCAGCTATCCAGGGAGGGGCTGGAAAACCGCCTGAAAACCCTCTTCGACACCGAGGCCCCGGAGTTTTCCGAGCTCCGCAGGCCCTATGATGAACGCCTGGAGCGTGAGCTGGGTGTCATTACCCAGATGGGTTTCCCCGGCTACTTCCTTATCGTTGCGGATTTCATTCGGTGGGCAAAAGGCAATGGCGTGCCGGTGGGGCCGGGTCGCGGCTCCGGGGCCGGCTCCCTGGTGGCCTATGCACTGACCATCACCGACCTGGACCCGCTGGCCTACGACCTGCTGTTCGAGCGCTTTCTCAACCCCGAGCGCGTGTCGATGCCGGATTTCGACGTCGACTTCTGTATGGAAGGCCGCGATCGAGTGATCGACTACGTGGCCGAACATTATGGCCGTGACAAGGTTTCCCAAATCATCACCTACGGCACCATGGCCGCCAAGGCCGTGGTGCGTGATGTGGGTCGGGTGCTGGGCCACCCGTACGGCTTCGTCGACCAGATCTCCAAGCTGATCCCCTTCGAGGTGGGGATTTCGCTGGAGAAGGCAATGGAGGACGAGCCGCAGCTACGCGAACGCTACGAGCGGGAAGATGAGGTGCATGATCTCATCGATATGGCGCAATCCCTGGAGGGAATCACCCGCAATGCCGGCAAGCACGCCGGTGGTGTGGTCATCTCTCCCTCGAAATTGACCGATTTCGCTCCGCTGTTCTGTGAGCCGGGCGGGCAGGGGCTGGTAACCCAGTTCGACAAGAATGACGTCGAATCGGTGGGTCTGGTGAAATTCGACTTCCTGGGTCTGCGCACTCTCACCATCATCGACTGGGCCCTGGAAAATATCCGCCAGGCCAGCGGTGAGGAAGTGGATATCGCCACCATTCCGCTGGATGACCGGCCGGTATTCGACCTGCTCAAGGCGTGCAGGACCACGGCGGTGTTCCAGCTGGAGTCACGTGGCATGAAGGAGCTGATCAGCCGCCTGCAGCCGGACTCCTTCGAAGAGATTATCGCTCTGGTGGCACTGTTCCGGCCCGGACCCCTGCAGTCGGGTATGGTGGACAACTTCATTAATCGCAAGCACGGCCGGGAGACGGTCTCCTATCCGGACCCGCAGTATCAGCATGACCTGCTGAAGCCCATCCTGGAGCCCACCTACGGCATCATCCTATACCAGGAGCAGGTGATGCAGATTGCCCAGGCCTTGGCCGGCTATACGCTTGGCGGTGCCGATCTGTTGCGCCGCGCCATGGGCAAGAAAAAGGCCGAAGAGATGGCCAAGCAGCGGGCGGTTTTTCAGGAAGGGGCAGAAAAGAACGGTATCGATCCGAATCTGGCAATCAAGATCTTCGATCTGGTGGAGAAGTTTGCCGGTTACGGCTTCAACAAATCCCACTCGGCCGCCTATGCACTGGTCTCCTACCAGACCGCCTGGCTCAAGGCGCACTATCCCGCCTCGTTCATGGCTGCGGTGCTGTCGGCCGACATGGACAATACCGACAAGGTGGTCACGCTCATCGACGAGTGCAACAGCATGGGTCTCGATGTGGTGCCGCCATCGGTGAACACCTCGGCCTACAAATTCACGGTTCGCGAGGATGGCGCGGTGGTCTATGGGCTCGGCGCGATCAAGGGCGTGGGTGAGGGGGCCATCGCCTCCATCGTCGAGGAGCGGGCTCATGGTCCCTACCAGGATCTGTTTGACTTCTGCAAGCGCGTTGATCTGAAGAAGGCCAACCGTCGGGTCATGGAGGCCCTCATCCGGGCGGGTGCGCTGGATAGCATCGGACCCAATCGCGCCACCATGGCAGCGGCGCTGCCCGATGCGCTGCGCATTGCTGAAAAGCACCTGCAGAACGCCCAGGCGGGCATGGAGGATCTGTTCGGCTTCGGGACCGCCAGCGAGCCGGGGGAAGGGGCCTATGAATACGAAGTCGTGCCCGAATGGGACGATGATATCCGCCTCACGGGAGAAAAAGAGACACTCGGACTCTGGCTTACCGGCCATCCGATCACCCGGCATGAGGCCGAACTGAGGCATTTCATCACTGCCCCGATCGTCCGGCTGGCACCACAAAAAGGCAAAAACCAGGTGCTCGCCGGACTGGTCAGCGGTATGCGGGTGATGACCACCCGCCGCGGCGACAAGATGGCCATCGTGACCCTGGATGACCGAACTGCTCGCATCGACCTGAAACTGTTTTCGGAGGTCTTCGAGCGGGCTCGTGACAAGCTCGGCAAGGACCGGCTCGTCGTGGTCAAGGGTGAAGTGGGGGTCGACGACTATTCCGGAGGAAACAGCGTCAGTGTCGAGGAAGTGTATGAACTGGGCGAGGCGCGGCAGGTCTTCGGTCACGGAGTCATTATCGACCTCGACGAAGAGTCCCTGAACGAGTCGCTGATGGATGATCTTGCCGCCGCGCTCCGTGCCAGCGGTGAGGGTCAGTGTCCGGTCGTGATCGCCTATCACAACCAGAAGGGCAGCGCACTGGCGGTGCTTGGCCACGCCTGGCGGGTCCTGCCCTCAGAGGAATTGATGGCTCGTCTGCATCGCCTGCTGGGGCCGGAGCGGGTACAAATCGATTACGACCGGGTCTCCCGTCACATGCCTTCCCTTCCCGAGCCCCAACCTTTCGAAGCCTGACCGGTAAAAACTTGCCAATCCCGCCCGGACGGAGAGACCGGCCGTTGCTTGTCCAGCGAAGGATCAGCCGCCCCCTTTGTTTCAGGGTTCCCGCGGTCACGACTCGCCAGCCCAGAAGCAGCAACACCAGCAGCAGCGCCCGGGGACCGGAGGCGGCGGCGCCGCCGGAGCTTTCCGATACCACATCGACCACGTCGGCGGTAAAGGCGATGCAACTGGTAATTGCAGTATTGAGGTGGGAAAAAGATGTAGATGGGAGCGGAACGGGCGGCTTTCGGACTGGGCGCTAACCGCCGCTGATAAAGCGAAATGCTTCCATTGACAGGCGAACCACACCGCTGACCAGAAGCGCCACCATCACCGAAACTGCTACCGAGATCAGCGCATAGCGGCGGCCGATGGTCCGGAGCATCACGGCGAACGTGGATACACACGGGATATAGAAGGTCAGGAAGATCAGAAAGGTGGTGATCTGCACCCAGTCGAGGACATTGCCCACCTCGAAGGTGCCGAGGGCCTGATAAACCATCAGCAGTGACAGTTCCTTTCGCAGGATGCCGAACAGGATAGGAACGCCGAGTACCACCGGCAGCCCCAGCCACCAACCGGTGATGGGTGTCAGCACCGTATTGATCAGACTGTCGGCGCCGACGTGGCTCAGCAGCGCGAGTACCACACTGCCCCCGACGAGTAGCGGTGTGACAATGGTAAGAATGTCACTGGTCCGCGCCCAGGTGGTGCTCAATAGCGTGTGCCACGACGGCAGTGCATAGGGCGGGATCTCCTGTACCTGCCCGGGGCCGGTCTCCGGGTAGTGGCGGGCGAGCAGTTTTCCGACCACGGCGATGACGACCATCGTCAGGAGAAATAGCGACAGTATGCCCACGCCCCCCAGGTACTTGCCCGCCAGCGCCAGGATGATAGCCGAGCGAGCGGAGCAGGGAACGAAGGTAATCAGAATCGATGCCACCACTCGCGCCCGTCCGCGGGTGGTGACCGCGGCGGCGGAGAGGGCAGGGACATTGCAACCGAGCCCGAGCAGGAACGGGACGGCAACGCTGCCGTGCAGGCCAACGCGATGAAAGCCCCGGTCCAGGACGAAAGCGATGCGCTGCATGATGCCGGCCTGCTCGAGGGCTACCAGCAACATCACCAAAGGGATCATGTAGGGAACCACGATTCCCACCAATCCGATGAGCCCGTCCGCCACCGCCCTGCCGACGACGCCTGTGATCGACTGCGGTTCCCAGGCCGCGGCCCAGTCCACCAGTCGCGCCGCCGTCATGCTGTCGAGCCAGGCACTCACCTCGAACACCACAAACAGCACCGCACCGAATACGGCGAGACTTCCCGCCAGCCCCCACTGAGGATGCAGGAATAGCTCGTCAAGCCAGTAGCGCCATCCGCCACCTTCGTGAGATGCACCGATACGCGTTACTGACTCGAACAGGCTGGCGGCACGATGATGGCGATCGGCATGCAGCTCTTCCTCCAGCCGGCGCGGCAGGTTCTTTTCCGCCTCTCCCCGCAGGCGCTCCAGTTCGGGAACGAGCTCGGGAAAGTGTTGCTGCAGCTCATCCCCGAAGTAGGGATCGCCGATGGCCACCTGCATCAGCAGAAAGGGGTGGGGCACCCGGAACGCCGCGTGGATATCGGGACGATTAAGTGCCCGACTGAGTGGCTGGAGGGGGCCGCAGATGTGTGGACTGGCCGGTTGGGAAAGCGGACATACCTCCTCACGCACCGCCTCGGCAGCCTTGGCGAACAATTCCGAGATGCCGTGTCCCATCAGAACCGTGGTGGGCACGACGGGGATACCCAGCTGCCGGCTAAGACTTCTGGTATTGATGTGCAGTCCCTTGTGAGCGGCCTCATCCATCATATTGAGGGCCAATACCACGGGACGCCCCAGTTGCGACAACTCCAGGGTGAGTTCGAGGTGCCGATCGAGGGCGGTGGCATCCACCACCTGAATGATCACATCAGGAGGTGCCAGGGGGGCCGGTGGCGCCTCCGGCTCATGGGCGGCCACCGGAGGCAATTCATCACCCCAAAGCAGATAGCGCAACGCGACCTGTTCATCGCTGCGAAGCAGGTGCAGCGAGCGGATGCTGGGAAGGTCCACCACCCGCGCCTCATCCAGGCCGATTTGAACCGAGCAGTCGCGGTAAGCCCGCTGTGTCCCACCCAGTTCGCCAGTGTGGACCGAGGTACTGGATACCGCATCGAACAGCGTGCTCTTTCCGCTGTTGGGCATGCCGATGAGGGCGATGCGCAGGCGGTGCTCTCCTCGAAAGAGGCGATTCGGGATGGGGACGACGGATTCACGGTGGGATTTGGACATCGGTCACATTTTTCCCAATTCGACGCTCCCGGTCCAGCGCGCCGGTGAAATTTATCGAAAGTTGAACAATGTCACGATTTGACCGGGAATCCCCGTGACGGCCGGCGGTCCATAATTTGAAGAGCGTGAAGACCTATGGTCGGGAATCGAGGGGCATGGCGAAGCAAAATCTGTATGACCTGATCGAGCCGCAGAAACCGGAGTCGGTGGAACGGGAAGTCGTTGCCACCATGCGGGCGATCGACGCGGAGTTCGAGGTGGATCGTCTGCAGCACCTCTATAGGCACATCGTGCTGCTGTTTCAGGGACTGTATCCCGGATATCGGGCCAGTGATGCCTGGTACCATGACCTGGAACACACCAATGCGGTATTTCTCTGTGTGGCGGCCATGCTGGACGGGGCGCACCAGGACGGTGTCCGGATCAGTTCCCGCGGGAAACTCCTGGTACTTGCCTGTGCACTGTTCCATGACGTCGGGTTGATTCGGCGCCTGGACGAGACCGAGGGCACTGGAGCCCGCTTCACAGTGGGTCATGAGGGCCGCAGTATCGCCTCGATGACCGACTATTTTGTCAAACACGGCTTTTCGGACGAGTCGATCACCGATGCGACCCACATCATTCTCTGTACCGTACTGAACAAGGCGGTAGGAGAAATCCCTTTTCGAAACACTGAAGTGAGAAAACTGGGTCAGATTCTCGGGAGCGCCGATGTGGTTGCGCAGATGGCCGACCGGGCCTATCTCGAGAAGCTCCTGCTACTCTTCCGGGAGTTCCGGGAAGCTCGTCTCCCCGGTTATGAATCGGAACTGGATCTGTTGGAGAAGACGCCCACTTTCTATCAAAAGGTCGTGAAACGTCGTCTCGAGGACGAATTCGACCACGTCGATGCCTTCCTGGATGCGCACGCCAGGGTCCGCTGGGGCCAGGAGGAGGAACCTTTTCACCTGGCTATCGACCGAAACCTGCAATACCTGGAACAGATCCTGGCCACCGACAAGTCTCACTACCGAAACTGGTTACGCCGCGGCGACGTGGTGGCCTCTCTGCCACGGGAACCGCAGGATTCCGGTAAGGATGCCCCCGAGTCGCAGTAATCTCTGCCACGGTCCGCGGCAGACGATGCAGGGAGTATCGGATTCCCTCAATCTCTTCGCCTTTACCCGGCTTTTTCGGGCCCTTTTGCCCTCTTTGTGACGAGCGGTTTGTATGCGATTCGTGTAAGCCGGTAAACTACGCCGAATCCCGATAGCAGGTCGGCCTCGAAGAACTACATCTATGAATCTGAATTTTCTGGAATTTGAACAACCGATAGCCGAGCTGGAGGCGAAGATCGAAGAGCTTCGCTATGTCGGCGATGATAATGAAGTCAATCTGTCGGAAGAGATCGACAAGTTGCGCTCAAAGAGTCGCAATCTCACTGAGCAGATCTTCTCCAATCTCAACGCCTGGCAGGTCTCCCAGCTGGCCCGACACCCGCAACGACCCTATACACAGGATTACGTGGAACGCATTTTCACGGAATTCGAGGAATTGCACGGGGATCGCGCCTATGCCGATGATGCTGCGATCATCGGTGGTGTGGCTCGTCTGGAAGGTCGGCCGGTGATGGTAATCGGTCACCAGAAGGGGCGCGACACTACGGAAAAAGTGCGCCGCAACTTCGGCATGCCGCGTCCGGAGGGCTATCGGAAGGCGCTTCGCCTGATGGAGATGGCCGAGCGCTTCAAGATGCCGGTTCTCACCTTTATCGATACACCGGGAGCATACCCCGGGGTCGGGGCCGAGGAGCGCGGGCAGAGCGAGGCGATTGCCCGGAATCTGTTTGCCATGTCCAGGCTCAAGACGCCGATTATTTGTACGGTTGTTGGTGAGGGCGGCTCTGGCGGGGCGCTTGCCGTCGGCGTCGGCGATCGGGTGATGATGTTGGAGTACAGCACCTACTCCGTTATTTCTCCGGAGGGATGCGCCTCGATTCTGTGGAAGAGTGCCGAACGGGCTTCCGATGCGGCAGAAGCGCTTGGGGTCACCTCCGAGCGTCTCAAGCAGCTGGGGCTTATCGATCAGATCATCAGCGAACCGCTGGGTGGGGCGCATCGTGACGTAAATACGATGGCGACCCGCCTTCGCACCGCGCTGGTCGAGAGTCTGGATGTATTGACGGGTATTCCTATCGACAAACTGCTGGAGCAACGCTACGAGCGGCTGATGGGCTTCGGTAATTACGAAGACAAAGGCTGATTGCCAGTGCTGTCACAATCAGGTTCCTGCGGGAATCGGGTGACGGTGGCGAGTCTGGAACCTCGCGGATTTTCGTCCGTTTCCCGGTCAGCGCGTGCCGCCATCGAGGGCGGTGAATAGACGATGTATGGAGCAGTGCCTGGTTCCGACAGACTGACAAATCCTGATTGGCTGCTCGAGCGGCTGGGTAAGCTGCCAGTCCCGTCCCGCTACCGGGTCGCTTTTAGCGGTGGCCTGGATTCCACTGTACTTCTTCACCTGATGGCTTCGGTCCGGGAGCGGCTGACAGTCCCCCTGGATGCTGTTCACGTTGATCATGGACTGCATCCCCATTCCGGCGAATGGGCCCGGCAGTGTGAGGCCGTCTGCCGTCGGTTGGGCGTCCCGCTGGAGCAGGTCAAGGTCGATGCCCGCCCCCGATTGGGTGAAGGGCCGGAGGCGGCCGCCCGGGAGGCGCGCTATCGGGCCTTTGTCGAAGGGCTGGAACCGGATGCCTTTCTGTTGACTGCACACCATGAAGACGATCAGGCGGAGACCCTCCTGCTGCAAATGCTTCGCGGCGCCGGACCCCGGGGGTTGGCGGGCATGCCGGAGTACCGACCGCTCGGTAAGGGATGGCTGGTTCGTCCCCTGCTTGCGCTCTCCCGCTCGGAACTCAGGGGGTGGGCCGAAGCGGTCGGGTTGGTCTGGATAGAGGACCCGGGTAATTTCGACACCGGTTTTGATCGAAACCGCATCCGACACGATATCCTTCCCGGCTTGACACAGTGCCGGTCCGGCGCAGCACATGCCATAGCCCGCAGCGCCATGCATTGTGCCGAGGCCTCCGAACTGCTCGATGAACTGGCGACCGCGGACCTGGAGGGCAGCGAAGCCGCTCCGGGGATTTTGGCTGCCGAGCCGTTACGGACCTTGTCGCCGGCGCGCCTGCGTAACGTCTTGAGGGTCTGGATCCGTCTTCAGGGCCTTCCCGTCCCCGACACGGCCAACCTGAACCGGATCTCCGAAGAAGTGATGTCGGCACGGGGTGATTCGGAGCCGCTGGTCCATTGGCCAGGTGCGGAGGTGCGCGGTTACCGCGGCCATCTCTACGCCATGGCCCCGCTGGAACCCGTTCCGAAGGGTTGGCAGATGGAATGGTCGGGAGCAGGGAAACTGGTCCTCCCGGCGGGTTTGGGTGAATTGAGCCTGCGTCCCGTGCAGGGACGTGGACTGAAGGCTGAACTGTTTGCCAGAGGTAGTGTTTCCGTCCATTTCAGAAAGGGCGGTGAGCACTGCCGGCCCGCCGGACGGGGCCACAGTCACTTGCTCAAAAAGCTTTTTCAGGAAGCCGGTATCCCACCGTGGGAGCGGGGCCGGATACCGATTCTTGGCGTGCGCGGGGAATCGGCAGCGGTGGCCGGTCTCTGTTATGGAGAGGCGTTTGTCGCTGCGGTCGGGGAAGCCGGACTCGAACTGCTCTGGAATCGTGGACGCCATTGAAAAGCATTCCAAAAAAAACGACAATGATTGCGGCCTTGAGCCCCCCTTTCACCTAAGACCCCGAATCTTCATGACGAAGTATATTTTTGTTACGGGCGGTGTCGTATCTTCCCTCGGGAAGGGCATCGCTGCCGCGTCTCTTGCGGCCATTCTCGAAGCACGCGGCCTGAAGGTCACACTTCTCAAGCTGGATCCGTACATCAATGTCGACCCGGGCACCATGAGCCCGTTTCAGCATGGCGAGGTCTACGTGACCGAAGATGGCGCGGAAACCGACCTGGATCTGGGCCACTATGAGCGCTTCGTCCGTACGACGATGGGCCGGCGCAACAACTTCACCTCCGGGCGGATCTACGAGAACGTCATCCGCAAGGAGCGCCGCGGGGATTATCTGGGCGGGACGGTCCAGGTCATCCCGCACATCACCGACGAGATCAAGCAGTCGATCGTCAGGGGTGCCGAAGGGGCCGATGTGGCCATGGTGGAGATCGGCGGTACCGTGGGCGACATCGAATCGCTACCATTCCTGGAGGCCATTCGTCAGATGAGCGTCGAGGAGGGGCATGACAATGTACTGTTCATGCACCTGACGCTGCTGCCCTATATCCCTACCGCCGGCGAGCTGAAGACCAAGCCGACCCAGCACTCGGTCAAGGAATTGCGATCGATCGGGATACAGCCCGACATTTTGATCTGTCGCGCTGATCGCATGGTTCCCGAAGAGGAGCGGCGCAAGATTGCGCTGTTTACCAATGTCGAGGAGCGGGCCGTTATTTCCTCCATCGACGTGGACAGCATCTACAAGATCCCGCTGTTCCTGCATCAGCAGAAGCTGGACAGTATCGTGGTCGACAAACTGCGTCTGGATTGTCCGGAGGCGAACCTGTCGGAGTGGCAGGAAGTGGCCGATGCCATGGATCATCCGGAGAAGGAAACCACCATCGCCATGGTGGGCAAATACGTGGACCTCACCGAGGCCTACAAGTCGCTCTCCGAGTCGCTGCTGCACGCCGGCATCAAGACCCGCACCAGAGTCAAAATTGTCTATATCGATTCCGAAGAAATTGAGCGCTCCGGTACCGCCTGTCTGGAAAGGATGGATGCGATTCTGGTCCCGGGCGGTTTTGGCGAGCGTGGGGTCGAGGGCAAGATCGAGGCAGTCCGCTTCGCCCGTGAACGGCGGGTGCCGTACCTGGGTATTTGCCTGGGCATGCAGGTCGCGTGTATCGAATTTGCACGGAATGTGGCCGGTATTTCCGATGCCCACAGCACCGAGTTCGACCGAAAGGCGAAGCAGCCGGTTATCGCCCTGATTACCGAATGGATGGAAGCCGACGGCACTATCGAAACCCGCAGCGAATCCTCTGACCTGGGAGGTACGATGCGCCTGGGTGGACAGGATTGCCGGCTCGAGCATGGCAGCCGCGTTCGGGAAGTCTACGGCCGGGACGTGATTCACGAGCGACATCGTCACCGGTACGAGTTCAATAACAATTACCGTGAACGACTCATCGGAGCCGGTTTACAGGTGACCGGCATCTCCGGCCACGGCAACCTGGTGGAAGTGGTTGAGCTGGTGGATCATCCCTGGTTCATTGCCTGCCAGTTCCACCCCGAATTCACCTCCACGCCCCGCGACGGCCATCCGCTGTTCTCCGGTTTCGTGCGCGCGGCCATCGAATACCGGGAGCGGAACGTCGTTTGATAGACCTGTGTGGATTTGAGGCCGGAATTGACCGGCCACTGTTTCTGATTGCCGGGCCCTGCATGATCGAGAGCGAAGCGCTGGTGCTGGAATCGGCCACCGAACTCAAGGCGATAACCGAGCGGCTCGGGATTCCCCTGATTTTCAAGTCGTCCTTCGACAAGGCCAACCGCACTTCGGCGGATAGCCCGCGCGGACCGGGTCTGGAGGAGGGCCTTCGGATCCTCGAGAGGGTGCAGCGGGAGCTCCAGTTGCCGGTGCTGACCGATGTCCATGAGTTCACGCCGCTGGATGAAGTGGCCGAGGTCGTGGATGTACTGCAGACGCCGGCGTTTCTCTGCCGCCAGACGGACTTCATCCAGGCGGTGGCGCGACAGGGTCGCCCCGTGAATATCAAAAAGGGCCAGTTTCTTGCCCCCGGGGATATGGCCCACGTGGTGGAGAAGGCCCGTGTCACCGGCAATGACCGGATTATGATCTGCGAGCGCGGCGTGTCGTTTGGCTACAATACCCTTATCTCCGATATGCGGGGGTTGGCGAGCATGCGTGAGACTGGCGCACCCGTAGTCTTCGACGCCACGCATTCGGTGCAGCAGCCGGGCGGGCAGGGCGGCCGTTCGGGTGGCCAGCGCCAGTTTGTTCCGGTACTGGCCCGGGCAGCCGTGGCCGCCGGGGTTTCCGGCCTGTTTATGGAGACCCATCCGCATCCGGACAGCGCCCTGAGCGATGGGCCCAACATGTGGCCCCTGGGAGAGATCGAGCGGCTGCTCGGCACCCTCAAGGCGCTCGATGACACGGTAAAACAACACGGTTTTATCGAACAGCCATTGATGTAGGAGCGGCGGAAGCCGCGAAGAACTGCAAAATCAGTCTGGGGCGACTTCCGTTCGATTGAGCCGCCGCCTGTTGGCTCCGCCCTCGCGGCTTCTGCCGCTCCTGCACGAATCATCAGATTTGCGATGAATTTCATCTAACAAAAACGAAAACGGGAAGGACGATGAGCACACTGAAGACTCAGATTCGTGATATCAGGGGCCGGGAAATCCTCGACTCCCGCGGCAACCCGACCGTGGAAGCGGACGTTTTCCTGGTCGACGGGACGCTTGGCCGCGCGGCCGTACCTTCCGGAGCCTCTACGGGATCACGTGAAGCCATCGAGCTGCGGGATGGCGATAGCAATCGCTACCTCGGGAAGGGTGTTCGCCAGGCTGTGGATAATATCAACGGTGAAATCCGCCAGAAGCTGGTCGGCTTCGATGCCAATGATCAGGAGGCCCTCGATCGCCTGCTGATCGACCTGGACGGCACGCCCAACAAGGCGCGCCTCGGGGCGAACGCTCTGTTGGCCGTCTCCCTGGCCGCCGCCAAGGCGACTGCTGCCGCCCACGAACTGCCGCTTTATCGCAACCTGTCTCTGGCACAGGAGTTCACGATGCCGGTGCCGATGATGAATATCGTCAATGGCGGCGCCCACGCGGACAACAGCGTGGACCTGCAGGAGTTCATGATCATGCCGGTTGGTGCTCCCAGCATGGCGGAGGCGGTGCGTTACGGTGCCGAAATCTTCCATGCCCTCAAGAAGGTACTGGCGGAAAAGGGCATGAGTACGGCGGTCGGCGATGAGGGCGGGTTTGCCCCCGACCTGCCTTCCAACGAGGCGGCGATCGAGGTGATCCTCGAGGCCATCAAACAGGCAGGCTACACGGCGGGTGAAGACATCATGCTGGCCGTGGACGCCGCTGCCTCCGAGTTCTACAAGGATGGCAAATATGTCCTCGAATCCGAAGGCAAAAGCCTCAGCTCCGAAGAGTTCGTCGATTATCTGGCCGCCTGGGTCGACAAGTACCCGATCATCTCCATCGAAGACGCCATGGATGAGAGCGACTGGGAAGGCTGGAAGATCCTGACCGAACGGCTCGGCGACAGGGTGCAGCTGGTCGGCGACGACCTGTTCGTTACCAATACCGAGATTCTGAAGGAGGGCATCGACAAGGGGGTCGGTAACTCCATTCTGATCAAGGTGAACCAGATCGGCACTTTGACCGAGACACTGGCAGCCATCAAAATGGCCAAAGAGGCAAACTACACGGCGGTCATCTCCCATCGCTCCGGCGAGACGGAAGACACCACCATTGCCGACCTGGCGGTGGCCACCAATGCGGGTCAGATCAAGACCGGCTCGCTCTCCCGCTCCGATCGCGTGGCCAAGTACAATCGCCTGCTGCGCATCGAAGAGGCACTGGGCAAAAAAACCAGTTATCCCGGTCGCGGTGCTTTCTACAACCTGAAGTGATTCGAATGTGACGGCTGGGGTTGCCCGGACAGGTCTCTCCGGGCATCCTTGGATGCACCCACCCGATGGATGGGAACACCGCAAAGGCGCTGCGGGTGTCGAGGTTCGCTGATGAAGACGCTTGTCGATGGATTTCCTGTCTGTCGCACCCTAATCAGCAATTTTGTAAACCTCGGCATGTTCGGCGTCTCTGCGATGCAAATACCGCTATCTTCGGTGTATCTGCTGAGTATCTGGTCCCGTCATGAGACTGCTTGCCACAACCCTCATCCTCTTGCTGGCGCTCCTGCAGTACAAGCTGTGGTTGGGAGACGGCGGATTGCTCAAGGTTCGCCAACTCAATGCCGCTATCGAATCCCAGAGTGCGGAAAACGCCGGATTACGCGAGCGCAACCGGGCGCTGGAGGCGGAGGTTCGTGACCTGAAGAAGGGCCGAGAGGCCATCGAGGAGCGGGCGCGCACCGAGCTGGGAATGATCAGAGAGGGTGAGACTTTCTATCAGGTGGTGGAAGAGTGAACGAACCCTTCTTGCGGCATCGCGAGGCGCGATGAACTCCCCATATTCTATTGCCGATTGGTGGGCAGTGGTGCCCGCGGCCGGTGTCGGCCGGCGCATGAATGGCGAAAGGCCCAAGCAGTACCTGGAACTCAATGGCCATCGAGTGATTGACCATACCCTGCATCGCCTGGGGTCTCATCGGGGCTTGCGCGGCCTGGTGGTTGCCATCAACACCGAGGATGAATATTGGTCGGCACCAAAGGTGCCCGTGGCGTTGGAAACGGTACCGGGAGGCGAGGAACGCTGCCATTCCGTCCTTAACGGTCTGGAACAGCTGGCCGGACGGGCCGATGATGATGACTGGGTGTTGGTGCACGATGCGGCACGTCCCTGTCTGAGGGCCGAGGACCTCGATGCCCTGCTGTCCGAGCTGGCGGGACATCCGGTGGGTGGCCTGTTGGGGCTGCCGATTGCGGATACGGTGAAGCGGACCGATAGCCGGGGGGATGTCCTGGAGACCATATCCCGGGAAGGGCTCTGGCGCGCTTTGACACCGCAGATGTTTCGCTTTGGTTTGCTACGGCAAGCCCTTTGGGCGGCCCTGGAAGCCGGCGAATGGGTCACCGACGAAGCGGCAGCCATCGAACGGGCCGGATATCGACCGAAGATGGTCGAAGGTCACGGCGACAACATCAAGATCACCCGTCCCCAGGATCTACCCCTGGCGGCACTCTATCTGGCTCAGCAGGAGGAGGCATGAGGATTGGCCACGGTTATGATGCGCACCGCTTTGCTCCGGAGCGCCAGCTGGTGCTGGGGGGCGTTCGGGTCGAGTTCGAGAAGGGCATGGCGGCGCACTCCGACGGGGATGTGGTTCTGCACGCCCTGTGTGATGCATTGCTGGGTGCGGCCGGGCTCGGCGATATCGGCAAACATTTCCCCGATACCAGTGACGATTTCAAGGATATCGATAGTCGCATTCTGTTACGGCGGGTGGTTGCAACCCTCACCACCAGGGGGTTCAGCGTCGGCAATGTCGATCTGACCATCATTGCCCAGACCCCCAGACTCTCGGAATACATCGAGAACATGCGCGTGAACATTGCCGCGGACCTCGACATCGAACCGGGTCGGGTGAACGTCAAGGCAACCACTACCGAAAAAATGGGTTTTACGGGCCGTGCCGAAGGGATCGCCACCCACGCCGTGGCCTTGCTCGAGGAGCGCCCATGACCTCCTGGCCCATGGAGTGGGCCTTCGCGCACGGCGGTCCCGCCGGAACCGGTGTGATTCGCACAGCGCCGGAGGATTTTCGCGTCGATGAAATCCCCCTGGTCACGCCTGATGGCGCTGGCGAACACGTCCTGCTGCATGTCGAAAAGCGTGGTGCGAATACCGACTTCGTTGCCCGTTTGCTGACCCGGCTCGCCGGTGTACGGCCGGTGGATGTCAGTTTCGCCGGGATGAAGGATCGCCATGCCGTCACCACCCAGTGGTTCAGCGTGCGGCTGGGTGGCAGCGATGAGCCGGACTGGTCCGCACTGGAGAGTGATGAAGTCCGGATCCTGGATAGCATTAGGCATGGACGCAAATTGCGCCGCGGTGCGCTGAAGGGCAACCGTTTCTCCCTGGTGGTACGCGAGGTCGAAGCCGACCGGGGTGAGTTGCAGGAGCGCCTCGAAATCATTAAAGCGCAGGGTGTCCCGAACTACTTTGGACCCCAGCGGTTCGGGCGAGGTGCCGGGAACCTGGACCGGGCCGAAGCCCTGTTTCGCGGCGAGTTTCGCGAACGTAACCGTACGAAACGGGGGCTCTATCTCTCGGCCGCCCGCTCCTGGCTGTTCAATCGCGTACTCTCGGAGCGGGTCCTGACCAACACCTGGAATCGCCCGCTCACCGGCGAGGTACTGATGCTGGACGGACGTAGTGCCGTCTTTCCCGGCGAGGCCGACGACAGTGCGCTTCCCGGCCGCGTGGGAGCGGGAGAGATCCATCCCACCGGACCTCTCTGGGGAGAAGGACACCGTATGCCTGCAGAGGATGCGCTGCGGCTGGAAGACCAGGTGTTGACCGGCCTGGATAGCTTCAAGGAGGGTTTGGAAGCTGCGCGACTGAAGCAGGAGCGCCGGGCACTCCGCCTTCCGGTCCGCCATCTTGAGTGGAATCTGCAGACCGACACCTTGGAAATCGCCTTTCAGCTGGACCCCGGCACCTACGCCACCACGGTGCTTCGGGAACTGCTTGAGGTCGAATAGAAGCCGGTCCGAAGGGCTCCCGCTTCCGGGCGGGAGCCCCAGGCTTACTGTACGGATACGTTTGTCGGAGGGTTCGGGGCCACGGAGACACAGCCGATCGGTTGGGTAGAGATCACAAAGGCGTCCAGATAGCGCTTCTGATCCGCGGGTGAACTGCTGTTCCAGTAGTTTTCGAGCATGACGGAGTTGATCCCGTAATCATCCCAACGGCCCACCCAGTTCAGGTCGGTGCGGCTGGCCTGCAGTTTGCCGTCGATCCGGTACTCGAATATCCCATCCGCCTTCCCCGGGCTATTCAGCTTGATACGTGATTCGACGCAGTGCCACTTCCCGGCCTGCAACGGTGTGGTTCCTTTTCGCGCGCCCAGCCAGGTGAGATTGCTGAAGTCATTCCATTTTGTCGTGACAAGGCGGTCGTCCTCGATGCCGGAGGCCGGGTCCATCTTCAGATAGGCGCGATCACTGGAGTCCGACCAGATATGCCCGATCATCGCCTGGGCCCGGTTACCATTGGCAAAGATGGTGACCCGGGAACTCTTGTCCGGGTATCCGATAAACCCGTCCTGCAATTTGGTGTAGTAGCGCCAGTAGATTTCCCTGAAATCGGAACTCCCGTGGCTTTGGCTGCCCAGCGGGTTGCGCCCGAAATGCCTGTAGAGCCATCCGGCGCTCACTTCTCCGGACTGAAAGCGCGCTTGCAGCGCATATTTTCCATGGGCGTTCTGGGAGGTCGTCCGCCGGAAGTCACCGTCATCGTCGTTATATTCGGCATAGTTTTCGGCGACAGTTCCCTTGGGCCCCAGATCCTCATCCTCGAAGCTGTCGCACCAGAGGACAGCCGGATCCGGGTCACTCCCCTTCGGGCAGAAGCTTTCCGCGGCTGAAACGGCGCTACTGGACAGGGCCAGACCCACAGCAAGCAGCAGTGGGGAAACTGTGCGGTGTATTAACATCAAACCTTCTCCGCTAGTCAATGTTGGATCGTTCCAAAGAAGAATCGGCCTAGTGGGTCTGTCCGAGAATAGCAATGGGCTCCAAAATGCAGGTTGGCGCTGAGGAACGAAGCCCAACAAAATCAGCGTCGGGGTTCGCATAACTCATCCCAACCTGCAAAAACGATGTTCTCGAACAGGCTCCTGCCAAATCTGCAGTGGGAAGATAACGGTATCCAGTTCCCGGTGTTGCCGCATGGTTCGCAAAAAGAGGGTGCATTCCCTACCAGAAACGGGCTTGTTAGTCGTTTCTTGAACCGTGAATGCTTTTTGTCTGTCTTCGCCGAAGGGAATATTCAATCTATACTGGAAGAAGATAGCGTCAGCAGAAAAAATTTCGTGCTAACGCCACATTCAGGAAGAAAAACATGGATTGTTTGTCATGGTTCCGGTAATTCTCGCAGGCGGTGCAGGAAGCCGTCTCTGGCCCCTGTCGCGTTCGTCACACCCCAAACAGTTCCTGCCCCTTGTCGGCAACAAGACCATGTTGCAGACAACAGTGGAGCGGCTGGAGGGGATCGATGGCGGGCGGCTCCCGACGGTCATCTGCAATGAACAGCATCGGTTTCTGGTGGCTGAACAGTTGCGGGAACTCGGTATCGAGGAGGGCGAGATTATCCTCGAGCCCTTCGGACGCAATACAGCACCCGCCATCGCCATTGCAGCCATGGCTGCCCGTGAAAAGGATCCCGACGAACTGCTCATCGTGCTCCCGGCCGATCACTTGCTGGTGGATACAGCTGCATTTCGTAAAGCGGTCGCCCAGGCGGCGACGGCAGCTGAAGAGGGTGCCCTGGCGACTTTCGGAATCGTGCCCACCCGGCCGGAGACCGGTTACGGCTATATCCGGGCGGTCGAGGGCGGCCGCGTGTCGCAGGTTTCCCGATTTGTCGAGAAGCCCGATGCGTTGACGGCTGAAGCATACCTGGACTCGGGTGACTACTACTGGAACGGCGGTATGTTTCTATTTCGTGCCGATCGCATTCTCGAGGAACTCGAGTTGTGGGCCCCGGAGATCGTGAGGGCCTGTTCCGAGGCCTACCAATCGGGAACCCGTGACCTGGTTTTCACGAGGCTGGACCCGGCCGCCTTCACCACCTGCCCCAATGTCTCGATCGATTATGCCGTCATGGAGCACACCGATTCGGCGGTAGTGGTTCCCCTCGAAGCTGGATGGAGCGACATCGGTTCCTGGTCGGCACTCTGCGATGCCGAAGAGAGCGACGGGCACGGCAATGTGATCAAGGGTGATGCTCTGACCGTAGATACCACAGGGAGCTACATCCGTGCCGAAGATCGGCTGGTGGCAACGATTGGCCTGAAAGACTGTATCGTCATTGAAACCCCCGATGCGATTCTGGTTGCCGACAAGCATCGTAGCCAGGAGGTCAAGCTGATTGTCGAACAATTGAAAGCGGCCGGGCGTGACGAGTGCGATTTTCACCGTCGGGTACATCGACCGTGGGGCTTCTATGAAGGAGTAAGCCGCGCTGATCGTTTTCAGGTGAAAAAGATCATCGTCAATCCGGGCGCCGCCCTTTCACTGCAGATGCACCACCATCGGGCTGAGCACTGGATTGTCGTGCGAGGTACGGCCAGAGTCATTTGTAATGAGGAGACTCACCTGATCAGCGAGGATCAGTCGACCTATATTCCGTTGGGCACACTCCACCGCCTGGAGAATCCGGGCAAGATTCCGTTGGAGCTTATTGAAGTCCAGACCGGTAGTTATTTGGGTGAAGACGACATCGTCCGTTTTCAGGATGACTACCAGCGTATGTCTGAAACCGGCGACCGGGCTTGAGGGAATGATGGAGCGGCACTGGGAAATCGAGCAACTCATGGTCCGCAGCGGGGTCGGGTTCGGGACGAGTGGCGCCCGCGGGACTGTTGCAGCTATGACCGACGAAGTCTGCTACGCCTATACCCTGGCCTTCCTCCAGCATCTGGAGCAGCAGGGACAAACCGGCCCCGGCAAGCTTGCGATTGCCGGTGACCTGCGTTCCAGCACGGTTCGCATCATGGCGGCTGTAGCGACGGCTGCCCGGTCCAGAGGGTACCAGGTGATCAACAGCGGCTTCGTACCTTCGCCGGCCCTGGCGCTTTACGGTATGTCCAACGGACTACCCGCCATCATGGTCACCGGAAGCCATATCCCGGATGATCGAAACGGCCTGAAGTTCAATACACCCTCGGGCGAGATCCTGAAATCCGACGAAACCGCGATCCGGGCGCAGATGGTTGCGATACCGGCAAGCCGCTTCGACAGAGCTGGCAGTCTGTCGGTGCCCCCTGAACTGCCGAAGGTCGATCCCGCCGCATTCGAACGCTATGTCCGGCGCTATCTGGATTTCTTTCCGGCCGGGTGTCTTGACGGCTTTAGGGTCGGGATTTATGAACACTCGAGCGTGGCGAGTAAAGTTCTGAAACGGGTGCTGACGACCCTGGGTGCCGAGGTCATTGCCTTGGGCTATTCAGAGCGCTTTGTGCCGGTTGATACCGAGGCCATCAGGGCCGAAGATCGGGTACTGGCCCGGCGTTGGTCGACCGAGTACCGCCTCGATAGTGTCGTATCGACCGATGGCGATGGCGACCGCCCCATGGTCAGTGATGAAAATGGCGACTGGATACGGGGAGATGTTGCCGGAATCCTTTGTGCCCGCTACCTCGGCGCGGATACGGTGGTCACTCCGGTCAGCTCCAACACCGCTGTGGAGAAAACCGGGGCATTCAGCGAGGTGCTGCGAACGCGGATTGGTTCGCCGTTTGTCATCGAGGCAATGAATCGTGCATGCCGCGAAGGTGCCAAAACCGTCGTCGGCTACGAGGCTAACGGTGGATTTCTGACTGCAACCCGGATTGATCGTGAAGAGCGCTCGTTGTCGCCATTACCGACGCGGGACGCGGTGATCGTGGTGCTGATCCTGCTTCGCCTGGCCCGGGAGAGCGGTGGTGTATCCCGACTGGTCGCCTCACTGCCAGACCGTCATACGGCCAGCGATCGGATCCAGGGGTTTCCTGCAGAGTGGGCGAGGCTAAAGCTGGACTCCCTTTCCCCTAACGGGGCAGATGACCCGGGAGGGTTTGTAGAAATATTCGGGATTGGCGGTTCGCCGGTCGGGTCGGATATCACCGACGGTCTGCGGGTTACCTTCGAAAATGGCGAGATCATTCATCTCCGCCCGTCAGGCAACGCCCCGGAAATTCGCTGCTATGTGGAGTCGGATTCCGAACAGCGCAGTGCCCGTCTCCTGGCCCACTGCCTGCGGACGTTGGAGAGCTGGAAAGAGGATTTTATGCATCGGTCGCCGCCCGGGGCGGAGGATCGTGTAGCCGGTCAACCCGTTGATCAGCGGGGCCTGCGTAGCAGGACGTAGACGGCACCCGTGCCGCCGTCCGTCGGAGTGGCCGATGCGTAGGCCAGAACATCCTCCCGCTGCCGCAGCCAGTGGGCCACCTTTCGCTTGAGGATCGGCTCCCGATTCATGGAGCCGTTGCCCTTTCCGTGAATGATGCGTACGCACCGGATATCCTGTCGGTGACAATCGGCGAGAAATTCCACCACGGCCTGCCGCGCCTCTTTGGAGGTCAGACCGTGCAGGTCCAGTTCGGCCCGGATACTGTAATGGCCACGGCGGAGCTTGCGGGTTACCGTGTGCTGCAGGCCGGCACGGGCGAAAAGCAGCTCATCGCCGGTTTCCAGATCGGCGGGATCCAGCGGATCGGAAAGCAGGTCACGAAGCACTTCCCGGTCATCGCGCTCCTGTTGCTGGGGGTGAGGTCGAGGGCGCTGGCGATAGGGCGACACACGGTCGTCGCAAAGCGGTACTGCATCGCGTACCGTCTCGCGGAACAGGGCCTGCTCCTCTTCGGTTATTTGATATTTGCTCGCCATGACATGAACCTTAAAGTCGGAGTCTATCACGACCGCTCTCCGGCTGCTTCCGCCCCTCTGTTCGGGTATAGTACGCGTCTTCGAAGAAGCGTAAGTCAGCAAGGAATGAAGATTCTCGTCAGCAATGATGATGGCTACCAGGCACCGGGTCTGCGTTGTCTCGCCGAGTCGCTAAAGCAGTTGGGAGATGTCACTGTCGTGGCCCCGGAACGGGATCGTAGCGGGGCCAGCAATTCGCTGACCCTGGAAAGGCCATTGCGGGCTCACCGGGTAGCGCCCGACGTGATTCGTGTCGACGGCACCCCGACGGACTGTGTTCACCTGGCGGTCACCGGCTTCCTCGATGAGGAGCCGGATATGGTGGTGTCGGGGATAAATGCCGGGGCCAACATGGGTGACGACGTGCTCTATTCCGGCACCGTTGCTGCGGCCATGGAAGGGCGCTTCCTCGGCCTCCCTGCCATCGCGGTCTCCCTGACCAGTCACCAGCCGCAGCACTTCGAGACTGCCGCCCGGGTGGCGGTCGAGCTTATCAAGCGCCTGCGCGAGGCGCCGCTTCCGGCGGATACGATCCTGAACGTGAATGTCCCCGACCTGCCTTGGGATGCGCTGCAGGGTATCGAGGCAACTCGACTGGGCCGACGGCACAAGTCCGAACCGGTCATTCGCGACACCGACCCGCGTGATCGGACCATATACTGGATTGGTCCGGCCGGTGCGGAGCAGGACGCGGGTCCGGGGACCGACTTTCACGCTACTCGAAGCGGCCGCGCTTCCGTTACGCCCATTCAGGTGGACCTCACTCGCTACAATGCCATCGAGGCCATTGCGCGCTGGCTGCCACCGATAGGAACTCTTCGATGAATCGTCACGTGGGCATTGGCATGACCTCACAGCGTACCCGCGAACGGCTGGCGCAAAGGTTGTCCGAACAGGGCGTGACCGATAAACGTGTGCTCGATGTGATGCGAAGCCTTCCCCGGCATATCTTCGTCGATGAGGCCCTGGAGACCCGCGCCTATGAGGACACGGCATTGCCGATTGGCAGTGGTCAGACTATCTCGCAGCCCTACATCGTTGCGCGCATGACCGAACTGGTCATGCAGGGGGCGCCCCGAACGGTGCTGGAGGTGGGCTCCGGCTGCGGTTATCAGACGGCGGTCCTCGCCCAACTGGTCGAGAAGGTGTACGGCGTGGAACGCATCGAGGCTCTCTACCACAAGGCCAGGCGCCATCTTCGTGAACTTTCCATTTACAACGTCTCATTGCGTTTGGGTGACGGTTACGATGGCTGGACTCAGCATGCGCCGTTTGATGCCATTCTGGTCGCCGCGGCGCCAGCCGAGATTCCGGAAGCACTGCTATATCAGTTGGCCGATGGCGGACGGATGGTTCTGCCGGTAGGGGAGGGTGAGCAGCAGGAGCTGGTGGTGATTACCCGTCACGGCGACGTCTGCGAGCAGGAGGTGGTCGAATCGGTGAGTTTCGTCCCGATGCTGAAGGGCCTGGTAGGTCGCTCACAGGTGGTCAGCTGATGTTTTCCGCCATCTACAGCAGGGTCATGCGCTGGGCAGTTCACCCGTATGCACCTCGCTATCTGGCGGGGATGAGCTTTGCCGAGTCCTCCTTTTTTCCGATTCCACCGGACATGATGCTGGCGCCCATGGCGCTGGCCAATCCCTCCAAGGCATGGCGGTATGCCGGTATCACCACCATTGCGTCGGTGATCGGGGGGCTGTTTGGATATCTTATCGGCCACTTCCTGTTCGAATTGATTGAACCGATGCTGCATCAGGCGGGATACTGGAGCAAATATCAGGAGGTGCGAGGCTGGTTCGCCGAGTGGGGTTTCTGGGCGGTTTTCCTGGCCGGTTTTTCCCCGGTTCCCTACAAAGTGTTTACCATCGCCGCGGGAGTAACAGGCATGCCCCCACTGGCTTTTGCGCTTGCTTCGCTGATTAGCCGCGGGGGTCGATTTTATCTGGTGTCCGCACTCATGGTGTGGGGAGGGGCGCGCATGGAGCGTACCCTGAGGCTCTATATTGATCGCATCGGCTGGGTGACTGTCGCATTGGCGATTATCGCGTATCTGGTCTTGAACGGTACTGATGTCTAGTGTACTGCTGCATGCTTGGCGATACTTTCAGAGCCCCCCAAAAACGTCAGGACAAGGCGCAGCGCGCAGGCAATGGTTATTCCCTTGTCAAGCGCTGCAACGCCGTCATTGCGTTTTTTGGGGGGCTCCCTTCGGGCAAGCCGCTGGCCGGCCATCTGCGGCGTTGCGCTTGCTTGAAAGGGCCCGCCATTCCTGTGCAAGCGCGCCTAGCAGCTGGCCGGCCAGCGGCTCGCTGAAAGCACCGCCAAGCATGCAACAGTACACTGGCGGGTGGTTTCGGATTTTCGTAGTCGGTAGTGTCCTGCTGGGCCTTTCCGCTTGCAGCATGCCCCAGATGCGGGACACGGGGTATCACCAAGTCCGACCCGGGGATACCCTCTATTCCATCGCGTTTAACTACGGGCTGGACTATCGTGAAATCGCCCGCTGGAATCGGATCACCTCTCCCTATCGCATCTATCCCGGGCAGCAACTCTCACTGAGTCCGGTGGACCCGCAGGCCCTGAAGCCACTGGCGTATTATTCGAAACCGGTTGTAGAAAAATCCATCAGTGCCAGGAAACCGGAACAGCGGCCCGACCCTCCGAAACCAAAGAAACCAAAGGCCGAAACCACAGCCGCTAAACAGCAAGCCCCCGCTGCCAGGCGTTCTACTGTCAAGACAAAACCCATCGAACAAAACAGCCCCTCCGGCAATCAAAACGTTACCGCCTCCAGCAAATGGCGGTGGCCGGCGGCGGGCAAGGTGGTGACACGTTTTGCGCTTCAGCAAGGGAAAAAAGGCATCGATATCCGGGGCCGGGTCGGTCAGCCAATCCTGGCAACGGCTGGAGGTGAGGTGGTTTATAGCGGTAAGGGGTTGATCGGGTACGGAAATATGGTGATCATCAAACACAGTGACACTTATCTGAGTGCCTATGGCCATAACCGTCGGTTGTTGGTCGGGGAGGGTGAACGGGTCGGGGCTGGACAAAAAATCGCCGAAATGGGGCAAAGGTCCAAATCAGGGTCTATACTTCATTTTGAGATCCGTAAAAATGGACGTCCTGTTGATCCCATGCGTTATTTACCCACAAAAAACTAGGATTTTCTATGGCCAAGAAAAGTCTCAATGAAGTCACGGTCTTTGAAGCCTACGTGGAGGAGAGTTCAGACCGGGAGGAAGCGGTTGTGGATGCCGAGGAGGCGAAAAGCCAGTTCACTGCCGGTGATGTGCCGGATGGGCAGATGGATGCTACCCGTCTGTACTTGAGCGAAATCGGTTTCTCGCCGCTATTGTCGGCGGAAGAAGAGGTTTTTTATGCGCGCCTGGCCCAAAAGGGTGACGAGAGCGCGCGTAAGCGAATGATCGAATCCAACCTGCGGCTGGTGGTGAAAATCGCCAGGCGCTACCTGAATCGGGGGCTGGCACTGCTCGACCTGATTGAAGAGGGCAATCTCGGGCTCATCCGCGCGGTGGAAAAGTTCGATCCGGAGCGCGGATTCCGTTTTTCCACCTATGCGACCTGGTGGATCCGTCAAACTATCGAACGGGCCATCATGAATCAGACCCGCACCATCCGCCTACCGATCCATGTGGTCAAGGAGATCAACGTCTATCTGCGGGCGGCGCGCCAGTTGGCGCAGAAGCTCGACCACGATCCCACTCCCGAGGAGATTTCGGAGGTCCTCGACAAGCCGGTCGAGGACGTCAAGCGGATGCTGAGCCTCAATGAGCGGGTTACATCGGTGGATGTGCCGCTCGGGCGTGATGCTGATAAATCGGTGCTGGACTCCATTCCGGACGACAACAATATTGACCCGTCGGACCTGCTTCAGGACAGTAACCTCAAGACCAACATTAGCGCCTGGCTCACCAAACTCTCTGACAAACAGAGGGAAGTGGTGGAAAGACGCTTCGGTCTTCACGGGCACGATGTGAGTACACTGGAGGACGTTGGCAACCAGATCGGCGTCACCCGTGAACGGGTTCGCCAAATCCAGATTGAAGCCCTGCGGCGCATGCGCGAGATCATGGAGAAAGAGGGCTACAGCGGCGAAGCGCTCTAGGAGCCTGTCCGAAAATAGGCGGACCTACTCGGCTCTGGCATCCTGCTTCGCTCTAACTCCTCCATCCATGGAGTCGTGCGGCCAAGCCTGATTGGCCACGGTCGCTATCCTCGGACAGGCTCCTAGGAGCCCTGTCCGAGAACATCGTTTTTTTGTAGGTTGGGGTGAGTTATGCGAACCCCAACGCTGATTTGGTTGGGCTTCGTTCCTCAGCGCCAACCTGCATTTTGGAGCCGTCAGCTCCTCAGGGAATCAGCAGTGCGGCCGCGACACGGCGACCTTCGGCGGCAAGGATGTTGTAGGTTCGGCAAGCGGCGCGCGAGTCCATAACCTCCAATCCCACCCCACGTTCGGCAAATACAGCGGATATCTCCGGTCGCGGGAAACGCAATGACGGCCCCGTACCGAAGATGACCACCTCCGGCTCCAGAGCCGCTACCTGCTCGAAATGTTCGACCTCGAGTTCCTCAAGTCTCTCCGGGGGCCAGTCTTCCAACAGGACTTCGTGGGTAATCACAAAACTGTGGGTCAGGTGTTTACGGCCGCGGTTTTCCCGGTCTGCCTCCGAAGCGGGCAGAGCCACGACAATCTCGCCTTCGCTATATCCGTGGATGGCGTAACCGCTGGCAGTAAGGTCCTGGGAAAATTTCATCGGTTTTTGGGTGATTTTTGGGTAGGCTGTGCGATTCAGGCTTGAGGACCGGGACGTATTTGCCGTGCCCGATACAACGAATTGCATCGCTCGCTGGCACGGAACCGGAGTATGCGCGGCTCCTCTATTTGCCGTACTGTCAATTGACAGGAAACGCACACGTTCAGTAATGTTAGCAGCTTTCCATTCGCCGTCGCGAATTCCGCGGACGTCGTCCATTAATCCCATATCCGGTGCGCCAGACTTGATTGAAGAATTCCACAGGATCAAGCGTTTACCTCCATATGTCTTCAATATCGTTAATGACCTGAAGGCCAAGGCCCGAGCGTGCGGGGAAGATATTATCGATTTCGGGATGGGTAATCCCGACCAGCCCACGCCGAAACACATCGTCGACAAGCTGGTGGAGGTCGCACAACGCAACGATACCCACCGCTATTCGGTCTCGCGGGGCATTCCCCGCCTGCGGCGCGCCATCACCCGTTGGTACAAGGATCGCTACGATGTCGATTTGGACCCGGATAACGAAGCGATCGTTACCATCGGCTCCAAAGAGGGACTTGCCCATCTGGCATTGGCGACGGTAGGCCCCGGAGACGCGGTTCTCGTCCCCAACCCGGCCTATCCGATTCACCCCTACGGCTTTGTCATTGCCGGGGCGGATATCCGGCATGTGCCGCTTGTCCCCGGGGGCGACTTCTTTGCTGAGCTCGATAAGGCAATCAAAGATTCATGGCCTCGGCCGAAGATGCTGATACTGAACTTTCCCGGCAACCCGACCACGCAGTGTGTGGATCTGGAATTCTTCGAGAAGGTTGTCGAGGTGGCACGTGAACACCAAATCTGGGTGGTGCATGATATCGCCTATGCCGATTTGGTTTTCGATGGCTACAAGGCCCCCTCGATCCTGGAAGTTCCCGGGGCGAAAGAGGTGGCGGTGGAGTTCTTTTCTCTCTCCAAGAGTTACAGCATGCCGGGCTGGCGGGTTGGCTTTATGTGTGGCAACAGTACGCTGGTCGCGGCGCTGGCGCGTATGAAATCCTATCTGGACTACGGCATGTTTACCCCCATCCAGGTCGCCGCCATTGCCGCACTGGAGGGGCCGCAGGATTGCGTGAAGGAGATCCGTGAAATGTACTGCAGCCGTCGGGATACGCTTTGTGACGGCCTTAACAACCTGGGTTGGGAAGTGGAGAAGCCAAAGGCGACCATGTTCGTTTGGGCGCCCATTCCGAAACCTTACCGCCATCTGGGCTCGCTGGAGTTCTCCAAAAAGCTGCTGCAGGAGGCCAAGGTGGCGGTTTCCCCGGGTATCGGGTTTGGCGAATACGGTGATGACCACGTCCGTTTCGGACTTATCGAAAATGAACACCGCACACGCCAAGCCGTGCGGGGCATCCGTGAGATGTTCCGTAAGGATGGCCTGCTGTGAAAGAGGGGGAAGAGAACATGGAACCGGTCAAGGTTGGCCTGCTGGGCCTCGGTACCGTCGGCGGTGGCACGATCAATCTCCTGCAAGAGAATGCTGAAGAGATCATGCGGCGTGCCGGGCGGGGCATCGAAGTGATTCATGCCTGCGCCCGCGATTTGAACAAACCGCGCATCTGCGATACCGAAGGTATCTCGTTGTCCACCGATCCGAATGAGGTGGTGGACAATCCGGATGTGGATGTGATTCTGGAGCTGATCGGGGGCGAGGGAATGGCCCGTGATGTGATGCTGCGGGCGATCGAGAACGGCAAGCATATCGTGACGGCCAACAAGGCGCTGATCGCCAAGCACGGCAACGAGATCTTTGCGGCTGCGGAGGCCCGGGGAGTAATAGTCGCCTTCGAGGCGGCGGTGGCCGGGGGTATCCCCATTATCAAGGGCCTGCGCGAAGGACTTGCCGCCAACCGAATCGAGTGGCTGGCCGGAATTATCAACGGCACCGGCAACTTTATCCTCACCGAAATGCGGGATGAGGATCGCGATTTTGCCGATGTTCTCGCCGAGGCGCAGCGGCTCGGTTACGCCGAAGCGGACCCCACCTTCGACGTGGAAGGCATCGATGCCGCCCACAAGCTGGCCATCATGGCCTCCATCGCCTTCGGTATGCCGCTGAAATTTGATCGCGTCTACACCGAGGGTATTACCCACGTGACCCGCGACGATGTTACCTTCGCCGAAGAACTTGGCTACCGTATCAAGCACCTGGGTATTGCCCGACGCACCTGGAATGGCATCGAGCTGCGGGTCCATCCGACGTTAATTCCGGAGCGGCAGTTGATCGCCAATGTGGACGGGGTAATGAATGCGGTGGTGGTGAAGGGCAACATGGTCGGCCCGACGCTCTATTATGGTGCCGGTGCCGGTGCCGAGCCCACGGCCTCCGCCGTGGTGGCGGACCTCATCGATGTGGTTCGCGCCCTTTCGTGCGCCCCGGAAAGCCGGGTGCCGCATCTTGGTGTCCATCCGCATGCGCTTGCCGATGAATCGATCCTGGCCATGGATGAAGTGGAGACCGCCTATTACCTGCGTATGCAGGTGGTGGATCGCCCGGGTGTTCTGGCGGATCTTACCCGGACCTTCGCAGACCTGGAGATCTCCATCGAGGCGGTGGTCCAGAAGGAGCCGCCGCCGGGCGAGAGTCTGGTTACCATCATCCTGCTGACACGCACCGTGCAGGAGAGACAGATGGTCAAGGCGATGGAAATGCTCGGCAAAATGGACGCCATTTTTGGCGACGTGACCCGTATCCGCCTCGAATATTTGCAGTGATTTTCTGAAAACCACCGAGGGCACGGAGTCAGGAATTTTTTCGGAGCGGCCCTCTGTGTGCTCTGTGGTTAATTTCATAGGAACGAAACAACATGCCTTTTCGCACCCGCTATACCGGATTGATCGACCGTTACCGTGACCGCCTGCCGGTCCATGATGATACCCGTATTATCAGTTTGGGAGAGGGCAACACCCCGCTGATCCGGCTGAACAATATTCCCCGCGAACTGGGCAAGGACGTGGACATCTACGTCAAGTACGAGGGACTCAATCCGACGGGTTCTTTCAAGGACCGGGGCATGACGATGGCGGTCACCAAGGCGGTGGAAGAGGGCTCGAAGGCCATCATCTGCGCCTCTACCGGCAATACCTCGGCGGCTGCGGCGGCCTATGCCTCACGCGCCGGCATCACCGCCTTTGTCCTCATCCCCGATGGCAAGATCGCCATGGGCAAGCTGGCCCAGGCGATGATGCATGGTTCGACCGTGATTCAGATCAAGGGCAACTTCGATGACGGCATGCGGTTGGTCAAGGAGGTCGCAACCGAGGCACCCGTGACCATCGTCAACTCTATCAACCCGTACCGGATTCAGGGGCAGAAGACGGCCGCCTTCGAAATTGTCGAAGAGCTTGGCGGTGCACCGGACTTCCACTGCATCCCGGTGGGCAATGCCGGCAACATCACTGCCCACTGGATGGGATACAGCGAGTACAAGGATCACGGCATCGTCAATACGACCCCGACCATGGTCGGCTACCAGGCCGCCGGCGCGGCACCGTTCATGCGCGGCGAGATGGTGGACGAACCGGAAACCGTCGCCACCGCCATTCGTATCGGTCATCCGCAAAGCTGGGACAAGGCCTGGAACGTGAAGAAGGAGTCCGGCGGCTGGTTCGATGAATGCACTGATGAACTGATTCTGGAAGCGCAAAAATGGCTTGCCCGCAAGGAGGGAGTCTTCTGCGAGCCAGCATCCGCGACCTCGCTGGCCGGGGCCATGCGTGACATCAAATCGGGCAAGATCCCCGAAGGCAGCAAGATCGTTTGTACGCTGACGGGGCACGGCCTCAAGGATCCCGACACTGCCATCGCCCAGAGCCAGGGCGGCTTGATGACGGTCGAGGCCAACCTCGACTCGGTCAAGCGCGCCATTCTCGATAACATGGCGGAGTGACCGACTCCTCCCCTGTGCTCGCCGTGGTGGCGCCGTGGCTTCTCGAAGCCGCGGCGGTCGCGGGCCGGGCGCCTGCGCTGGAGACCCTTTTCTGGCGCGGCCGTCGCCGCAAGCATCTCCCCGAGTCGGCATCACGGCTCTACTGGCACCTTTTCGACCGAACGCCGGTCGATGGCGACCTTCCTGTAGGTGCGCTGTGCCGGTACGCCGATACCGGAGAAGCGTTCGAGGGCTGCTGGCTGAAGGCGGACCCAGTTCACCTTGTGGCCGATCGCGACAGGGTGATGCTGACCGGCACCGTAACCGGCCTGGAGTTCCGCGAAATTCAGTCGCTGGTAAAGTCTTTCAATGATCTTTTCGGAGAAGACGGCTGGCAGCTGGAAGCGGGAACCGACGGCTTGCGGATGCGTACGCCGTTGAGTTGTGCCGCCAATACCACGCCCGTGGATGAGGTGGTCGGCCGCGATATTCACCCCCTGCTCCCCGATGGTCCCGATCGGCTGGAGTGGCATCGATTTCTTACCGAGTTACAGATGTTGCTGCACGGTAGCCCGATCAACGAGGAACGGGACGCAAGCGGGTGTGTTCCCGTCAATAGCCTTTGGCCGTGGGGGGCGGGTGAACTCCCGCGTTCGGTAGCAAGTCCCTGGGGTTCGGTGCATACGCGGGATGGCTTCGTTACCGGTTTGACTCGCCGGGGTGGCGGTTCGGTTGAAGCCGTCCCCGACTCCTTCGATAGGTTACCGAACTTCGGTCACCGGCTGCTGGCTTTGCCGGCGCCCAACAGTGAGGGGTGGGAATTATCAATGTCTTTCTGGGAAGAGCAGTGGTTTCTGCCCCTGGTGAAGGCTGTACGGGCGCAGCGACTGGGACGATTGCTCCTCTATCCGGGTAACGGCTGGGAAGTGACCATCACCAGCGGCCGATTGCGCCGCTTCTGGCGGCGACCGCGCCCCTTGAAAGGGGCGGTCTGATGCCGCTCTCGGGCCGCAAACGCATTGTCCGCCGGGAAACCGGAACCATTCCGGCAGCACTTGCCGACCTGAACCCGGTGCTGGCGCGGGTTTGTGCCGGGCGGCGGGTGCGATCGATGGAGGAGCTGGAGCACGGCCTGGAGCGGCTTCTGCCGTTTGATGCGCTGAAGGGCATCGGCGGCGCCGTACGCCTGCTGGAGAGGGCCCTGCGGGAGGGGTGGTCGATTACCGTCGTAGGAGATTTCGATGCCGACGGGGCCACCAGTACGGCAGTTGCCGTGCGTGCACTTCGATCGATGGGCGTCGAGCGGGTGGATTTTCTGGTTCCGAATCGCTTCGAGTACGGCTATGGCCTGACTCCGGAGATCGTAGCCGTGGTCGCCGCGCGGCGCCCGGACCTCATCGTTACCGTGGACAACGGCATCTCTTCACTCGATGGAGTGGCGGCCGCGAAGGCCGCAGGGATGCGCGTCCTGGTGACCGATCACCACCTGCCGGGTGAACACCTCCCCGAAGCCGATGCCATGGTCAACCCCAATCAGCCGGGTGACCGCTTTGCCTCGAAAGCGCTGGCCGGCGTGGGCGTCATCTTTTACGTCATGCTGGCCCTGCGTGCCCATCTGCGCGAGCAGGGCTGGTTCGAACAGCAGGGTGTTCAGCTGCCCAATCTGGCCCATCTGCTGGACCTGGTTGCCCTGGGAACAGTGGCTGATGTGGTCCCGCTGGAACATAACAACCGCATCCTGGTGGCGCAGGGACTGGGCCGAATACGGGCCGGCAAGGGCAGCCCCGGCATCCAGGCGCTGATCGAGATCGCCAACCGAAAGCCGGAACGGCTGGTATCCAGCGATTTTGGCTTTGCCATCGGCCCGCGCCTCAATGCCGCCGGTCGGATGGACGACATGAGCGTGGGTATCCGCTGTCTGCTCAGCGATGATCTGCACGAGGCGCGCGAACTCGCGGCCGAACTGGAAGGTCTCAACCGGGCGCGGCGCGAAACCGAACAATCCATGCGCGAAGAGGCGATGCAAGAGCTGCAGCGGATGCACCTGGAAAGCGATGGTGAACTGCCGTTCGGGCTCTGCCTCTATGAACCCGCCTGGCATGAAGGGGTAATCGGGATCCTGGCCTCGCGGATCAAGGAGCGTGTCCATCGTCCGGTCATCGTCTTCACCGATGCCGGTACGGGCGATATCAAGGGTTCGGCACGCTCGGTGCCGGGGGTACATATCCGTGATGCCCTCAATGCCATCGCCGCACGCACCCCGGCAATGCTGAAACGCTTCGGTGGGCACGCCATGGCGGCCGGTCTGACCCTCGATGCCGATGCCCTCGAGGAGTTCCGACGACTCTTCGACAGCGAAGTGCGCCGTCATCTGAATGCCGATGATCTCAACGGTGTGGTGGCGAGCGATGGACCGCTGGAGGCGGAGGCCATCGACCTTGACCTGGCCGACACGTTGCGGATGGCCGTGCCCTGGGGGCAGGGTTTTCCCGAACCGGTCTTCGATGATCGCTTCGAAGTGGTCTCCCAACGCATCGTCGGTGAGCGCCACATGAAGCTGCTGCTGAAAAAAAACGGTTCCGAAGGGCACCTGTTCGACGCCATCGCCTTCAATGCCGACCTGGCGATGTGGGAAACGGCGCCGAAGATGGTCGATGCCGCCTTCCGACTCGACGTCAACGAATACCGTGGCCGCCGTAGTGTGCAGTTCATTATCGAACATATCGAACCGGCGGCTGAAGGGACAACAACTGCGGAAATCACCGAGAACGCCGAATTCACCGAAGGCTAAATACGTCTCCAAACTGTTGTCCGTGCATGTAGGAGCGACGGAAGTCGCGATAGCGCCGAATCGCGGCTTCCGCCGCTCTACATGTACCTCGGTATGTCACCGAAGGAGCGTGTCCGATCCGGTAATTCCTCGAGAGCACGCCACCGGTTCACCCCGAAGCGGGCCGTGGTGTATGATACCCGGCTGTTTTTCCGCACCTTTTCGGAGCATGAGTTTCTGATGATCGAAATCAACCCCATTGTTACCCGCATCAAGGAAATGCAAGGGCGGACGGATGCCCTTAGGGGGTATCTTTGACTTCGATACCAAGCGTGAACGGCTGGTAGAGGTCAACCGCGAACTGGAGGACCCTTCCGTCTGGGAGAAGCCCGAGCGGGCCCAGGAGTTGGGCCGCGAGCGGGCCCAGCTGGAGCGTGTGGTCGGCACCATCGACTCTCTCGTTGCGGTACTCGTCGACGCCGGGGAACTGGTGGAGATGGCCGCCGAGGAGGATGATGAGGCGACCGTCGAGTCGGTAGTCGCCGATCTGGAAGGGGCCGACCGCAAACTGGCTGATCTCGAGTTCCGTCGCATGTTCTCCGGGGATCATGACGAAAAAAGCGCCTACCTGGATATCCAGGCGGGCTCCGGCGGTACCGAGGCCCAGGACTGGGCCAACATGCTCCTGCGCATGTACCTGCGCTGGGGTGAGCGCCACGGCTTCAAAACGGAATTGCTCGAGGTCTCCGAAGGGGATGTGGCCGGGATCAAAAGCGCCACCATTCATTTCGACGGTGAATACGCCTTCGGCTGGCTGCGGACTGAGATCGGCGTCCACCGTCTGGTGCGAAAATCCCCGTTCGATTCCGGCAACCGGCGGCACACTTCCTTCGCCTCGGTCTTCGTCTCTCCGGAAGTGGACGAAGATATCGACATCGAAATCAATCCGGCCGATCTGCGCATTGATGTCTACCGCGCCTCCGGTGCCGGTGGACAGCATGTCAACCGGACCGAATCGGCAGTACGTATCACCCACCAACCGACCGGCACGGTGGTGCAGTGTCAGAGTGAGCGCTCCCAGCACCAGAACAAGGATCGTTCCATGAAACAGCTCAAGGCGAAGCTCTACGAAATGGAGCTCCAGAAGCGCAACGCCGAGGCTCAGGCACTGGAAGACTCCAAGTCCGATATCGGATGGGGTAGCCAGATCCGCTCCTACGTACTCGATCAGTCCCGTATCAAGGACCTGCGAACCGGTGTGGAGACGGGCAATACCCAGGCCGTTCTCGATGGCGAACTCGACCAGTTCATCGAGGCGAGCCTGAAAAGTGGACTGTGAAACTGAATTGAACCACAGAGCGCACAGAGATTTTCTCAGTGTCCTCTGTGACCTTTGTGACCTCTGTGGTTAAACCCGAGTGAAAGATGGCTGAAGAACAGAAGAACCAGGATGAACACAAGCTGATTGCCGAGCGCCGCGCGAAGCTCGCGATACTGCGCGAGCAGGGCATGGCGTTTCCCAACGACTTTCGGCGCAATGTCATGGCGGGCGAGCTGCATGCACGCTACGGCGATATGGATGAAGAGACGCTCGAATCGGAGCACATCCGTGTCGCCATCGCCGGGCGGATGATGAGTCGGCGCATCATGGGCAAGGCGTCGTTTGCCCATGTGAAGGACATGTCCGGTCAGATTCAGCTGTTCGTGCAGCGCGATGCCCTTCCGGAAGGCTTGTACAACGAACAGTTCAAGAAGTGGGACGTCGGCGATATCGTCGGTGCCGAGGGTGTGTTGTTCCGCACCAAGACCGGTGAACTTTCGGTCAAGGTGGATAGCGTGAAGCTGTTGACCAAGTCCCTGCGCCCGCTCCCGGAGAAATGGCACGGTCTGACCGATCAGGAGGCCCGCTACCGTCAGCGCTATCTGGATCTCATCATCAACGATGTGACCCGCGATACTTTCCGGATCCGTTCGCAGGTCGTGCACCATATTCGCGAATTCCTGGTGCATCGGGGCTTTCTGGAAGTAGAGACGCCGATGATGCAGGCGATTCCGGGTGGTGCCGCCGCACGGCCGTTCGTCACCTTCCACAACGCTCTCGACATGGAGCTCTACCTGCGTATCGCACCCGAGCTGTATCTGAAGCGGCTGGTGGTGGGCGGCTTCGAAAAGGTCTTCGAAATCAATCGCAACTTCCGCAACGAGGGGCTCTCCACCCGGCATAATCCCGAGTTCACGATGCTGGAGTTCTACCAGGCCTACGCCGATCACCACGAACTGATGGACCTGACCGAGGCGATGCTGCGGGATGTGGCGCAGCAGGTGCTTGGTACGACGACGGTGGAATACCAGGGCGAGAACTATCACTTCGGCGAACCGTTCCGACGCATCACAGTCAAGGAGTCGATCCTCCAGTTCAACCCGAATCTCACCGAAGCACAGATCGATGACTTGGAATCAGCGCGTCAGGTTGCAAGGCAGCTGGACGTACCGCTCAAGGAGACCTGGGGCCTAGGCAAGGTACAGATCGAAATCTTCGAAAAGACCGTGGAGCACCGGTTGAAGGAGCCCACCTTTATTACCCGTTATCCGACGGAAGTATCGCCTCTGGCGAGGCCCTGTGACGACGATCCCTTTGTGACCGATCGCTTCGAGTTTTTCGTCGGCGGCCGCGAGATCGCCAACGGCTTTTCGGAGCTCAACGACCCGGAAGACCAGGCCGAACGCTTCCGCAAACAGGTGGAAGAGAAAGCGGCCGGAGACGAAGAGGCCATGCATTTCGATGAGGATTACATCGTCGCCCTCGAACACGGCCTGCCGCCTACCGCGGGGGAGGGCATCGGGATCGACCGGCTGGTGATGCTGTTTACGAACTCACCCTCCATCCGGGATGTGCTGCTGTTTCCGCATATGCGGCCTGAATCCGACTAACGCTGTTTTGCGAAAAAGCCGTTTCCTGTTCGGTTACTGGTTCTGTTCGCGTTCTGCCAGTTTTCGTTTTAGCTGTTCGGGCGTACGGGCAATATTGGAGCTGGCTCGGGTGGCGAAATGGGCCTCGGACAGATCGCGGGTGACGAAACGGGCGAGTGAAGGTGGCAACCCCGGGCTGTGAGTGATACGGGGAAGTGCCTCGCCCGGTTTGATGAGGTGGAGTCGATCCTCTTCCATCAGGTAGTGCAAGCCCATCGTTCGCCTCACGTTCTTGGCCGGGAAGTCCTTCGATGGTGCTGCGGAATTTGCATTCGACGCGGTGTTTTTTTTGGTGCGGATCCCGGAAGCTGTGGCTTTTTGCTGAAAGAAGCTTCCGAGTAGCGGAACGCTGCTGAGCAGGCGCCTGAGAATCCCGTCCTTGGGTTCCGGTCGTCGCGGCGTGTATCGTTCGGCCGGGTGTGTGCGGATACTCAAAGTGGACTCCGGATCGATGATTTCGGTCAGGGCGCGCTCAAGGTAGATGAGGGGTACCTCCCGCTCCAGCAGATTGCGGAGCACCATGACCCGAACCCGGAGCTCATCGTGCAATTCCGTGACCAGTTGCAGGTTGTGGGTATCGGTGGTTCCTTGCAGTCTTTCGTAGAGTGGTCTCAATCGGGCGAGGTAGTGTTCAGTTCGTTTCCGCGGCAGGAGGATATACACCAGCCCTATTGCCGAATCCTCTCTTAAACGGGCGTATTCCTCGAGAAGGCTCTCTTCCAGCTGGGTCAATTCAAGGTCGATCGGCAGGAGGGTAGTGTCCATGGCCATTGGGTTCCGATCAGGTTTCGCCTGATGATACCGAAAACGGCGCCAGAACCGGAAATCTTCCTTCTTGTGAACGTGCATCAGTTCCTATGACGAGCAGCTGATTGCCAGCCGCTGTTTCCACTGCGGGCTTTTCCGCATACGCCTTCATACGAGGGACTCACAGTCATCAGCCTTAAGCAGTCTCACATGTGATAAGTACTACTTGTTCGTGTGGGTGAAAGCACCATCCCAGTTCGTGGGTGGAGGTTGTTTTTGATAGAGACGGATTCGCTCGCGATAGAGCGGATAGAGCTGGCGTTGCGGGTGGTCGTGTTGGAGTTGCTCAAATAGCGCGTCGGCAGCGGTGAAATCCCGGTTCCGATAGAGGTCCAGGGCCCGGTGATGCTGTTTCAGCTCGTCTGTCGTTTCGGCGTCCAGCTGTTCGGCCCGACCCATGGGCTCGAAGATGGCAACGACTTTGTCTTTGCCCTTGACCCGTACCCGGTCCAGTTCGCGAAAGACGTGGCCGGGCACCTGGTTGCGGGTGGCTTCGCTGACCAGGATATCCACTCCATACTGTTTGGTCAGTCCTTCCAGGCGCGAGCCAAGGTTGACGGCATCCCCGAGCACGGTATAGGCCATGCGGAATTCCGAGCCCATATTGCCGACATTCATGGGGCCGCTGTTAAGTCCCACCCCGATACGGATGTGTGGCCAGCCCCTGGCTGCAAACTGTTTCTGGATGCGGGGGATGGCCGCCACCATGTCCAAGCTGGCCTCCAGGGCATGGCGGGCGTGCTCCTGGTCGGACAGGGGGGCACCCCAGAAGGCCATGATCGCGTCTCCCATGTACTTGTCGATGGTGCCCCGGTGCTGGTGGATGATTTGCGTCATGGGGGTGAGCATCGCGTTCATCAGTTCGGTCAGTTCGGTGGCATCCAGTCCTTCGGAGATGGTGGTGAAGCCCCGCACATCGGAAAAGAGCACGGTCATTTCCCGGGTCTCGCCGCCAAGGGAGAACTCTTCGGGACGGGCCGCCATCTCTTCCACCAACTCCGGTGGGACGTATTGGCCGAAGGCCTTGCTGATAAAGCGCTTCTGGCGTCCTTCGAAGAAGTAGTTGAAGAGGGTGACCACCATGAACAGCACCACCATGACGGTCACGGGATAGACCACGCCCACGATCAGGTGATTGAGGAAGAACAGGTGGTAGTTGCCGAACACCGCCCCCGCGATCAGCAGCATCGCACCCAAGCCGCCGGCCAGGGCACCGCTGTAGGCTAGCAGGGCCGTCACCATCAGACCGCCGCCGATGATCGTCAAATAGGTGAAGCCGATTTCGGTGTAGGTGTCATGGAGCAACGGATCACCGGCCAGCAGGTTGTCGATGACATTGGCATGGATCTCGACCCCGGGGACGACTTGGGCGAAGGGAGTGGCCCGGAGGTCCTGCAGGCCGGCGGCGGAGGTGCCGATGAGCACGATTTTATCCTGGAAAATCTCCAGGTCGTTGCCCGCCAGCACCTCCACCGCCGAGACGTAGGGGAAGGTGCGGGAGGGGCCGCGGTAATTGACGTTCAGTTGCCCGTATTCATCGGTAGGGATGAAGGTTTCCCCCACCGAGACGCCGAGTAGTCCGCGACGCTGGCTGTATGCGGTGGTGTCGGCATGGAGCAGCAGCTCCTGCTCGTTCAGGCCTATACGGGCCAGTTCGAGGGCCAGGGAGGGATAGGGCATCCCGTCCAGCGCCATGAGCAGGGGCACCCGCCGGACATAGCCGTCCACATCGGGGAAGACGTTGAAGAAACCTTCACTCCGGGCCAGGGATATCTCCTCGACGTTGAGGATCGCCCGGCGGGCCGGGATCAAGGTCAATTCGGCCAGATCAATCCCACTGGGATTGAGACGGACAGTGGCGGCGGGAAAAGGCGTGCGCTGGACATCGCCGGTCGTCTCGGTGGCCCCGGTCTGCATGACATAGCCCAGGACCGAGGGCAGTGCGGCGAGGGTCTCTCCCAGGATTCGGTCGTTGCTCAATTCTTCATCGCTTAGCAACGCCGCCAACTCCGTTTCGGCAAACACGGCGGGGTAGCGCCGGCGCATTTCGGCGAGTACCCGGTCCGGGGAGCTGCGATCCGGCTCGGCAAAGACGATATCCAGCCCAATGGCCGATGGCCTGCCGGCACCGATGTTGGCCAGCATGGTCGCCACCGTGTCACGGGGCCAGGGCCATTGACCCAGGGCCTGGAGGCTCTTTTCGTCGATGTCGACAATCACCACCTGCCCGCCGGCGGGCTCCTCGCCCCGCCAATGGAACATGGTGTCCAGGACCCGTTGGTCGAGGGCCTGCAGCAGCCGAGGTTTGTCGGCTCCAAAGGAGTAGAACAGGGATACGGCAGCCAGGATAACCAGCAAGCCGATCCTGAAGGGGGTGGGCCGGTTCCACTTTTTTTTGTGATGGTTCATCTGTCTTACCCCAAAACCTGAGCTCAACTTCTTTTCTAAAACGCCGCCCCCAGAGGATGGGTTAGGTGCGCCAGACACCAACCGCCCGGTTTGCCCGTACCCTGACGCACACCGTAACCCATCGCCAACGCCGAGACCCAAGATCCCATACGAAATAACCAGGAATGTACAGAAAGCCCCAACGGCAGTACTATAAAACCTCTATTCGGCTGCGCCATGCCCTGAATGGACATTTTTTAACTTGAAATCTGTCGGATTATCGATTGATGGTACCGGCCCGATTCACAGCTCTATTGCTCGGCTTTCTGCTACTGGGGATCCCGGTCTGGGCGGCGGCCCAGACGCCTACCCCGGGCGTAGTGCAGGAAACCCTGCGCCCCGGGACAACGCCTCCCGCAACGGAAGCACCGCTGCCCGAACTGGACCCGCCCTCGGCCCCCGGCCCCGCGGCACCGGATGATGAACGGCGGATCCCCATTCAGCGTTTTACCTTTAGCGGCAACACCCGCCACAGCGACGAAGAGCTGCGGGAGGTGGTGGCCGAAATGGAAGGCCGGGAATTGACCCTCCGGGAAATCTACCAAGTGGCCGATCGGCTTACCGACTTCTATCAGAAGGAGGGATACAGTCTGACCACCGTCACCGTCCCGGCCCAGCGGATGCGCGACGGAATCCTGAGGCTGGAAGTGGTGGAGGGCCGGGTGGGCGAGCTGGTTTTGAGGGACAATCAGCTATATTCCGATGCCTTCCTTAAACGTCGTTTGCAGAGGGTCGCTCCTGGCAGCATCGTGCGTTTTTCCGACCTGGAGAGAGAGATCCTGCTGCTCAACGACCTGCCCGGGCTGGTGGCCCGTTCGGTGATGCAGCCCGGCGATGATTACGGTACCACCGATCTGCACCTCACCATGGAAGAAAACCGTTTCGCCGGCCTGGCGACTTTCGATAACCACGGTCGGGAGGTGGTCGGCAAGTGGAGGGCCGGGGCTGATTTCTACATTAACAGTCCGCTCGGGATCGGCGATCGGCTCAATGTGGGCTACACGCATACCGAGTCCAATCTGCTGTGGCAGGGGCGTATAGGCTACGGCCTGCCCCTGTCGGTCAATGGCAGTCGACTCAACCTTAGCTACTCCCGGGCCGAATATGATGTGGGCGGCGAATTTTCCGAACTGGAGATCGAAGGCATCAGTGAGACAGCGCGGGTGCAGGTCGTTTTACCCCAAATTCGCAGTCGCCGCACCAATCTCAACTGGGTGATCGGTGGTGCCCGCATCAAGGGTCGTTCCGATCTGGAGGATGTGCCGCTCAGTGACGATGCCGTTCGCTTTGTGGAGGCGGGTTTCGACTTCAGTTACCTTCATGCAGATGGAGCCAGCAGTAATCTTTCGGCCATGTTGGCCACCAACTTCGACTCCAATTCCGATGGCCTCGATAACGAGGCCCTGCCCCCCCGCCTGGAGCTCAGGGGCGGCTACGAACACTCCTGGAGCGGCGGCTGGAGCCTGTTGGTGCGTGGGGAGGCGGTGCTGAGCGATGACGTTATGCCGGACTCCAATAAATACGCTATAGGCGGCCCCGCCAGTGTCCGGGGATTTGTAAGTTCCCGGCAACGGGGGGATCGGGGGGGAACGGCCTCCCTTGAGCTGCGCCGCTTCATCAAGCTGGTTTTTGCTAGCCTCCAGGCGCGGAGCTTCGTCGATGTGGGGACAGTACGCCGGCAGGCCACCCCCGACGTCCCGAGTAGTTCAGATTCCCTCGCAGGGGCGGGATTGGGACTGGCTGCCCTGTTTGGCGAAGGCTACGTCATAGACCTGCAATGGGCTGCCCCTATTGACGGCAAAGATTCAGGAGAGGGGCGAAATTCCCAGTTCTGGGTTTCCCTGTCCGCTTCATTTTGACACTCGTCATTGCGCGAGGGCGGTGGAGTGACGCAGGAGGAAAAAGCCGAACCTAAGCGATACCGTCATTGCGAGGAGCCTCGGCGACGCGGCAATCTCGGTTGGGTAGAGATTACTTTGTAGCTTAGGCTCCTCGCAATGACAGGAGGTAAGTTCTTCAGGAAGAGGACGCCTACAGAGCGACGCATGTCGCCATGGATGGCGGCAGTAGAGAAGGTCTGGAACCTATTCTCGAGGATGCCAAAGCCGAGCCTCGGCGACGCGGCAAGCTCGGGTGTTGGGAGTAGAGATGACTTCGTGGTGGAGCTCCAGGCAAGGAGAGCGGGGCAGGTTTATCAAGAGTAATATTGACTAGTAGTTGTCCGGAATCCCGGGCAGGGGGAGCAAGGCCGTGAGTAGAAATAGGTCAGCCAAAAGGCGCATCTTGCCGGACCCGGTAATTCGCCGCAAAAAGGCCAAGCGTCCGGTGGTCGGGTGCGAAGGAACTGGTCGGTCGGGTATTACGGGTCTGGCCGCGAACCTTGGGGGACTTCACCGTATCTGTTCCTTTCCGCTCAGTTCGATAACAGTTTGCTTGCTGTTACCCGTTTCAACTCTGGCTGGGCCGACAGGGGAGCAGCTTGCGGCCGGTCAGGCTGCCATCAGCCGGCCCGATGCCGTCACCACCCTGGTCGAGCAGCAGAGTGATACAGCCATTATCAACTGGCAGGATTTCTCCATCGGCCAGTCGGAATTGGTGCGTTTTCTACAATCCGGTAGTGGCGACATAGCCCTGAACCGGGTGGTCGGCGGCAACCCCAGCGCGATCCTCGGCCGCCTGGAGGCCGACGGCCAGGTATTTCTGGTCAACCCGCACGGAGTGCTGTTCGGCACCGGTGCCGAGGTCAGCGTTCACGGCCTGGTCGCAACCACCCATGCCATCACCGATGAGGATTTCCTCGCCGGCAACTATCAATTCTCCCGGCCGGATACCTTCATGGTGAATGCCGAGGTCATCAACCAGGGTCTGCTCAAGGCCGCCGATCAAGGCTATATCGTGCTGGCCGGCAACTACGCCTCCAATGAGGGGGTCGTCCAGGCCCGTCTGGGCACGGCAGCGCTGGCGGCGGGGGAGCGCTTCACTCTGGATCTGGCCGGCGACCAACTGATCAGTCTGGTGGTGGACGAGGCCACGCTGGCCGAGAAGGCGGGGGTGGAGAACCTCGGCGAGCTCAACGCCGACGGCGGCAAGGTACTGATGACCGCCCGGGTAGCCGGGGATCTGGCGGGCACGGTGGTCAACAACGAAGGGCTGGTGCGGGCCCGGAGTATCAGCGAGGAGAGCGGCGAAATCATCCTCCATGGCGGTGACAACGGCATCGTTGCCCAGCGCGGGACTCTCGATGCCGCCGGCCGGACACCCGGTGGGCGCGGCGGCGACATTCAGGTCCTGGGTGAAAAGATCGGACTCTTCGATGCCGCACACATCGATGCCTCCGGGGACGCCGGCGGCGGCACCGCTCGCGTGGGCGGCGATTACCAGGGCAACAACCCCGACGTACAGAACGCCACTGCCACCTTCGTCGGCGCGGAGACCACCATCCAGGCCGACGCCCTTGATGAGGGTGATGGCGGCCAGGTGATCGTCTGGGCGGACAACACCACCCGGGCTTATGGCGAGATCAGCGCCCGGGGCGGCGAGCGCGGTGGTGACGGCGGCTTCGTCGAGGTCTCGGGGGATTCACTGGTGTTCAAGGGGGCGGTCGACACCAGCGCGCCCGAGGGAAAAATGGGCACCCTGCTGCTGGACCCCGAAAGTATCCAAATCACCGGTGGTACGGGGGATGGCAGTGATGATTTCGATACCAGCACGGACTTGATCAATAGCACGGGCAGCTACACCAGTGGAACAATCCTGTTCGCAGAGGAGGGCACATCAACTCCCTTCATCGTCACCGAACAGGAAATCGAGTCCCAGAGCGTCACCGCCAACATTATTCTGGAAGCTAGAAGTGGGATCTTTGTCAGCGGCACATTCGACAACGCCTCCGCTGGTGAAGCCGACGGTGTCGTGCTGCTGGCCGAAGACAGTAGCCTCACGCTACGTACCCGCAATGATTCCCTGCTCGAAGACGGGGCCACCGGCATTGATCTTACTGGCTCGGCGCATTGGGACGCCCTCGAATTCAGGACCCAGGGAGTCACGGGGCACATCACCATGGAAACGGGCGTGGGCGCTCCCATCACGGTAGGCAAACTGGCCGCTGGTGGTGATATAGCTTTATCGGCGGGTGGCTTGCTGAAGATAAACAACAGCGTAACCGCAGACTCCGTTAACGCAAGAGGATCAAACATTGCCGCCGTTTCCGAAATGAGCCACACCATCTCGGGTAGCCATGTCTCGTTAATCGCCGAGGAGGCCGAGATGGGTTATATCGATGTGGTAGGTTTCTCCATAGAAGCGGTAGACAGCGTCCTGTTGCTGGCCGATTCCCGCATTTATTTCTCTCCCGACTACTCATCGATCGCTGCTACAAGCTCAACGAGTGGAACCGTGGACCTGGGCAATTACACTTCCGGGCGCTCCTTGCAGATTGGAGAACCAGTGACTGGATATTGCTATGAAGCCTCTTGTCTGACAATAACCCTGCCCACCACACTGACGGCCACTCACCTTGCCTTCGGCACCGAGTCCGGTGGAATGCTTTATCTGAACGACGACATCAACCTGGCAGCCGGCACCAAGCTCGGGCTCTTCAGCGGGGAAGGTATAGAACAGGACTGGAATACTTCCATCACGGCCGACGGTCTCGCCTTCGAGGCAAATGGTCAGGTAAGTCTGTGGGGTGCTAACCTGATCGGCACCGTTAGCGGAACCACCAGCGTCGGCGGGATTTATCTCAATAATGCCCAGGGGTTGAACATCGGCACCGTCACCGGACCCGGTGGCGGTGCCGATGAAGAGTTTACGGGGCTTTTTGCACCGACAGAGATATTCTTGAGTGCGGATGGTGCTATCACCGACACGGTGGTAGATATTCCCGCCATCGAGGCATCACACCTGAGTGTGTCGGCGGCAACCGGGATCGGGAGTGGGGTTGGAGGTAGCGGTAGTCCGCTGAAAACCAGGGTTTCTTCACTCTCCGCCGAGAACACGGGTACAGCCGGCGATATCAACATTCGCAACAGCGGTGGGCTGAGCACTGCCGGGATCAGCAACAATAACCCTGATAATACCGACGGCAATATCACCATTGTTGCTCTAAGCCCACTGACCGTGGCCACTGAAAGTAGTGTTTCCGCTCGCAACGATATCTGGTTGGAGGCGAGTCCCACGGGAACCGACGCAACCACGGATAAGCTGACTCTCAACGGCGATCTTTCCACAGATGCTGGAACGATTACCTTGCGCGCCGGCAACGATATCGTCGAGAACGGTACGATCACTACCGGTGGCAGCATCGTGCGCGAAGCCAACTTGAATCTGGTAGCGTCAGAACCCGAACCCGAACCCGAACCCGAACCTGAACCTGAACCTGAACCTGAACCTGAACCTGAACCTGAACCTGAACCAGTCAACGAAGCTGTGGAAACCGTGACAGAGTTGGTAACTGACCCGGCCCTGGCTTCAGGTTCTGATGGGACGGGTGATGCAGGAGTGAGGACAGCAGATACAAACGACGAAGATGAGGAGCAGGACGAGAAACTGGCAGTCGGCGAGTCTCGGGAAGAGGTCTCCTTGAAGACGAAGCCGCTGGTTGAGCTTGTCGGCGGTGGCGTTGCCGGTCAGGCCATGGTATGCAAATGATGAAAAAGCTAACCATTGCATGGAGCCCCGTTTCTCTTCTGGGATGGATGCTTTTATTCGCTTTCCCGGTACAGGCGGAGGAGCCGGCCGGTAAAGCAGCCGCAGTGGTCGGCGAGGTTACTGTGGTGGGTTCCTCCGGGGATATACGGGAGATTCGCCGCAATACCCCGTTTTTCGCGGGCGACATCATAAGCACCGGACCCAACTCACGAGTCAGACTCGTTTTCAGCGATAACAGTATTGTCGCCTTGCGACCCTCTTCCCGGCTGGTGATCGATGAATTTATGCACACTGGTGATTCCCAGGTGGATAAAAGCTCACTCTCCCTGTTGCGCGGTGGCTTCCGGGCGGTCACCGGGGCAATCGGCCAGGCACGAAAGGCAAATCACCAAATCGCGACGCCGGTGGCCACTATCGGTATTCGCGGAACCGACCACGAAGCCCGCTACTGTGCCGGAGATTGCGTGGACCTTATCGATATCGGAGTAGATGCGCCGCCGGATGGTCTCTATACCGGCACTAACGCGGGCCAGACCGTGGTTGGGGATCAGTACTTCAGTGCCGGTGAATACGGTTACACGGACCCTGGAGGCTCCACAATCCCACTCTTGGAAGCGCCGCAGATCCTGGCTGCCGACCCGGAGTTGCGTATCGATCTGAAAGAGCCGGCAGAAGTGCCCGGAGAAAGGGCCCCGGGTCCAACGGACAAAACCGACCAGTCCGAGCCGACCTCAGAATCGGCACCGAGTCCCACGAAAGATGATCTGCTGGAGATTCCGGCCCAACCTCAAAGCGTTAGAGCCGTGCCTTGTTTATAACTCATTCGGGGTCTTCGCAGGATTTGCCTGTAAATGACAACCCGAAACGGCACAGTCCGGTGGTTATGATAGGAGATCGATATTCCTTCATGACGAGCAGCTGATCGCCAGCCGCTGCCCCCATTCGGGGGGCTCTTCCGTATAGGACTCCATACCGGGGCGTTCGGTAAACGGGTCCTTCAAGAGCATCTGCAGGGCTTCGATCTCCGAGTAATCCCGGTTCTGTTCCGCCTTTTCGATGGCGTTTTGTGCCAGGTAGTTGCGAAGTATGTAACGGGGATTGGTCCCGTTCATGCGAACTGCCCGTTCGCTGTCGCGGCTGTCTTCTATCTGAAGACGGTGACGGTAGCGCATCGCCCACGTGTCGAATGCCTCACGGTCGACGAACAGATCGCGGAGCCGGTCGTTGCGGGCGTCGGCGCGGCTGTCGAAGTGGGCGAGGGTGCGGAATGTGTTGGTGTAGTCGGCGCCGGTGTCGGCCATCAGCTTCAGCAGATCGGTGGCGAGCGCTCCGTCCTCGGGGCGCTCATCGCGAAGACCGAGTTTGCGGCGCATGCCGGCCGCATAGTGGGCGGCGAAGTCGCCGTCGTACTCCTCGAGCACGGCGTTGGCTTTCTCCGCCGCTTCGCCCGGTTCACCCGCCATGAGCGGCAGCAGCGCCTGCCCCAGACAGCTGAGGTTCCATTGGCCAATCTTGGGCTGGCGGTCGAAGGCGTAACGGCCGCTGTGGTCGGAGTGGTTGCAGACAAACCCCGGCTCATAGGCATCGAGGAAGCCGAAAGGGCCGTAATCCAGCGTCAATCCCAGCAGGGACATATTGTCGGTGTTCATTACACCGTGTGCGAATCCGACCAATTGCCATTGGGCCATGAGTCGGGCGGTGCGCTCTGTGACTTCCCGGAACAGGGCCGTGACCCGGTCGGACTCCTCCTGCAAGTGTGGGAAGTGGTGGTGAATGGCGTAGTCGGCGAGCCTTTCCAGATGGTGGAATTGACTCCGGTAATAGAATACCTCGAATGAACCGAAGCGCAGGTGGCTGGGAGCGACACGAAGCAGCAGTGCGCCGCGTTCCACTTTCTCCCGATAAACGGACTCTGCGCTGTCGAGCAGGCACAAGGCACGGGTGGTGGGAATGCCAAGGCCGTGCATCGCCTCACCACAGAGGTATTCGCGAATGGTCGAACGCAGCACCGCCCGGCCGTCGCCGCTTCGGGAGTAGGGCGTTTCACCGGCCCCTTTTAGGTGCAGGTCCCAGCGTGCACCGCGTGGGTCGATTACCTCACCCAACAGGACTGCCCGCCCGTCTCCCAATTGCGGCACGTAATGACCGAATTGATGGCCCGAGTAGAGCATGGCAATGGGTTGGCTGCCCGCCAGCGGGTACTCGCTGTTGAGGGTGCCGATGAAACCGGGGCGCAGAGCCTCTTCCGGGTCAAGGCCCAGCAGCGTCGCTACATCGGGGTTGAATGCCGCCAGTCGCGGCTTCTCCAGTGGCATGGGTACCTGTCGGGAGTAAAAACCGTCCGGCAGCCGGGCGTAACTGTTGTCGAAGGGAAGCGTATCCAGGGTATGCATGACCGAGAGCATGGCCTTTTTTAAACCTGAGTGCAACCGTAGGGTATCGAGGGTGTCCTACATGATGGCGCCGGAAGGGATGCGCCGGAACCCTTGAGGACGGCGAGCAGTGCCCCGAATTCCATGCTATACTCCTCCTGTTCTACCAACCATCGCGTCACTCTCCCCTGTCCAGCTCATTCCTGGCCCACCGGTTTGCGACGTCCCGCGGTATCACCGCTACGTGCTCGCTTCTGCACGTCCACACGCCACGTCGCCATGCCGGCGGCTGAGGATATTTATTTGTCTTTTGAACAACTTGCACTGAATCCCACCCTGCTGCGTGCCATCGAACGCTGCGGTTTCAAAACCCCCAGTGAGATCCAGCGCCAGGCCATTCCATTGGCTCTGGAAGGGCGCGATCTGATGGCGTCGGCCCAGACCGGAACCGGAAAAACTGCCGCTTTCGTACTGCCCGCCCTTGAACGTCTACTCACTCCAGCTGCAAAAGGCGGCATCGGACCTCGGGTTTTGGTGTTGACGCCGACCCGTGAGCTGGCGACCCAGGTTTCGGAGGCGATTGCCAGTCTCGGTCATTTCACGCGCCTGAGTAGTGGCGCGGTCGTCGGCGGCATGCCGTACCCGCCGCAGCAGAAACTGCTGCGCCAGCCGCTGGACCTGCTGGTCGCAACCCCGGGACGCCTGATGGACCACATGGAGCGCGGCCGCGTGGATTTCTCGCGACTGGAGCTGCTGGTGTTAGACGAGGCGGATCGCATGCTCGACATGGGCTTTGTCGATGCCGTCGAGCGTATCGCCGCTGCCACGCCGAACGATCGCCAGACCCTGCTGTTTTCCGCCACCTTCGAAGGTTCGGTGCAGCGGGTAGTGAAGCGCTTGCTGAAGGATCCGGTCCGGGTCGAGATTGATCAGGTCACGACGCGTCACGAATCGATCACCCAGCGTCTGCATCAGGCGGATCACTTTGACCACAAGCAGGAACTGCTGGATCGGGTGCTGCGCGACGATAGTGGCGAACAGGCACTGGTCTTCACGTCGACCAAGAAGGGTGCCGATGTCCTGGCGCAGCAGTTGCGCGAGCGCGGTCATCGCAGTACATCGCTGCATGGTGATATGAGCCAGCACGAACGGCGCCGGTCTGTGGAGAAGCTGCGTAATCGTCGGGTTCAGGTCATGGTGGCCACCGATGTGGCGGCCCGCGGACTGGACATTCGAGGTCTTTCGCTGGTGGTGAACTTTGATCTGCCCAATTCGCCGGAAGACTACGTCCATCGCATTGGCCGTACCGGACGCGGCGGCGATCTCGGCACGGCGGTATCGTTAATCGGTCGCCAGGACTGGCCGAAGCTCTCGCGTATCGAGCGCTTGACGGGACAGAAGATCGAGCGGGCGGTGATCTCCGGGTTGGAGCCTCGCTATCCCGAGCCGCGATATCAGGACGCGCGACCGACGGGTCACCGCCCGGGTGGTAAAGGCCGGGGTGGCCCTCGTCGTGGCGGTCCCGGTGCTGGACGGAGGCGTTCGCTGAGCGCCTAGACCAAGGCCCGCTAACGGCCGTCGGGCTGCAATCCAGGAAGCCCGACACCGACTAAGCTTGTCTGTGGGCAGAGGCAAGGCGCCTCTGCCCCCCGACAACGAATCACTGACAGTGAGGTATGCATGGCAAAACCCAATTTTCAATTCGCAAAACGCCAGCGCGAGCTGGAGAAAAAGAAGAAAAAAGAGGAAAAGCTGCAACGCAAGGTTGAAAAGAACAAACCTTCCGATGCAGAGGGCGAAGAGCAATCATCCGAGAATGCCGACGAGTAGCACCGGGCCGGCCGGGTTGTCGTACCCGGATTTTAGTACCGGTTTCCGCACCTTTTTATCCTGCAGTACTGCGAACATTCGCAGTCATCTCCCCAAATCATTCGGAGCACCATGAAGACCCCCAAGCGGATCGCACCCCTGATCGAGGACGGACTCGTCGACGAAGTGGTTTATCAGCTCAAAAGCGGTAAGGAAGCCTCGGTCTTCGTGGTCCGCTGTGACGATGAAATCCGCTGTGCCAAGGTTTACAAGGAGGCGAACAAGCGCGGCTTCAAAAGTCATACCCAATATCAGGAGGGGCGCAAGGTGCGTAACAGTCGGCGCGCACGGGCAATGGCCAAGGGCAGCCGTTTCGGGCGCGGGGAGCAGGAGACCGACTGGCAGAATGCCGAGGTCGATGCGCTATACCGCCTGGCTGACGCGGGCGTGCGCGTGCCGAAGCCGCATCTGTTCATCGATGGTGTACTGCTCATGGAGTTGGTCACGGACGGCGACGGCAGTGCGGCGCCAAGGCTCGACGATATCATGTTCACCCATGCCGAGGCAGTGGAGTACCATCGCAACCTCATGGGGCAGGTAGTGCGCATGCTTTGCGCCGGCGTGATTCATGGTGACCTCTCCGAGTACAACGTGCTCGTCGATGCGGATGGGCCGGTTATTATCGATCTTCCACAGGCGGTCGATGCCGCTGGCAATAACAACGCGTTTCGAATGCTGGTGCGTGATGTGGACAAGATTACCGCCCACTTTGCCCGGTATGCACCGGAGTTGATGGCCACCGACTACGCCCACGAGATCTGGGCCCTCTATGAGAACGGCGAGCTGCACGCCGATATCCGGTTGACGGGAGAGTTTCAACGCGATGAGCGTCCCGCGGATGTAGATGGCGTCCTCGAGGGTATTGAAGCTGCCCGCGAGGAAGCGGTCCTGCGCCAGCTGCACGCGGATATCGAAGACCACTGATTGGGTTCGCAGAAACCGTCAGCCGCGAATGGGCTGACTGGCTTACACGGCGATCAGGGCATTGATCTGATAACCCACAGCATACGCGAGTACGGCTGCAAAGCCGCCAATCGCCAGCATTTCCAGTGCAGACCAGGTCAGGGAGCGTTTTGTCACCAGGGCGCGCAGCGCACCGACCCCGGCCAGGGCGGCGGCAGTAGCCAGTGCAGCATAAAAGAACAGTGGCGAATCGCGATGAGCCAATAGATAGGGGAGCAGGGGCACGGCGCCGGCCAGCAAGAATGCCGTGAAGGTAAGCGCAGCTCCAGTAAGGGCGCTTCGGTTTTCCTCCAGCATCGCCCCCTGGGCTTCGCGTGCGTGCTGTTCCGACCGGCTGCCGAGGAAGTCCGATGCGGCCATGGAAAATCCGTCTGCAAACAGTGAAGCCAGTCCAATGGTGAGCACTGCATTTAGAGACAGCTGCCCTCCGGTGACCCCCGCGACGACGGCGAAAGTGGTGATAATGCCATCATTGGCGCCGTAGACCATGTCTTTGATATAACGCCCGGAACGATTCAGTGACGGTTGCGGATTGCTCATGGACTCCATCCCATTATTTGAAGTCCCGAAACGAGTGTTTCCGGGATGCCTATAGGAATAGTCGCCAATGAGCGGCTGTGGAATGATGGGCTATCGCCGCATTTGCACCGGGAAATAGTGTCGTTCATCCGGCCGTATAGCTTCCATCCGTCCTTCCACGCCGACTGAAATCGGTGCGGCACGGGATGGCCCGGAATGTATCTCGACCCCTTCCCTCGAGATCTTCAGATCCAGATAGTGGCCTCTATAGCGCAGAGACAGGCGAATGCTGGCCACCTCACGAGGCAGGGTCGGGTTGAGCCACAGTACATCCTCGCGAGTGACCAGCCCGGTATAGCAGCGCTGCACCATATCGACAGTTCCCGCCATGGCCCCCAGGTGGATGCCTTCAGGGGTGGTGCCCCCCTGCACATCCGATATGTCACTCTGCAGTGCCTCGTTGAACAGGTGCCAGGAGCGAGGCCGGTCTTCACGAGCCAGAACCCAGCCGTGGACAACGCGACTCAGAGTGGACCCGTGCGACGTTCGATGCAGATAGTAGTCAATGTTTCGGCGCAGCATGTTGGCATCGAAGTGAACTCCGAGTCGTGTGAACAGTTCCTCCAGTTCTTCGCGGGAGAGGAGATAGAACAGCATCAACACGTCGGCCTGCTTGGAGGCCTGATACCGATTGGGCGTATCCCCTTCGGCCTTGAGGATACGATCGAGACGCTGAATGTTTCCGTACTTCTTCCGGTAGCCCTCCCAGTCAAAGGGCTCCAACTGCTCGTAACCCTCGAATTGGCTGACGATTCCATCTCCATGAAAGGGAACGAACAGCTTGCGGCTGACGTTATCCCAATGTGTCAGCTCATCCTTCCCCAGTTTCAGTGTTTCGTGGACCTCGGCGCAGCGCTCGGTAGGCAGACGGGAGAGCAATTCCGGGGCGCTGGCCAGTATCCAGGCCGCCATGATGTTGGTATAGGCGTTGTTGTCGATACCCGGCCGATCGGCACCGGGGTAGGCTTCATGATATTCGTCAGGCCCCATGACACCGCGGATTTCAAAGCGTTCCCGAGCGGGGTTCCATTGAGCGATACTGGCCCAGAAGCGGGCAATCTCCAGGAACATTTCCGCTCCGTAGAAGGAGAGGAATTCCAGGTCCCGGGTGACTTGATAGTACTGCCAGATGTTGTAGGCGATCGCGATGCCGACGTGATGTTGCAGGTGCGAGTGATCGGGCCCCCAGCGACCGGAACGGGGGTTCAGATGCAGACGCTGGCTCTCCTCGCGACCGTTGCTGCCACTCTGCCAGGGATACATGGCCCCGCGAAAACCTGCCGCGCGGGCATTGGCCCGGGCCTCCGGCAGTCGGCGGTAACGGTAACGCAACAGAGAGTGGGTGAGTTCCGGTAGCCGCAGGTTGAGGATGGGAAAGACGAACAATTCATCCCAGAAAATGTGCCCGCGGTAGGCCTCGCCATGGAACCCGCGAGCGGGGACGCCCACGTCGAGATCCATGCTGTTCAGCGAAGCGGTCTGGATGGTGTGAAAAAGGTGCAGCCGCAGTATACATTGGGCGTCATTGCCACTGTTGCCGGAGGCGAACTCCAGCCCTATATCGAAGTGCTTCCAGAGTTGCCGCCAGAGTCGTTGATGAGTCGCGAACGAAGCGTCGAACCCGGGGCAACGCCGCACCGCTTTGCGGGCCTCGAGTGCCGGCGTGTAGATCGCCCGATCGCGGGAACTGTACAGGGCGGTGATTTTCTCGATGCGCAGGGCTTGGCCGCTCTCCAGATGGGCACTGAAGCTGACCCTGGCGTACCCGTTTTCCGTATGTGCAGTTGCCTTTCCCGGCAAGGCTTTACCATCGACACTCAGTATCAGGCGGGCCGCCTGTGCTACCTCCAGACGGGAATCGGTCGTTCGTACCTGAAGGAACAGTCCGCCTTCGGCATCGGCAACCTGTTCCAGGTAGGTAAGGTGCTTGTTGGCCAAGCCACGGTAGCGCAGCACCCCTTCGTTGCGCACCCGGCCCTCTATGGCGGCAACCACTTCAACCTGCCCACTCCAGTTTTCGGCAGTGAGGGTCACTTCCTGGGCTGCCAGGTGGGGTTCATCGATATGCACAAAGCGCCGCTCCTGGTAACGGAGCACACCATCGCCGATGCGGAAATGCATCTCCCTTACCAGCAGGCCGGAGTCCATGGCCAGACGCTGATGATACACGTAGGCATTTCGGGCAGAGAGCCATTCGCCTCCCTCGGGTCGAAGCTCCAGCAGCAGCCAGTTGGGTAGCCTTACCAGGGATTCGTTTTCGATCGCGTGGCCGGCGATACGCGTGGTGAGACGGTTGTATCCGCCGGCCAGGTAAGTGGCAGGATAGTGGTACTCATCATATTTCGCCTCAGCCGCGGCCCCACGGCAGGCGAAGTAGCCATTTCCGAGTGTGCACAGTGCCTCGCGCAAACGCTCGTGGTCCGGTTCATATTGGTTGTACTGCAATACCCAATCGTTCACGTGGACCGTCTCCTGGATTCAGGATTTATCTCTTGCGCATCTTCCGCCAGATGGCCTTTTCGAGCTCGACAAACAGAAAAATAGCCAGAGCCACCGCTAAAATGATGCCCCAGTGCAAAGGTCCCAGAGGCGCACTGGCGAACAGAAACTGCATCGGCCCGGTATAGGTCCATAGTAGTTGGAAAACAATGACCAGGGCCGTGGCCACAAGCGCTGCACGGCTGCCGAGCAACCCTTTGCGGGAAAGAGAACTTCCCGTTAGCCGTCGCACATTGAACAGATAAACGATCTCTCCGGCTACCAGCATGTTGACGGCCAGGGTGCGGGCCACTTCAACACTCTCTCCCTGTCCGGTCTCCCAAAGGAAGAGACCGAACACCGCGCCGACCAACAGCAGGGAGACGAAAATCACGCGCCAACCGAGGAACCGATCGAGTATAGGCGCCGCCGGGTCGCGTGGGGCGCGTGCCATGACGTCCGACTCCGCCGGTTCGAAGGCCAGCGCCAGTCCGAGCGTCACGGCGGTCACCATGTTTACCCAGAGGATTTGTACCGGTGTGATTGGCAACGCAGTGGCGAACAGCACCGCTCCGAGGATCGACATCGCTTCGCCGCCGTTGGAGGGCAGCAGAAAGGTGATGGCCTTTTTGACATTGTCATAGATGGTGCGGCCTTCCTCGACCGCATTGGCAATCGTGGCGAAGTTATCGTCGGCCAGAACCATTTCGGCTGCCTCTTTGGCCGCCTCGGTACCTTGAATTCCCATGGCTATCCCGACATCGGCCCGCTTCAGAGCCGGGGCATCGTTGACCCCGTCACCGGTCATGGCGCAGACGGCACCGCGGGATTGAATGGCCTCGACCAGACGCAGCTTGTGTTCGGGAGCCGCGCGGGCAAAGACGTCGATTTCATCGACACGCTGTGGCAGCTCACTGTCGGAAAGGTCTGCGATATCCGCACCGGTGAGGGCGCTTCCGGTGTGCTGTAATCCCAGTTGCCCGCCGATAGCGCGTGCCGTGAGGGCGTGGTCTCCGGTCACCATTTTTACCCGAATGCCGGCACTGCGACATTTTTTGACCGCCTCTATGGCGGATTCACGCGGCGGGTCAAGCAGACCCGCCAGGCCGAGCAGCACCAGTCCGCTTTCGGCGTCTTTGTCCTCCAGTGAGTCACGTCCTTCATCCGGTTTTTCCGCTACTGCAAGGACACGGAAGCCGCGCTCTGAAAGGGTCCGAATCTTCGCTTTCCAGGCATTGCGGTCGAGCTCGCTATCGCCTTCGGGCGATGCCAGCCATTCGCAACGGGACAGGACGACCTCGGGTGCTCCCTTGACGTGGATGACGGCCTTCCCGCCGGGCTCCCGGTCAAGGGTGGCCATGTACTTGCGCTCCGAGTCGAAAGGAATGGAATCGATGCGTTCAGACTGGCGGCGTACCGCATCCGGATCCCAGCTGGCCTTTGCGGCAGCGACAATGAAGGCTCCTTCGGTCGGGTCGCCGTTGATGATCCACTCCCCGCTGCGTTGCTCCAGCGTGGAATCGTTGCAGAGTGTCCCGGCGTGCAAGAGCCGGCTTAGCAGGGGATTGTGTTCCGGATCGATTGGCTCTCCTTTTTGTTCCGGTTCACCGGATTCGCCGGTATGCCGAAATCCCCCCTCCGGTGCGAAGCCGACACCGTCAATTTCGATTTCACTGTCGGCGAGCACAACCGCCTTCAGGGTCATCTCGTTACGTGTCAAAGTGCCGGTCTTGTCAGAGAAGATGGTTGATACCGCACCCAGAGTCTCCACGGCCGGCAATCGCCGAATAATCGCATTGCGCTGCGCCATGCGTTGCACGCCAAGTGCAAAGGTGATCGTCACCAGTGCCGGCAGGCCCTGGGGGATCGCAGCGACGGCCAGGCCGACGGAAGCGAGGAACATCTCCTCCAGGTCATAGCCATGCACCAGGACACCGTAGAGTGCCATCGCCGTTGCGATGACGACAATCACCACTGCGAGGACTTTGGCGAAGCGGTCGATTTGGCGCAGCAGCGGCGTTTGCACCTGCTCGACCTCCTCGAGCATCTCTGAAATCCTTCCGATTTCGGTACGCCGGCCGGTCTCCACTACGACTCCCCGAGCACTGCCATCGGCTACCATGGTGCCGGCGAAGGCGAGTGAACTGCGATCGGCGAGGTCGGTTTTCTCGCCGACTGGTTCGGGACGCTTGCTGACTGCCTCGGACTCGCCGGTCAGTGCAGCCTCCTGAATGCGTAGCCGCTTGGCTTTCAAAAGCCGAAGATCGGCAGGCGCCCGATCGCCCGCCGAAAGAGCGACAATGTCGCCCGGAACCAGCTCCTCGGCTGCTATCGTCGTGCGTCGGCCGTTGCGGAATACAGTGGCCTGGGGCGACAGCATCCCCTTGATGCTCTCCAGCGCCTTCTCCGCCTTGCCCTCCTGAAAAAAACCGATCGCGGCGTTGATGATCACCACCGCAAAGATGGCGCCGGCATCGACCCATTGCCCAAGCATGGAGGTGATGGCCCAGGCGATGAGCAGAATGATGATGAGAACGTTAGTGAACTGATCCAGGAGTCGGCGCCACCAGGGCCTTGGATGCTTTTCACGCAGATAATTGGGGCCGTATTCCTCCAGACGGCGGCGGGCCTCCTGGTCATCCAGTCCTCGCTGATTGCTGTCGACGCGCTGCAGTGCCTCCTCGCCGGAAAGCGCATGCCACGGAATACGCTGTTCTTTGTCGTGGGGTTGGGACATGTCTCTCCGGTTCGTTCAGTAGGTATTTGCCAGCAGTCGGTCGAACCAGTGTGCCACTGCACCGGGATCGGCCAGCCGGTATCGGGCGACACTGGGACCCTCGTGCGTTCCAACCAGGATGCCTACCCCATGCGCTGGTAACACCTTGAAGGCGTCTTCGTCGGTGATATCATCGCCGAGGTAGACGGGCGTTACGGCGTCGGGGTCGATTGCGAGTGCTTCCATCAGCCAGAGCAGGGCATGGCCCTTGTCCCATGCCACCGGAGGCTGCAGTTCAATCACCTTTTTGCCGTGTGTTACGCGCAGGTGTTTGTGGTCGGCGAGCGCATTCACGCTTTCTCTGATGGCCGCCTGCTCCCCTTCGGGGACCCGACGGTAGTGCACGGCAATGGAGAAGTGTTTGCGCTCGATCAGAACGCCCGGTTCTTTGTCCAGATCCTCGTGCAATTGGCGTTCGGCGGCATCCAGCGCCGGCAAATAACCACGTGCCCGCGGTTGCTCCAGGCGTATCTCCGGGCTTTGGATATCGAAGCCGTGGCTGCCGGCATAAATGAGCTTTTCGATACGGACCCGCTCTCGCACATCGACCAGATCGCGCCCGGAAATCACGGCTACCCGGAAGCGCACCGCCAGTCGTTCCAGCCTGTCTCGCATGGCCGGTGCCAGGATGGCGGCTTCCGGGTGGTCGACAATGGGTGTAAGGGTTCCGTCATAGTCAAGGAACAGCACAGGAGGACGGCGGTCGAGACCGGCGGCTATTGCATCGAAATTTGCCAGGGCATCCCGCATTCAGGCTCACCGTTTCAACAGGTCATCGACTTTCAGCTCGTCCAGATCGCTGACCACCCGATCTGCCCCGCTGGTGGAAAGCATCTCCCGGTTCCCGCCACGATCGACCCCGATAACCAGACCGAAACGGCCCTCCCTGCCGGCCTTGACTCCGGAGACCGCATCCTCGACCACGACGGCTTCGGCGGGATTGCACTTCAGGCGCTTTGCCGCTTCGGTGAACAGATCCGGTGAGGGCTTTCCGGCCAGACCGCGCTGTTCGATATCATTGCCATCCACCACAGTCTCGAATCGATCCAGCAGATCGCAGCGCTCCAGAATATACCGACAGTTTTTGCTGGATGAGACTACCGCTTGTGAAACACCGTAACCACGCAGAGAACGGATGAGTGCCAGTGTGCTGTCGTAGAGCTGAACACCCTCGTTCTCGACCAATTCCCGGAAGCGGGCGTTCTTGGCCTTGCCGAGTCCGTGAATGGTCCAGTCTTGAGAGCCATCGGTACCGGATCCTTCAGGTAGTGCTATACCCCGCGTGGCCAGGAAATCACGCACTCCATCGAGGCGCGGCTTCCCGTCCACATGCTCGAGGTAATCGTCAGGAAGCGCGAACGGCGCCAATTGGGGCCCATGCCGCTCGCTCCAGGCCCGTAGAAAAGGGTCGAATGTCGCTTTCCAGGCACGGGCGTGTGTGTCTGCCGTGCGGGTAATGACCCCGTCCAGATCCCATATGACAGCGCAGGTAGGCAAGCCCTGCCCATTATCCATAAGTCACCCCTCAGAACCCCGCAAATGGCCCAAGGCACGGCGCGGCCGCAGGGAGCGGCTCCGGGCCTCCTGCCCTCCCGCCGCATACCGGCCGTCCTGGCCATAATGGCCCGGCCCTTTTCAAGGGGCGCAACCCCGCATTGGGCTATTTGCGGGGTTCCCTTCGGGCGAGCCGCTGGCCGGCCATCTGCGGCGTTGCGCCCTCTTGACCGCTCCTGGGCATCCTTGCCCTCGCGGCATTAGCGCATCCCTGCGCGTCAAAGGGAACAACCCTTCCTGTGAGGGCGCGCCTTGCATGATGTGCATGGATGCACGAATGCCGCGGGCGCAGGATGCGCAGGAGCGGTCTGGCCGGCCAGTGACTCGCTGAGGGGCGACTTATGGATAATGGGCAGGGCACCTCAGCGTGCGAGCCGCGCCGCCTCACGCACCATTTGCCCGGCGTAGCCCCACTCGTTGTCGTACCAGGCCAGCACCTTGACCAGGTCACCATCCACTACCCGGGTCATCCGCAGGTCGACAATCGCGGCGTGCGGATCCTGAATGATGTCGGAAGAGACTATGGGTTCGTCCGCCAGTCCAAGCACATAGTTGTAGCGATCGGAGATGTTTCCTCACGGAAGATGTTGTTGACCTCATCGACACTGGTCTCGCGTTCGGCAATGAAGGTGATATCGGCTACCGAACCGACCACGATCGGTGCGCGTACTGCGAGCCCGTCGAATTTGCCCTCAAACTGGGTCAGAACCTTGGTCGTGGCCTTCGCCGCGCCGGTGCTGGTAGGTACCAGATTGGCGGCCCCGGCCCGGCCCCGCTCGAGCTTTTTGGAGGGGCCATCGACGATGGATTGTGAGCTGGTGTAGGCGTGTATGGTATTGAGGATTGCCTTTTTGATACCGATACGCCGCCCCATGATCTCCATAACCGGAGTAATGCAGTTGGTGGTGCAACTCGCCGTGGAGAAAACATCTTCGCTGGATTCATTGACACCCGGTACCACGAATTGCATCTCCCCGCCTTTAACCGGGGCCGAAAGGATTGCCTTTTTGGCTCCCGCCTTGAGATGCTTTTCCGTACCTTCGCGGTTGGTGAAGACACCGGTGCATTCGAACACGATGTCGATCCCCAGATCACCCCAGGGCAGCTGTTCGGGATCTTTCTGATTGAATACCCGAATAGTGTGGCCCTCGATCACCAATTCATCTTCGCGGCTGGCGACCTCCTTTGGGTAGCGGCCATAGGCAGTGTCGTAGCGCAACAGGTAGGCGAGTTGCTCGGGTTGTCCCAGATCGTTGACTGCGACCAGCTCCAGATCAGGATTGTCCATGATGAGCTTCAGGGTGGCGCGTCCGATGCGCCCCAGTCCGTTGATTGCCACATTAGCCATGACGAGATCTCCTTGTATTGAATGAGCAACCGATCAAATTCACTCGATCATGCGGCGATACATCTGTTCTATGGCATCGGAACTGTACAGTTGCGTACCGGGAGTCAAGACTGCGGCGGCGGCAGCGGCAATGCCGTATCGGAATGCCTCGACCAGGCTATTGCCACGGGCCAGCTGATGGGTAAGTACGGCAACGAAACTGTCTCCAGCCCCAACCGGACTGATGCCTTCGACCGGTGGAGGGCGTAGATGCAGGCGGTCCCCGGCGCGGCTGACCAGCAGGGCCCCGTCAGACCCCAGGGTGACGATCACGACTTGGGCGAGGCCATCGTTCACCATCTCCTGCATGGCATCCAGATAGATCTCATGGCCGGCGTCTTCGGGGACTCCGAACTGGCCGAACTCCTTGCGGTTCGGCTTGACCAGAAAGACCCCCGCTTCCAGGGTAGGGCGCAGGGCGGGCCCGGAGCTGTCCAGTATCACCCGAGTGCCACGCTCGGTCGCGGCGCGTGCGGCATAGGCATAGAAGTCCGCCGGCACGCCCGGGGGGAGGCTTCCGCTCAGCACCAGGTAATCCGGCACCGGCTCGACCGTGTTGACGGATTCCAGACAGTGTTGCCACTCCCTCTCAGAGAGCGACGGGCCGGAAAAGACAAAGTGAAACAGCTTACCGGTGGCCTTTTCCTGTATTGCCAAATCGTTTCGTGTATCGCCCTCGATGGCGATGCGTTGCTGTTTTAGTCCGCGGTCTTTCAACAGCCGTTCCAGTTCGTTCCCGTTCGGACCGCCGGCAGCGTATAACGCCAGGGCATCGCCTCCGAGTGCATGGATGCCTCCGGCCACATTGATGCCGCCTCCGCCTGGCTCGCGGACTTGCGTCCCGCAGCGGGTTTTGTGGCCTACCAGCAGCCGTTCGGCGGTCCCGGAGAGATCAACGGCGGGATTCATGGTCACTGTGACGATCGCACTCACGGAATGCCCCCTGTTCAGACGAGCACTGGATTGCCGGTCGTATATGAGTCGAATGCGTGACTCTCACCGCTCCCCTGCAGACAACCGTAGACGACAAAGTTAAAGGACGGTAGAGAGCGTCACTTCGCTCCTACGTCGGGAAACTTTCCATGCACAAGAGCGGGTTCAGAGGCGGCGTGCAATGAAGATAACCGGTTTGAGTAGAATACGGGCAAACACCGCCAGGTGAGGGTGCCGACCGATATAGCGCGACAGTGCCGGACTGGAATGATAATAGGCAGCAACAAAGCGGCGTCCCCAGGCGAAGCGCTTCATGCGATCACGAGCACGGCGTAAATGGTTCAGGTCCCGCTCAATTGGTCGCCCGGCCGCCAGCCTGGAGGCGATACACCCGCCGCTGATTTGGTCCAGGGCGATAGTGATGCCAGTCCGGTCGGTGATCTCGGTATCGCTATTGTTGTCGAGGTTGGGGTCGGCACGGTCTCCACTTACCTCGGCGGTGGCGCTCAAGGATTCGGAGCTCTGCCTGAAAACGGTGATGAAGGCGCGTTCGGTTGCGGTCGCGGTCAGTGTACCCAGGTTGCAAATCACCTCGATCGGTTCATTCTCGATCCCCTCGCACTCTTCACCGATACAGGTATCCCGTGGCGTCAGGCAACTGCCCCGGGTGGAACTGATTTCAGAAAGTTCCGAAAGCGCCAGTTCATCCATTCGAAAAATCGTGGTCACGTTATCGACACCAAGCGCGCTGTTGTTGAATACCTCCAACGTGAATTGAACGTCGCCGTTGTCGATGATACGGCTACTGAGATTCAGACTCAGATCGGCAGCGTCCTCCTCCGGCACGACAACAACGTCGACTTCATCCGCATCGTTATCGAAAAACGGATCATCCTCCCGCGGTTCAATGCCGGCACGATTGGTGATGATTCGCTGTACCGGCGGCAGTTCGGTAATCGCGTCTGCCCTTGTCTGTATCTCTATTATGCGGTTTTCGTTTTCGGCGATGTTTCCGAGTAGGCAACGGAGCCTGGTAGGGGTTTCGACGATGCAACGGCTGTCAATCTGGAGCAACCCGACCTCTTCGGGCAAATCATCCACCAGTTCGACGCGTTGGGCCACATCGGGGCCGAGGTTGGTGATGACAATCCGGTAGTCGATGGAGCGATTCTCGACGGCTATTTCCGGCGTTGCTGTTTTTGTGACGGAAACGTCCGCCTCGGCACGCGCCAAACCGGGACCCAGACTTATGATGCCAACGAGAGCAGCTTGCGTGGTGGTTTTCATCGCCTTTCCCTGGCTAATCAATTACTGAAACGTGTTTGGAAGCACCGAGCAACAGTGCAGATGGCCGACCGCTTGATCGTCGGTTGGTCGATTCAGCCCGTACCTTTGCTCATCAACAGACTGTCTGCTTTTCAACGAGGTTGCGCGCTTTGCCGGCCAGAAATCCATTGATATTGCTGCATCCTGTCCGATAAACGTAGAACAACGTGCGAATAGTGGCGATATCCACTTTTGTATCAAAGATGTCGGCGCCAACGGCCGATCAACGGCCGTAGTGCCAGTGGAGCGAGGAGCGATGTGGCAGCAGTGACCAGTACCATGCCGGCATACAGCGAATCCGGCACCACCTCGGGGCCTATCGCTTTTCCGTGGTGCATGATCACCATCGCGATCTCCGCTCGCGGTACCATACTGATGCCGATGAGTATCGCCCCAGTGCCTGAAAGAAACGGCCACGCCAGTAGACCGGCACCCAATAGTTTGCCGGCGATAGCTGCGAGCAACAGCACCAATCCCAGCTGCAGCCCTCCAGTTAACGCGGCCGGATTAATGTCCAGGCCGATACCGATGAAGAAAAACGGTGAAAAGAAAGTATAAAGGTCGTTGAAGGAGGCCTCGGTCTGGATAGCTTTCGGATCGCGGCTGAAGACCAGTCCGGCAAAGAGGGCGCCGATGGCCAGGGAGAAACCGAGCCAGCCGGCGACGGCGGCGATCACGAATCCGAATCCCAGTACCAGAAGCATCAGGCCGGTGTCCGGCTCGAACCGTGCACTCCAGCTGGTAAGGCGTTTCTCCAGATATCGTGCGAACAGCAGACATCCGACCGCGAACAGAAAGAACTTGATAAAGAACAGCAGGGCGCCGCTGCCGACGGTGCCCCAAAGATCACCGTTGTTGGTGTTGCCCAATAGAATGGGAAGGACGGAAAGCAACAGGCCCATGAGGATGATGCCGACGATATCGTCGAGCTCGGCAATGTCTAGCAAAAGGCGGCCGTGAGTCGTGTCGAGTGTGCCCGCCTCACGCCATATTCCCAATGACACTCCCACACTGGTGGCAACGAGGGCCGCAGCCGCGACCAGTGAAGGGACAAGCTCGAAACGCAGCCACAGGCGGGCCGCCTAGAAGCCCACCAGGCCTGAAACCGCAAGGTTGCCGATGCCGATGATGCTTGCCAGCGGGAGTTCGCGCATCAGCTTGCGGGGATTGCTATCCAGACCGACCCGAAACAGCAGGGTGACAATCCCGATGCTGGCGAGTAGAGAGAACGCGTGCTCCACCGGCGGAGATAGCAGCGGCCAGCGCTGGTCGACCACGCGTATGGTGAAGCCGATCAGGATGTAACCTACCAGCGCCGGTAGCCGCAACTTCCGAAGCAGTCCATTGACCAGCGCGACGCACACAATCGCCAAGCCGATCAGGGTCAGCCATAGTGCTGGCGTTGTTTCCATGTTGAGACTCTCATGCGGATGCTTTCGGACGGTGAGAAAGCTCGTGAGAAAGTGACGTCCCCCGAAAGTTGTTTGCTGAGAGACTGCTGGCAATCTATACCGGCTTTGCTCCGGGTTGTGCGGCGGTTGTATTGCGCTCCGGAGCAATCAATCCTCTGCTGGAAATCAGGGGCTCCACGTAGGTTTCCAGTTCGGCGGCACGGTGGGCGGCAGTATGCTGGGTAAGGATGCGATTGCGTCCGCGACGGCCGATGGTTTGCAGCTCCTCGGGATCGATTTTTTCGAGGATGTCCAGTACCTCTACCGGGGTGTCGGCAATCAGCAGTTCGGGTCCGAGATCGAACAGCTCATCGATGCCTTCCCAGTAGTCGCTGATGATGGGAATGCCGCAAGCGGCAGCTTCGAATAGTCGAACACTGGGCGAATAACCAAGCTGCACCATGTCGGCCCGGGTGACATTCAGGGTCACGCGCTGATTATTGTAGAACCGCCGGTGTTCGGCCGGGGGCAGGTGTTCGATGCGGGTGATATTGTCGCTCCAGCGGACTTTATCCGGGTACATCGGGCCCGCCACCACGAAACGTCCCGACGGCCAGCGCCGCGCCGGCTCGATGAGCAGACGTTCAAGCGTGGGCTGTCGATCGGCGGCATAGGTGCCCAGATAACCGAGGTCCCAGGCCGGTGCCATGGTGGCGGGATAATAGATTTCCGGGTCGACCGAGCAATACAGGGGCAGGGCTCGAGGGGCACCGTACTCTCTTTCGAGGCGCCTCAGTGTAGGGCCGCCCGTGAAGGAGAGGTAAAGATCGTATTCGGGGATCAGGTCGGGAGAAATGTACTCCCACTCATTGCGCTCGAGCTTTCCCAAAGTTACCGGTGTGTCGATATCGTAGAAAGCCGTGACACCCTGTGCCTTTTCCTGCACCCATCGACCCACTTCGACGCCATCGGGCACATAGGAGCCGACAATGACCAGGTCGGCTTCCGCAACCGCTTCTTCGCATCGCTTTTTCAGATCCGCGACATTCTCGTAAAGAATAACTCGCGCATAGGGAGGTTCCGGCATATCCCGGTTCGAGGCGTACCAGGGTGCGTTTCGCTCCAGGAAAAGGATATCGTGGCCCCGGGCGTCCAATTCACGGATAAGGCCCCGATAGGTCGTGGCGTGCCCGTTTCCCCAGGAGGAGGTGAGTGACAGGCCGAGGAATACGATGCGCATCGGGTCGTTCATGAATGTTTTCCTTTTCAGTTGTGTGGGCCCTGCCATTTACCGACGGGACCCACCGGTTTGCGGACTCTCACAGGCCGAAAGATCGGTTTGCTCCCGGCTACGGGAGCCGAGCAGTTCGGTATAGAGATTGGCGTAAGCGGCGGTGGTGGCTTCCAGTGAGTAACGGCGTGCCCGTTTTCGAGACGCGGTAGCCAGTCGACTGCGCAGGGCACCATCCCGTGTAAGCTGGAAAAATCCCTGTTGGATGGCCTCCTTATCATCCGGCCGAACGAATAGCGCGGCGCCATCCCACAATTCGCGCTGGCTGGCGATATCCCCCAGCAGCAGTGCACAGCCGGAGAGGGCCGCCTCCAGTACCGACAGCCCGAAAGGTTCGTAGCGCGCCGGAAAAGCATAGACCGCGGACTCGGAATAGAAAGGACGAAGGCGTTCGGGTGACAAGTGTCCCAGGAACTCGACATTGGGCAAACGGGTGTGCGAACCGTTCGGGTGGCGGCTTTCACCAGCAACGCGGAGTGGCCAGTGGAGTTTTTCCGCGGCCCTGGCAACGGCCCCGACATTCTTGGCTTCATCCCAGAGGCGTCCGACGGACAGTGCAACGTGCCGTTTTCGGCCCGAACGGAAAAGGGCCGGATTATGTCCGTTGTGGATGACGCAAGTACCGGGCAGTGGACCGTAGTGGGTTTGCAGGGCATTGCGCATGGCGCGCGTTGGTGCAACCACCCTGTCGGCTGAGCCCAGGCCGTGCCGTACCGCACGGTAGTACGGTTCGAACCGCCGGGGTGGAGGCTCGCCGTGAACTGCCTGCCACCATGATAATACGCAGGAGTGGCCGACAACTATGCAGGGAACCTGCCAGTCGAGCGAGGCGTGAGCATACCCGTTGAGATGGACGATGTCGGGACGAAAGCGTTGTTGAACGGTTTTCAGCCAGCGACCGGCCGCAGCAACATCGCCCCAGGGATCGTCCATCCATTCCAGTCGATAAAGGCTTTCGTATATCTGCAGGCGAGGAATACCCTTGACCTGCTGCCACTGCGGCCCGGAAAGCGGCGCCCCCATGGTGGCAAGGGCTACTTCCGCTCCGGCCTTGCACAGACTCTCCGCGAGATCCACTGAATAGGTCCAGACTCCCCCGACGGTGTCGCTGGTCATCAGTATGCGAAGCCCATTCGGCACCATCAATCAGCTCCCGCGCTGCTGCCGTTCTGTGACAGGGCTGGTGGGCCGAAGTCCGGGTGAGTGGGGTTGTTCGACATTCGTACTCCGGAAGTTTCCGTATTGTTAACGATGGGTTCCGGTCCCGGACCCGCCTAGACTCTGGATCTCCATCCGCTTCAACGGAGGTGTGCCATGCCCGGAGAAAACCACGTGACGACCAATCACGAAGTGATTCAGCGTTGGGCCGAATCGCGCGGTGGTCACCCCGCCTTTGTTCAGGCTACGGCCTCCGCCGGCGACCCGGGAATCATTCGCATCGATTTTCCGGGTTACAGTGGAGAACAGAGTCTTTCGCCCACATCCTGGGATGAGTTCAGAAAAGAACCTCGCCTTTGTCTATCAGGACAAAACCGCCAACGGTGAAACCAGCCGATTCTTCAAGCTGGTGGACCGAAATTCGATCCACTGACGTGTTCCGTTCCGCTTGTTGACACCGTGGTTGTCCGGGCGGCGAGTTCAGCCGTCCGGGCAGCATCAAATCCTTCCAGAATGCTTTCCACCTGTTCAGCACGCCGCGAATAGGTGTGCTCCGCCAGTACCCGGCGACGTGCAGCCTCACCCATGGCTCGAGCCCGTTTACGGGTGAGACCGTCCAGATGAGCCGCAACATCTTCGGCACTGTGGGCCACCAGCACCTCCCGCTCCGGCTCCAGGAAATCCTCAATCCCGAGCCACCAGTCGGAAATGAGGCAGGCACCGGCCCCGGCAGCCTCGAAGATGCGGGTCGCCGGTGACCAACCGTTTTTCGCCATGCTGTCGCGGTTCACGTTGAGTACTGCGCGAGGTGTGCAGTTGAAGGTGTTGTGGTCCCGGGTATAGATGTGTCCGAGATAGTCGACGTTGCCGGGCATGGGCTTGTCCTGCCAGCCGTTACCGCCCAGCAGGAAATGCAGGTCAGGGCGCAGGGCGGCTGTTTCCAGAAAAAACCGTTCGACCCGCGTCTCCCGGTCCGGAAGACGGTTACCAAGAAAGCCCAGGTCGGCGTCAAACCTTGGATCGGGCTCGACCGGGTGGTGTGTTTCGGGATCGACGGCATTGTAAACCGGTATGCATTCACGAGCCCCAAGCTCAAGGAAGGCATCGATGACCGGTTGACCGCCACCGTAAGTCAGCACGAGATCGTACTCGGGGATCAGGTTGCGCATCGGGTCGCCCGCATCGGCGGCAATGCGACCAAGAGTGGCGGGGGCGTCCACATCCCAATAGATGCTGACCGCATCGGCGCGTTTGATCTGCGGTACCGCGGCCTCGAGCAGTTCATCGAAGACACCGACGCCGCTTGCCTTGACGATGACGTCGGCGTTCGAGCCGTCGGCGAGCGCCTGCCATGCACCCTCTTCGGTTGGTTTGTAAACGAACACCCGTGCCCAGTCCGGATCGGCAATGTCGCGGTGTATCTGCCGGTCGTAGGCGTCCGGCTCATAGAACGTAACCCGGTGTCCTCGCCGTGCAAGGGCATGGATAATCCCGCGGTAATAGGTGGCGGCCCCGTTCCAGTAGGCCGAGACCAGACTGGAGCCGAAAAAGGCGATATCGAGTCCGACTTTCATGATTTTGTTTCCCCTTGGTGTACTGCTTCATGCTAAATAGCGCTTTCAGAGCCCTCCGAAAGCGCCAGGACAAGGCGCAGCGCGCAGGCAATGGTTTTTCCCTTGTCAAGCGCTGCAACGCCGTAATGGCGTTTTCGGGGGGCTCCCCCTGGGCGAGCCGCTGGCCGGCCATCTGCGGCGTTGCGCTTGCTTGAAAGGGGCCCGCCATTCCTGCGCAAGCGCGCCTTGCATGTGGCCGGCCAGTGACTCGCTGAAAGCGCTATTTAGCATGAAGCAGCACACTGGTTGCGAAAGACATCGGTCATGCCCAGTTCGCGGCAGATATGCAGCAATTCATCGACGCGATGGGCACAGGTATGACGTTCGAGCAGGGTCCGGTGCCCCTGCATGCCGAGTTCCGAGGCCATGGCGGGGTCGTGGATCAGGTCGCGGAGGTGACGGCGCATTTTATCGCCGCTGCTTGCCACCAGATAATCCGAACCGGCATGAAACAGGCCTTCGCTGTCTTCCCAGGGCGAGGTCACCAGAGGTATGCCGCACGCCATGGCCTCGAACGGGCGGATAGTGGGGATGCCCGGCAATGACTCCACGTAAGGCCGCCGTGGGATATGCACCGTAACCTTGTTGCGCGCGAAAGCCCGAGGGACATCGAAGTTGGCGAGCCAGCCGCCATAATCGATGCCGCAGGCATCCAGTTGTTCCAGTGCTGTTCGTGGGTAGCGAACGCCATGGATACGGGTACGAAGACCCAGGTCGGACGCCGGTTCGAAAAGAAACTCTGCCAGTTCCGATGTGCGCTCGTCGTCTCCCCAGTTGCCGACCCACACCAGGTCACCTTCCAGTGGCTCATTGACCAGGGGTCGAAAGACCCTGGTATCCGCCGCCTCATGCCATGTCCAGGCCCTCTCGCACCAGCCGTGCTCGAGATAACGGTCGCGAATCACCTCACCGAATGCCAGCACACCATCGTAGTGGCGAAGATCATACCGGGCGATGTCCGCGTGTCTGGTCAGGGAACGGTGGTGCGTGTCGTGGAAAAGCAGCCGATAGCCACCGTTGCGCGCCCGATGTTCACCGATGCGGGCCACCAGATCGTGTTCATTCCATTCGTGCACGATGACCAGGTCAAAACCATCCAGCTCCTGCTCGAGGTCCAGTACCTCCGGCCGGTAGAGTCGTGGTTCCAGGTTGGGGTATATGCGCGAAAACGCGGCGAGGGCATCCGGCCCTGCATCCTGCAGCAAATTGGCCACACTCCAGGCGTCTTCGGGTTCGAAGGTTTGCACCGTATGCCCTTGCGCGATCAGCTCCGAGGCCACGCCCCGTAAAAAATGGGCGTTGCCGTGATTCCAGTCGGAACGGATCGAGTGATAGAACAACGCGATGCGCATTCGATTTCCCTTGCAATACCCTACAGCGGACGAGGCAGCTCCAGCTCCTCCAGCGGCAGCGGCTGCTGTTCCTGAATGTCGGAAAACTCGCCGTACCTATCAATGTAGTAGCTGACGGCGCGTTCCCAAGCTTTTTCGTCCGGGAAGCCGAATCGGTGGACGTAACCGGGTGAACCGGGGTAGGGAAACATGGGAACCGGTTTGTTGGCCCAAACGCCGTACTCGAGGACTTCCTGACGCCATCTTTCGACGGCATCGAGGTCTTCACCGCCTGAATCAATCAGGCTGGCTTGCACGAAAGGAACACTCTTTTTGGCGTGGATGAGTCGGTCGCGCAGCTGCGCACCGGAGAGTTTGCAGCGCTTGTTGAGCAGGTCGCGCCCATCATCGGAGATGCTTTCGACGCCGGCTTCGATGGAGACACAGCCCGCCTCACCGAGGCGGTCGAGCATGTCCGGTTTCCACAGATCGATTCGGGTCTGCACGCCGAACTCGATGTCACGCTCTTCAAGCGCATCCAGCAGTGCACCGTCGGGGAGCAGGATTTCATCCACAAAATAGACGTAACCGACGCCCTGCTCGATGAGTCCATCCAGCTCGTCCAGTACCGTTTCCAGAGGGCGGCGCCGGTACTTGTCCCGGTAATTGTCCTTGGCGCAGAAGGTGCAAGCGTAGGGGCATCCCCGGGAAACCTCCATTTCGGCGCCGAGGCCGTGTCCTCCATCGTCGAAACGGTGGTGGTGGTGCTCGTGGAGCACTTCGCGAGGCCAGCGAAGTGCCGGCAGTGATGCCATATCGACGGCCCGGGGACCGCCGTTGACGTGAATGCGGCCGTCGTTGCCACGAAGGGCAAGGCCCTCCATCGATGACCAATCCCTGCTTTCGGCAAGCCGTGGCAGGATCGCTTCGCACTCCCCCATCACTGCTGCATCCGCGTCGACCTTGTTCAACAAGGCTCGTGGAGTCGTCGACCCGTGGGGGCCGACCAGAACAATACGGCCCGCGCTCTCCCGTACCGCCTCGGCCACCTCTTGCGGAACACGCAGTTCCGGAGGCGGGCAGCGCCAGAACAGGTAGGTGGGAGCTGTCCCGATCACAGTGATGTCGGGGCCGTATCCGGCCACAGCGGCTGCCAGCACTTTCGTCGACCAGCCGAAGGCGTGAGTATCGAATAGTGCCGCGTCGTGCCCTTCCGCTTCCAGCAGGGCCTTTGTATAGCCCAGTTCCAGGGGTAGATGCCGTTCGTGACAGCCGAAATAGATGCTGCCATCGAAGCGCCAGGGCGGATTGATAAGCGCATACCTCACAGGACCATCCTCTTTTGCCGTGTCGGGACGAGCCCGCTTTGGGCGGCAAGCCAGTCGTAGAGCCGGTTGAACCCTTCCACGACAGGGATTCGAGGCTGCCAACCGGTCGCTTCAGAAAACTTTTCCACGTTGGAAACGTAGTAGCGCTGATCGCTGGTTCGCCAGTGTTCGAAGCGGACTTCGGGCGGCTCTCCCTGCCGCTCTTCCAGTAAGGTCAGTAACTGCTTCAGGCTGAGAGTGTTCGAGGGGCCGCCGCCGATGTTGAATGCCCTCCCGGAAATTCGGGGCATGTGTCGGTGTGCCAGCAGTATGGCGTCGATCAGATCGTCGACAAAGAGCACGTCGCGAACCTGCAGGCCGTCGCCGTAGATGGTGATGGGCTGCTGACGAAGCGCGCGAATGAGAAAATGAGCCACCCAGCCCTGGTCTTCGGTACCGAACTGACGTGGTCCGTAGATGCAGCTCATGCGGAACACGGCCGCGGGGAGCCCGTAGGTGCGCGCGTAATCCAGCACATACTGGTCGGCACTTCCCTTGGAGCAGCCGTAAGGGCTGCAAAACTCCAGTTGTCGCTCTTCACCCACTCCCGAGTGGCGGATGCTCCCGTCTTCGGGCTCATAACCGGTATCGGTGGCGCGGAGCGAAATGTCTTCCAGGCCGCCGTACACCTTGTTGGTCGAAGTAAAGAGCAGTGACGGCGGATCGGAGCGGGCCCGGAGTGCTTCAAGGAGATTCAGGGTTCCGCGACTGTTGACCTCGAAATCGTCGAGTGGGTCATCCAGACTGGTGGTCACTGCCACCTGTGCTGCGAAGTGATACACCTGATCGGCACGATCGACGACCTCCCGGACGGTATTCGCATCACGTACGTCGCCGAGCCGGAACTCCAGCGATTCAGGATGCCGTTCCTGAAGCCATTTCAGGTTCTGTTCGGTACCGGGGCGCGCCAGGTTATCGAGAATCAGCACTCGCCGCCCCTCCGAAAGGAGTCGGTCGGCGACATTGGCGCCGATAAATCCGGCACCACCAGTCACCAGCGCAATTGGGTTCCCATCCACTGGCTTCATAGCGCCAGTCCCCGTACGGTCAGCTCGCGGGTCGCCTCGGCCACCCGGTCCTCCGCATTCTGATCCTCCAGCCACGCGCTCAGTGAACGAATACCGGCATCAAGTCGGATCTTTGGTTCAAAACCCAATTGCTCCTGTGCCAGGGAGATATCGGCGAAACAGTTGCGGATGTCTCCGGTGCGGTACTTGCCGGTTACCAATGGTTCGATGTCGCGACCCAGTGCCGCCGCCACCCGTTGTGCCACTTCGGTCACCGTGACATCGTGGCCACTGCCGATATTGAAGGCCCGGCCAACGGCCTCATCCCGCTCAAGGGCGAGAGCACAGGCATCGGCAACATCATGAACACTGACGAAGTCGCGGCGCTGGTGGCCATCCTCGAAGATTTGGGGAGGGTTTCCGTTCAGCAGGCGTGAGGCAAAGATGGCCAGCACGCCGGTGTAGGGATTGGAAAGCGCCTGACGCTCGCCGTAGACATTGAAGAAACGCAACGCGGTGGTCGGGATGCCGTAGGTCTCGCCCAGCATCAGGCTCATGCGCTCCTGATCCAGCTTTGACATGGCATAGATAGACGCAATAGAGGGCGCTTTATCTTCGGTAGTGGGGACCGGGCTCAGTGGTTCTCCTTCGGGACCATAGGCTTGCCAGTCGCCTTTTTGCAGGTCTCCGTTTTTGCGGCTTCCCTCGACCAGTCGGCCATCATCCGTGCGATACATGCCTTCGCCGTAGATACTCATGCTGGAGGCCATTACCAGCCGGTCGACAGGGTGTCTCATGAGGGCTTCGAGTAAGACACCGGTGGCGGTTATGTTGGTGTTCAGATAGTCGGCCACCTCGTACATGCTCTGGCCGACTCCCACCTTGGCGGCAAAATGAAATACCGCATCGATCCCCTCCAGCGCCTGTTTGACCGTATCCGGATCCCGGATGTCGCCAATGATCAGGTCCACTTCGGGGTCGAGATAGTCGGGGCGTTGTCGCTGTTCACCGTGAACCTGCGGCGAGAGGTTATCGAGCGCGCGTACCCGGTAACCTTTCGCTAACAGACGGTCCGCCACGTGCGAGCCGATGAAACCGGCACCGCCGGTGATCAGAACGTGTTTGCTCATGATGGTAACCGTCCTATGGTTTTTTCGTCCCTGGATACAATTTCACACAATGGGTCGTTTCGGCCGCTGTGGGCCTGGAAGTCGCCGACCAGTTTCGGTGAAACAGGAATGGAGTAGGGGAGGAGCGTGTGCGGAACAGCAGTTCTGTGCGTATACCGGGAGGTGGTCCCGAGCATTTCGGCTTCGGCAAAATCGTCCACTGCATTCCCTTGCCTGGCAGCTGGCGGCTCTCCACCGCGTGTTCATGATGAAGCTGTTTTAAAAGGTAGCTGCAATAATTGGCTTTGCAACAGCCGGTTACAGCAGCAGGACGGTAACCACGATAAGGGCGACGACAAATGCGAGGGTCCAGGTTGTGCTCCGATGGGTCACCATCCAGAACTGAAGACTGCGCTCTTTGGCACTCTCGTCGAAGGGGCCGTAACGGCCGAAATCCCCCCGGGCGGGATGAAACAGATTGTCCGGGCGCTCCTCGTCCAGCGGCCAATCGGTCATCTGTCCACTGTAGGCCTTGTCTGCCAGATAGCGGTCCAGATACCCGGACAGGAGCCGACTTCCGATGATGGTCTTGAGTGTGGGTCCCCCAACCCATAACTCCCGACGCTGATGGTAAGCGGCAAAAACAATCCCGCGCGCTGCCAGTTCCGGCTGGAAGATCGGTGGTAATGGCTGGGGGTGCCGGTCGATGTGGGTCCGTGACCACTGGAACTGGGGAGTGTTGAAGGCCGCTAGCTGGACCATGGTGATGTGGACAGGAGAATGGTCATGGATCAATTCACTGCGCAGCGAATCGGTAAAACCCCGGATGGCGAACTTTGCACCGCAGTAGGCGGATTGCAGCGGAATGGACCGATAGGAGAGTGCCGAGCCAACTTGCACGATGGTGCCCCGGCCGTGGCGCTTCATCCTCCGCAGTGCGGATAGCGTGCCATGCACGGTGCCCAGATAGGTCACTTCGGTCACGCGGCGTATCTCTTCGGGCGTCAGGTCGTCGATGGCCGAGAACACCGTTACCATCGCCGAGTTGACCCAGATTTTGATCTGCCCCAGCTCCCCCTCGACCCGTTGCGCGGCACTCTCCACCTGTTCCGGATCGGAGACATCCGCAGGAATGACCAGGGCTGAACCACCGGCGTGAACTACTTCGTGTCGAGCACCTTCGAGGCCTTCGATACCCCGTGCCAACAGTGCGACGCGGCAGCCGCGGCGACCGAACTCGATGGCGGCCGCCCGACCTATTCCGGCGGAGGCGCCGGTGACTACAACGACATCGGAACGCGCCATTCACCTATCCCTGTGCAAACTGGAATCCGAAGCCGAACAGTATCCCGGGAACGGGCCGTGATCGACATTCTGTAGCAGCGGAATCCATGTTTTTCCGGTTTCCGGTTTCCGGTTTCCGGTTTCCGGTTACCGGAAGAGTAGCAACTCGAGCGGCCCTGCCGAGTTCCTATTGCTGATCCTATTCCTGTTTCCGTTTCTCGAACTCCGTCGGGTAGGGGCGTATGGATCGCACCTTGAGATGCAGCGCCGCCTTCGCCAACAGGTGTGCACTGACCGGAGCGGTCATGAACAGGAACAGGGCCACCAGCAGTTCGTGTAGGCTGAGCTGCCCGGTCTGGACAGAAAAGTAAATCATCGAGGCGATCAGCATCCCGCCGATCCCGAGTGTCGTGGCCTTCGTCGGACCGTGCAGGCGGGTGAAGAAGTCGGGCAAGCGTGCGAGGCCGATCGAACCGATCAGCGCAAAGCCGGCACCGATCAACAGGAACAGGGAAACCAGAATCTCGATGAACATGGGATTACCTATTCAATGATGTCGCCGCGTAACAGGTACTTGCAAAATGCAGCGGTACCGATAAAGCCCATCATGGCCAGGACCAGTGCCGCTTCGAAGTAGACATTGCTGTCGAAGTAAATACCCCCCAGGACCAGCAGCGCGATGGTGTTGATGAACAGCGTGTCCAGCGCGAGGATGCGATCCGGCGTATCAGGCCCACGCAACAGACGCCACAGACTCAGCAGCATGGCCAGGCTCATCATGGCAAAGGCGATGAAGATTGCGGTCTGCAGGATCATTTGAAGATCTCCTTCAGCGGCGCCTCGTAACGTGTGCGAATTTGACGGCAGAGGGCATCCCGATCGGATACGTCGAGGCTGTGGATGAGCAGGGTTCGTCGGTCGATGCTGAGATCGGCGGACACCGTACCCGGAGTCAACGATACCGTGCTCGCCAGCACGGTAATGGCAAACTCATCGGTCAGTTCCAGCTCATACTCGATGAATGCAGGGCGCAGGTGTTCGCGGGGACCAAGCACCAGGCGTGCCACCTGAAGGTTCGCCGTGATGATATCTTTTGCCAGAGATAGCAGATAGCGCGCCAGTAAAAGAGGTCGTTGCAAGTGCGGACGCTCGGGCCAGTACTCGCTCGTGAAGTGGGGGATGAGAAGCCCGAACAGCGCACCCAGAAGCAGTTGCCCGAAACCGAAATCATTTACCAGCAATAGCCAGACAAGCGTCAGGGTCAGACTCATCAGCGGGTGCGGCAGCCAGCGATTCATGGCGATGCCTCCTGCGGAATCGAGGCGGTAGGGGCAAGCCCGAGAACGGCTTCCACATAGGCTGTTCCATTGAGTACCTGCAGGGCGGTCGCCTCGGCAAATCCCGAAACGGCACCGCCGAAGGCTACGAGCAACGGGCTGGTGCCGATCAGCAGTGCGGCCGGAAGAATGCGCAGGGTCCCCCGGTTGGTGCCGATGGTGTCGCCATGCCAGAACAGGGTTGAGCCGGCGCGTGTCAATCCCACCAGCACGAACAGGCTTGAGCCGAGAATGGTTGCCCACACCCAGACTGCCCAGGGGGAAGTCTGCGCAGCGGTCAGGATCAGCAGCTTGCCTATGAGACCGCTGAGTGGCGGCATGCCGGCAATGGCGATCGCGCCCAAAAGAAACAGGACACCGATTACGGCGCTGTCGGGCGGGCGCGGGCCCAACACGATCCGGCTTCCGCGGGGGCGTCCCCGGGCGATCACATCGGCAAGCAGGAAGAGGCCGCCAGTCACCAGGGTGGTGTGGATCAGGTAGTAGAGGGAGCCGGTCAGACCGGTCTCGGTACCGAGACCGATACCCACAAGCAGCATGCCGACCGAGACGATGATCAGATAGCCCACCATCTCCCGCAGATCGCGGCTGGTGGCCACCCCGACGGTGCCAATCACCAGGGTCAGCAGGGATGCCGGAAGCAGCCACGGACCGGCCACATCAGCCAGTGGACCATCGCCGTAGCCGAAGACCAGTTCGAACACCCGTACGATCGCGTAGATCCCGACTTTGGTCATGATGGCGAACAGAGCGGCCACCGGCGCGCTGGCGTTGCCGTAGGCATGGGGCAGCCAGAAATGCAGCGGCAATACCGCGGCCTTGAGCCCGAAAACCACCAGCAGCAGCAGGGCGCCGGCGCCTGCGAGTGGTACATCGGCGGCATCAAGTGTGGCGAGTCGCTCCGCCAGGTGTGCCATGTTCAGCGTTCCGGTAACCCCGTAGATCAGTCCCAGGGCGATGAGGAACAGCGAAGAGCCCACCAGATTGATTACGACATAGTGCAGGCCCGCACGGGTGCGTGCCGCCCCGCCGCCGTGCAGCAGCAACCCGTAGGAAGCCAGTAGCAGGATCTCGAAGAAGACGAAAAGGTTGAACAGGTCACCGGTAAGAAAGGCGCCGTTCAGACCCAACAGCTGGAACATGAACAAAGCGTGAAAACCGGGGGCCGTGCGGTCGGTCCCGAGCATGCCGTAGGCCAGGGCTCCGACCGCCAAAATGGCCGTCAGCAACAGCATCAGTGCTGCCAGCCGATCCAGCACCAGCACAATACCGAACGGGGCCGGCCAGTTGCCCACCAGATAGGCTTCGACGCTGCCGTCACCGCTATGCAGGAGCAGGCGCACTGCCACGATCAGCATCAGCATGGTAGCGCCTGTGCTGATGGCCCGGTGCCAGTGCAGTTTTCGTGAGGCGCCTACCAGCAGCAGCGCTCCGGCCAGCAGCGGTACGACGATGGGTAGAATCAGCATCTCACTCACTGTTTCTCTCCACGGCGCGGGCCGTCCACCCGGTCGGTGCCCAGTTCGCCGCGGGCGCGCAGGGCGAGTACCAGCACGAAAGCGGTCATGGCGAAGCCGATGACGATGGCGGTAAGCACCAGGGCTTGGGGCAGGGGATCGGTGTACGGGCCGCCTTCGGTGATCAGAGGCGGTCGGTTGGTCACCAGCCGACCCGACATGAACAGGAAAAGATTCGTTGCATAGGAGATCAATACGATGCCGAGGACCACCGAAAAGCTGCGCGCGCGCAGCACCAGGTAGACGCCGCAGGTGACCAGCAGGCCGATAACCGAAGCCAGCAGGATTTCCATCAGCGCAGTTCCTCCGGTTCGGTAGGCGGTTGTGCCGACTGTTGTGTGCTAAGGCGCCCCAGGTTTTCCAGAATCAGGATCACCGTTCCCACTACGGTGAGGAATACGCCGATGTCGAAGCCCATGGCACTCGCCAGCTCCACCTCCCCGATGAGGGGCAGCTCCAGATGCAATACCGCCGAGGTGAGGAACGGCCGTCCGAAGAGGAGCGCTGCGAGTCCGGTAGCCGAGGCCAACAGCACGCCGCCGCCGATAAGGGTGAAGTAGCTGCGCTTCATTCGTTGCTGGGTCCAGTGCAGGCCGCTGGCCAGGTGCTGCAGGATCAGGGCGGTGCCGGCTACCAGTCCGGCGATAAAGCCCCCGCCGGGGGCATTGTGTCCGCGCAGCAGAAGGAATAGCGAAACGAGGAGGGCAAGCGGAAGCAAGGGGCGGGAGACAGCCGCCATGATCAGCGGATGGACATCGGCCGCCCACTGTCGCTTGCCGAAACCGGGTTCGGGCAGCGGAAGGCGCAGACCGCGAAGCAGCATGAAGATCCCGGCGGCGGCGATGGCGAGCACAGTGATTTCACCGAGCGTATCGAAGCCGCGGAAATCGACCAGGATGACGTTAACCACATTACTGCCACCGCCGAGTGGCTTGGCATTCTCCAGGAAGAAATCGGAAATGGGAGCATGCGGGCGGGTCATTACACCAAAAGCGAGCAGCGCAATAAGCAACCCGCTGGAGCCGGCCAACAGCAGATCCCGCACCCGACGTAGCGGCGAGATCTCCATGCGTTCTCCTCCCGGAAGGAAATAGAGCACGAGCAGGAGCAGGATAGTGGTCACCACCTCGACCGAGAGTTGGGTCAGCGCCAGGTCCGGGGCCGAGAAATGGACGAAGGTCAGCGTGACGATAAGCCCGACCAGGCTGGTCATGATAAGCGCAGTGATTCGTTGGTGGCGCATTCTCACGGTCGCGATGGCTGCAACGGCCAGAATCAGAGCGGCAGCGACGCTGACTCCGTCTATCGGCATGAGATCGACGCCACCGTGGAGGACGATGCCGCTGGTCAGTGGTACCACCCCCAGGATCGCGGCAACCGCGATTAACCAGGCTAGATAGCGCTGTAGTGATCCGTTGTCGAAGCTCCGCATGAAGCGGCGGGCTGTCCGCAGTAGTTTCCTTGAGAACCGGTAGAAGAGTTCTTCACTGCTGACGCGTGGCAACCAGCGATCGTGGATTCTGAAAAGCTGGTGGCGCAGGGCATAGACTGTGGTTCCTCCGGCAAGGGCTACCAGGCTCATCAACATCGGCAGGGACCACCCGTGCCACAGCGCCAGGCTATAGTAGGGCACCTCACCGAGGACACCCGTAACTGCCGCATCGAGCAGCCCCCGTACCATCTGTTCAGGCATTACCCCCACCAAAATGCAAAGTGCCACCAGCACCTCTACCGGTATGCGGATCCTGTGCCCCGGTTCGCGCGGGGAGCGTGGCAGATCGATGGGTTCTCCGTTGAAGAAGACATCGTGGATAAAGCGCACCGAGTAGGCCACCGAGAAGACCCCGGCCAACGTGGCGGCTGTGGGTAGAAGCCAGTCCAGTGCCCCCAGCCACTCGTGGTGCACGGTTTCGGCAAAAAACATCTCCTTGCTGAGAAAGCCATTGAGCAGGGGAACCCCCGCCATCGCCGCTGCGGCAACCATCGCAAGCGTGGCGGTGTAAGGCATGTACTTCCAGAGGCCGTTGATGCGCCGCATGTCGCGGGTGCCGGTCTCGTGATCTATGATACCCGCCGCCATGAACAGGGATGCCTTGAAAATGGCGTGATTGACCAGATGGAAAAGTCCGGCCACTGCCCCCAGGGGCGTACCCAGGCCAAATAGCAGCGTGATGAGGCCCAGGTGACTGATTGTGGAATAGGCCAGGAGCCCTTTCAGGTCGTGCTTGAAAAGGGCGGTATAGGCCCCGAACAGCAGTGTGGCCAAGCCTATGCCGCCGACCATATAGAACCACGCCTCGGTTTCTGCAAGCACGGGAAAGAGGCGGGCCAGCAGGAATACTCCGGCCTTTACCATCGTGGCCGAGTGCAGATAGGCGGATACCGGGGTTGGCGCTGCCATGGCTTTGGGAAGCCAGAAATGCAGTGGCCACTGGGCCGATTTGGTGAATGCCCCCAGCAGGATGAGCAGGAGAGTCGGAAGATAGAGGTCGTGTCCCCGCACCCGATCGCCGGAGGCCAGGACCGTCGACAATTCGAAGCTACCGGCAATATGTCCCAGCAGCAGCAGACCGGCCATCAGCGCCAGGCCGCCTCCGGCTGTCACGATGAGCGAGGTCTTGGCCCCCTTGCGGGCTTCTGATGAGTGCGGATGGTAGGCGATGAGCAGGAATGAACTCAGGCTGGTCAGTTCCCAGAAAATGAGCAGCAGCAACAGATTGTCGGACAGGACAATCCCCAGCATTGCGGTCTGGAACAGCAGTAGCAGGGCATAAAAGCGCCCCAGACGGTCAGATTTCGGCAGGTAATAATGGGCGTAGAGGATTACCAGCAAGCCGATGGCCAGCACCAGAATCACGAACAGCAGGGCAAGCCCGTCCAGTCGCAAGGAAAGGTTCAACCCCAGTTGAGGTATCCAGGACCAGCTGACGTGGGCTTCGGAGCCCCGGGTGAGCGGCAGTGCCTGCCACAGCGTCAGCGCAAGGGCCAACCCGCTCGCGCTCCCCGCCGACCATGCCGCGACACCGCGTCCCCGCTGTGCCGCCAGAGGAGATAGAGCCGCACCGAGCAGCGGGAGCAGGATAATCCAAACGAGAAACATCGGTAGTGCAGATTTCCAACCAAAGGCCCTGGAGGGCGTGAACTGAAAAAGAAATCAGCCAATTGAGGCGCGGGAGTCGGGCGTGAAGTTTTTCCGTACCCGACAACATGTCGGCCCCTGGAAACCCGCGTCGGTGGCCCAATAGCCGGTCCCGAGGCCGAAAAAGAGCCTCCGGCTTTCCTGTTTTTTCTTGATCATCGAGGTCCGACAGGTTGAATGCAGTATAGAAGTGGTTCCCCTGCATCTCTACACCATGCGGCGCACGCCACCGCGCTGGCCCACTCTCGAATCACTAACGTGAATCGTATCTCAAATGACAAAAGGCCGGAAGTGGCCGGCCCTTCGCTTTAGCGGCTAACGGTTTTCGGACCAGGCCGATCGCGGCTTGAGCAGGCGGGATCCGCCGAACTCCTCTTGATCACTCGAGGCGCATAGCCTGGCCGCACAAGGAGGAATCGAAAAGTCCGGCGAATCCGTTATTCAGCGGTCGATCGAGCCTGCCCGGAGACGACTAATGGGCAGAATCAACCATGCCCATCACCTTTTCCCGCAACTTCGGGTTCTGGTCAAGCTGAGTAGCGACGTTGTTGTATTCCTCCACACTCATGCCACTCTGCTGAACGGCTTCGACCATCTGCTCCTGAACTTGCTGTTGCATTGCCCGAGCCTCTTCGTCGGACTCGACGCCCTCGAGCTGACTGGCAAAGTCCTGTTGCAGATTCATCACTTTCCCGAAGGCGTCGGCGAACGTATCGAGCGTGGCGTCATCGGGCATTTCGGCCGCTTGCCCGGTCGGGGGCGGGGCATCGGGCGCCTGTTGCGCCAGTGTGGGGAACGCGACGGTGAACAGGGCGGCGGCGGATACAGCCATGAACCATTTCATTGCTTTTGGCTTATGCATTCAGAATCTCCATGTGTCAATGAGTACGCCGGAAAGGGTTGCAAAGTGCGTGCCGGATGAATTGCCGCGTCCGGTGCCGGTTCAGACCGGAGGAACGGAATTAATATGTGCCGATACGACACATGTCGCGCGAGGAGTCAATCATGACGGTCACCCGTCCTCTTCGAGATAACGATAGAGAGTGCGGCGACCGATGCCCAGCTGGTGGGCGGCACGACGCTTGTTGCCTCCGAGCCGATCGAGGACATGTCGGACGTAATGCCGCTCCACCTCGCGCAGGGAAGCCAGCGACTCATTCCCAAGGCCGGGGATGGCGCCGGCATCGTCAGGGGCACGGTCGGCATTGCGATGCCCGATGCGCTCGGGCAGGTCCCCCACATCGATCTCCCCCTTGCTGCAGAAGGCGACCGCGCGTTCTATGGCATTGGAGAGCTCCCGTACATTGCCCGGGAACGGGTGAGCACGAAGGCGGGTCATGGCAGCCGAGCTGATTGTATCGACAGGAGGATTCGAATCAGCTCCAAAACGGGAGATGAAATGGGCTGTGAGCAGATCGATATCGTCTTCCCTATCCCGCAGGGGAGGCACCTCCAGCGCAAAGGTCTCGAGGCGATAGAAGAGATCGGCGCGGAAGCGTCCTTCCGCGATCTCTGTTTCCAGGTCGCGGTTGGTGGCTGCAATCACCCGTACATCAAGGCGGGTCTCACGGTCGACGCCGACGGGCCGGAGCCGTCCGTCCTCGAGAATGCGCAGTAGCTTGGACTGCATCATCGCCGGCATCTCGCCGATCTCGTCCAGCAATATCGAACCGCCCTCTGCCTCGGCGAATAGTCCCTTGCGTGCCTTCTGGGCGCCGGTAAATGCCCCGGCGGCATGTCCGAACAGTTCACTCTCCAACAGGTCGGCGGGTATGCCGGCACAATTGACCGCCACGAAGGGCCGGTGTCGGCGTTCGCTCTCTTCGTGAAGTGCACGGGCCACCAGCTCCTTGCCCACCCCGCTTTCCCCGAACAGCAGCGCGGGGCCAGAGGCGTGGGCAATGCGGCGGATCTTTTCGAACAGCTTCCGCATCGGCCTGCTCCGGCCGATCAGACCATGGAAATCACCCTTTTCGAGCACACTTTGGTAGTGTTCAATCTGCCGCCGCAATTCGCGCCGCTCTAGCGTCCGCTCCACGCAGAGTCGAAGGTGATCCAGCTTGAGCGGCTTGGTGAGGAAATCATCGGCGCCGCGCTTGAGGGCAGCCACTGCCTGCTCCACCGTCCCGAAGGCGGTGATGATGATGAATCCGGGCGCGACCGGGCGGTCACGTACCCGGTCAAGCAGTGCCATCCCGTCTTCCCCCGGTAGACGCAGATCGCTGATCACCAGGTCGGGTGAAAGTTCGTCAATGCGCCGCAGGGCGGTCGGAACATCGGCGGCTTCGGTGAGCCGATAGCCCGCCTCTTCTAGTTCCTCGCGAATCAGTTCGCGCAGGGCGGCATCGTCTTCGACGACCAGAACCGATGCTTTCTCCGGATTCATTGAGCGGCCTCCTTATCGGTGAGGGGGAGAATCAGGCGCAGCCGGGCGCCTCCCGATGCACTCTCTTCGACATTGATGCGGCCGCCGTGGTCGCGGGCGGCCGCATGCGCCACGGCCAGACCCAATCCTGTCCCTTCCCCCACTCGTTTGGTGGTGAAAAACGGCTCGAAGATCTGGGCATGCAACTCCGGGGGGATCCCCGGTCCGTCATCGTCGACCACGTAATGAACGGCGTCGGTATATCGTTCCAGGCCGACCCGGACGGTTGTGCGGGCAACTTGTTGCGCGTTGTTGATGAGATTGCCAAGGGCCTGTTGCAGCCGGATGGAGTCGACCGCAATCTCAGGCACCTCGGGAGGCTTGTCGAAGACGATACGGATTCCGCGTTCCGCTGCCTCGGAAGCGGCCTGCCTCAGGGCCGTCTGCAGGGGTTTGTCGGCGGGCATCCGACGGCGGTGCAGAGGGTTGGAACGGCCGAAGTCGAGTAACTGACGGATGATTCGCTCCATGCGGCCCGCTTCCCCCCGGATGGTGTGCATTGCCGCGGCTACAGGTTGCGAAAGGTCGTCTTTGCGCAGCAGCCGTTGCGCCTTGCCATCGATGGTACTCAGGGGGCTGCCCAGTTCATGGGCAACACCTGCGGCAAGCTGCCCGACTGCGGCCATTTTTTCCGACTGGTGCAGGCGTTCTTCCAGTTCGGCCTCGCGCTGCTGCTGTTCGGAGAGCTCTTTGCGGGAGAGGAGAATGGCACTGGCCATCCGATTGACTGCAGCCGCGAGCATTCGGAGTTCCCGTGGACCGCGCAGCGGTAGCCGGTGGTTCAAATCACCGTTGCGGATACGGCCCAAACCGTCTTCGATGGCGGAAAGGTGGCGGCCCACCGTCCAGCGGTGCCCGAAGAAAATGATCAGCACCAGAGAGAAGCCGGAGAGGGCCACCACGGTGAGTGTATGGGTGCGAACAGACTGGATGTAGCTGTCAAAGTCGCTACCGTGGCGGGTGACCTGCAGTAATCCGGCGATGCGTCCGCCGCTGTCGGGCAGCGGCACAAAATAGGAAAAAACCTCTTCACTTCCCGCTTGTCGGAACTCGCCCTGGGTCTCCCCGCGACTGGCAATTCGGGCGGCCCGGTCGGTGCCGATCGGGGCATCCCGGGTTCCGCTCCTGGCGAGCGGATGACCATCGCGATCGTACACGTAGACGCCAAAGACCCTATCGATGCTGAAGGCCGAATCCAGGGCGCGCTGGACGGTGCGCTCATATCCCCGTTCCAGAGCATGGCTGAGCGGGAGACGGATAGCGCGGGCTACCAGTTCAATGTCCTCCTGCATGCGCGATTCTGTGCGTTCCTCGAGGTAGTCGACGCTGTACCAGGCGGTCATCGCCGTTGCGGTAAGGAAGGGGAGTAGTACGGCCCCGACCAGCGCGGCACGCAGTGATACGATGCCGGAGCGGGGCATCGGAATAATGGTCTTAAATTGGCGCATGGGTCATATTGATACAAGTTTTTTGGTAGTCAATGCAAGCCTGGATCCCGCTTTGAAGGGACGCCGGTCCGCCTTAGCGCTCTGTCGCCTGACTGGTATAACCATTGCACAGGTTCAGACCATGGAAGCGGATGTCCCGTTACCCTGAATAACGCAAACAACGTACCGGAGTGGCTATGCGCCAGCTAATTGGAGCGATTTTGATGGTGATTCTCTCGGGCGGCGTGCAGGCTGCATGCCTGCACGTTACCGAGAACGGCTTCGAGGTGGATGAGCGTGAGGTTGCCTCCTCCGTCTCCTGGCATGCCGTCATCGAAAATGAGTGCGAAGTTCCTTACGATGCCGATCTAACCGTTGTTTTCAACGACGAAGAGGGAGAACATCTCTATGATGTCCAGGACCTGGTAACGGTTGGCCGGGGTGAGGCCGTTGAAGCAGGCAAGAAAATCTACATGCCGAGCCAATATCTTCCCCGCATAGCAGAAGTGGATATCAGCATCGAGGAGCGTGAGCGCCCGTTCTGACCAAGGTACGGATTCACTCGCCTGAAGGTCTCCAGCATTTCACTTCTGAATCCCTGACCCGAGCATTCTTCAATCCCGGTCCTCGAGGGTAGCCACTCCCGGCTGCCGGAAGGGGTTCCCGGACCACCAAGCATGTAACAGTGCACTAGACTTCCGGTGAACCGCATTCGGAAAAGGAGGTCCGGGTGAAGTATCTGACGGGAGCGGTTGTCCTTTTGCTGGTTCAGGTGCTGGTCGGGCTGGGGCTGCTCTATTCCGGCATCATAAGCGTTGCCGCCAGCGAGCCACATTCGTCACTGGTACGTTGGGTCCTGGACACCGGCAAGGAGCGGTCGATTCGCAACCACGCCAAGGGGCTGCGACCTCCCGGTCTGGAGCTGGCGGGGCAGGCAGAGGAGGGATTTCTCGCGTACAACCAGATGTGCGTGATTTGCCATGGTGCACCAGGCGTGGAGCGTTCGGAGCTTGGCAAGGGACTCCGTCCCACCGGACCGGATCTGTCGGAAAGCGTCCGTCACAGGAAACCGGAAGAGCTCTTCTGGACGGTCAAGCACGGGATCAAGTTCACCGGGATGCCGGCCTGGGGCGAGACCCACAGCGATGAGGAGCTGTGGGCGATCGTCGCCTTTATCGATCAGCTACCATCCCTCTCTCCGGATGAGTATCGCCAACTCGTGCGTAATGCCGCAGAAGGGGGAGCGGAACATGGACACGACTCCGTTCAGGAGAGCGCTCCGTGAACCTCTGGGGCAGTGTGACCGCGGCCGTATTCGCTGCCGCGGTAATCCTTTCGGGTCTGGTGGGACGGCGAATTCATTTATGTGCCGGCAAATAACCAACCTGGCGGCGGTCGGGGGGATCGTCGGTGCACTACTGCTTGGCATCGTCGGTTTCACTGTCGCCAGCGGCTGGGCGCCGCTGCCGTATCTGGGCCAGTTCGCAGCGGCAGGGACTTCGCTTGCCGTATTCGCCGCCGCAGGTATCGGGTTTTCGATCGGCGCCCTGATCGGTGCCCTCGTTGCGGTGGTGCGACTGCCGCGGCGCGTGTAGCACCACTGAGGCCTCACCGTTAATCGCCGCGCCCCAAGTACGCCTGAAGCGCATGGATAGCCGACCATGGACGGTTTTATCGAACTGCTGTTTCCCTGGGAGACCTCGCCACTGATTCTGGTGGGAACCGGGGGCGCGGTTCTGATGTACGGCATCGGTTTGGCCAGGGGGGGATCACCCGGACGCTGGCGGGCGATCAGTTTTGTTGCGGGCGTGGCTCTGTTCTACGCAGTGACGCAGACCCACTTTGATTACTATTCCCAATACCTCTTCTTTGCTCATCGCGGCCAGCACCTGGTGCTGCATCACCTGGCCCCTTTTCTGGTTGCGCTGTCGGCACCGGGGCCGGTGCTGGCGGCTGCGCTTCCGGGTTGGCGTATATCCAGCAGTGCGCTTCGGCGCGCCAAACACTCCGTGGCGAAGCTCTATCGAGGTTTCCAGAACCCGTGGCTGGCCGGCATGCTGTTTGTCGGCCTCATTGCATTCTGGCTGATACCGGACATTCATTTCGACGCCATGCTGAGCCGCCGTCTCTACTGGATCATGAACTGGAGCATGGCCCTGGATGGACTGCTGTTCTGGTGGCTGGTCTTTGCCCGCAATCCTGCCGGCGCGACACCCCATCTGACCTTCGGTAGTCGCGTATTGCTGCTGATGTTGATTATTCCGCCGCAAATGCTGATCGGCGCTACTCTCGCGTTTAGCGAACAGTCGCTGTTTGACGTATACGATGTGTGCGGGCGGGCGTTTCCGATTGCGCCCATGGACGATCAGCAGCTGGGCGGACTGATCACCTGGATACCGGCGGTGATGATGAGCATGGCAGGAGTGTTGATTCTTCTGGTCCGGCAGTTGGGCGACTTTTCGGACGAAAGGCCCGGCAAGGACGAGCCCGGGGCACCCTGCCGAATTCGTCACGGGGACCACGGAGAGCACCGGGATCACGGAGTGCAAGGGGGAAAGCGATGGTGAAAGAGGTACCAGGGACGGAGGCTTGCCAGCCGCCGATCCCACAGCGGGGATACGCCCGTTCGGAGTGGCGGTACGGTATTCTTCGGCTGTGTACCGTGTTGCTGATGTTCCTTGGGACCAGCTGCATCAATGAGGCCTGGCAGACCAAGGATATCTCCGGACTGATGCCACCGCTCGAGTTGCAGTTAACGGCTGCCGACGGGGAGGATTTGTCGGAGGCGGACCTGCAAGGACGGGTCGTGCTACTGGTTTTCGGTTATGCGTCCTGCCCCGATATCTGCCCAACCAACCTGGCCCAACTCGCCGCGCTCAAGCGGCACCTGCCCGCGAGCCGGGCCGAAGCGGTACAGATACTCTTCGTGTCGGTCGACCCGCAGCGGGATACCCCGAACCAGCTCGCCGCGTTTACCGACTATTTCGACGCAGATATCATCGGTGCAACCGGAACGCCGGATCGACTGCGGGCGCTGAGCCGCCGCTATCGCACCACCTTCAGTTATGGTGAGGCCGATGCGGACGGCTTTTACGAAGTGATCCACTCGAGCGGTGTCTACGTCTTCGATCCAAACGGCGAGGTGCGCCTCCTGTTTCGACCGAGTGATACGGTCGAGCAGATGGCGGCCGATCTCACCAGGCTGCTGAAGTGATTTGTGCGGACGCGGATGTGGCAGGGAGATGCCGGATTGAATGGCGATGGATTCGCCCGAGACCTTAACGATACATCCCGAATCGCGGAGCTTTGAGGAATGGGAGTTCAAGAGGGGGATGGAGTGGGGGCTCGACCGCTGCCTGCATACAGCCCCGGCCGTGCCCCCATACACTCTTGGCAGCTTATGACTTCTTGGGAGCAGCCTTCTTTCTACTGGAGTTCTTCTTCTTTGCGGTACTCGCTTTCTTGCGGGTAGCAGCGGCTTTCTTCTCGTACTCCCGCAGTGCTTTGGTCACTTCGCGTTGACGCTGTTGTTCCAGCTTGCTTTCAACCTTGCGCACCGTGTCGAGCCGGCCCTTGGCAATACGGAGTTCCTGTGCCGCCTGCTTCGCGGCTGCCTTGGCTTTCTGAACTTCCGCCTGGCGCGACTGAACGGCGTTGCGGGCGTTGACGACGCTGGCTTGCTTGGGTGTCTTCGCCTTGGCACGAGCCGTTTCCAGACGGGCTTTCACGTTGCCCAGCATCTGTTCGGCTTTCTCGCGTTGACGTTCGGCCTGGTCAGCCGTTTTTTCAGCGGCGTTATACGCCTGTTGGGCCTGTGTCATTTCAGCCGATGTGGAAACAGCCGGCGCGGCCTTGCGTTTCGGTGCAACCGTTTTCTTTGCGACCGCTCTCTTTGCACTCTTTTTCTTTGCTGCCATTGCTTACTCCCTAATCGGTTTTATCATGGGCGTAGTTATTGTGTGACAAAAAGCAGGTAAAAAGAAAATTTTTCTTGAATAAAATGCGTTTTTTTGTCTGAAACCGATCCGCAGAAGGAATTATGGCACGCTGAATCCGTTTTTGTTGATCGAAAAAGGCCGTTGCGTTGATTACGTTGAGTCGAACTGCCTCGCTTTGGCTTCCGGATTTTTAGGCCACTCACGTCCGCCGCTTTCGTTCCCGGGGAGGTAACGAATCGGCAAAGATTTGTTCACTGAAAGAGATCGATTTATTCCCGGGAAGGGGTTGGCACTCGTTCCGGTGAACGTGATGTGTTCAGAGACAACACCAAAGCGTCTACATCGAACGGAAGTGTCGAGCCATTTCGATCAGGGCCATCAGGATAAAAAGAAGTGCCACCAGGACCGGTCCGAAGGGTTGATCGAAATAGAGAGCGAGGGCGAAGGCCATCAGGTATCCGAGGGTGCCTGTTACCAGCGCGATGATCAGTGTGCCACGCCAGCTTGGTGCGGTTCGAAAGGCCAGCCAGGCAGGGAGGAAGACCAGGGCGAATGCGCCCATGAGGCCAATGGTCCCGGTCCCGACCGCCATTCCCAGTGCCGCCAACAGATCAAACGCCAGAGGCCAACGCCAGGCGAATCGATGCCTCGTGTTGTGTCCGAGAGCGGGGAAAAACTCCGCCCGGATCAGGTATGGCATCAACTTGGGAAGCAGGGCAATGGTCGACAGCAGGAAAAGTGAAGTGGCCAGCAACTGTGCAGTGCCGGCGAAATAGATTTGCCCTTCGATGAGGGCGTGTCCCATTGAACTGCCAAGGATGGTATTGGTGGCCAGCAGCAGGGTGGCACTCCATCCCACCAAAATCATGACGGCGTAAAACGAGTTGCCGCGAAAGCGGCCCAAGGTTTTCAGCAGAGCCCCCGCGACCGCACCCACCGGCGCCCCGGCCACCGCCGGGATACCGAACGCGAGTCCCGCCAGGGCGCTGGCACCCGAGAGGTGGGCGAGGCCGAGTGCCGCCAGCCACTCGTTACGCAGGCGCAGCAGTACGCCGACTATCGGAAGCACCGCCGCGAGGATCAGGCCAACCAGGAAGGGGGTCTGAAACAGCGGATCGATCAGCGCGTCGGGATTCATGGGTTCAACTCCAGTACGCGATCGCAAGCCGCTTCCAGAAAATGGCGTTCATGGCTGACGAGGAGGATCGTTCGCAATTTCCATTCCGCACGCAGGATTTCGGTGAGCAGGTTTTCGCTTTCCGGATCGAGATTGTTGGTGGGTTCATCGAGCAGGATCAGGTCAGCCCGGCCACCGAGTGCTGCCCAGATGTTCAGTAACTGAAACTGCCCGCCGCTCAACTCATCGATACGCCGCTCGAGCCAAGGTTTGAGCCGCTGGGGGGGCGGCTCCCGGTCGGCTTTGGCATAGTGCAGGTACTCCCTGCCGGTGAACGGCATCTCTTCCCTTCGAACGGGACGCTGATTTTGAATAGCCAGGGTGAGCCCCTCCGCCTTGTGGAGCGAGCCGGAAAAGATCCGGGCGTCGCCGACGAGGGCTTTGAGCAGGGTGGATTTGCCGGATCCATTCGGCCCCCACAGCCCGACTACTTCACCGCGCATGAGGGTAAAGGAGAGCGGGCCGGAAACCGGCCCGCTGTAGCCCGCCGTCAGTGCTTCCGCCTTGAGCAGCGGCGCGGTCATGGGCGGCTCGCCGCCAGTGCCGCTACCCACCGATCGATGTGGGCCAGGTAACCCTCGCCGTCCGCTTCCAAAGGCGGCTCGGTGGAGAGCGTAATCCGTTCCCATCCCAGGGTCTGTGCCAGCTGCTGGGGGGCACGGGACGAGTAGTAGGGGGCATGGATCACCACCCCGTCACGTCCCGAAAGGCGGTCCACCAGCGTGCGGATATGCCGGGCCGTTGGGGGAAGGCCGGGCACCGGCTCGATGTAGCCCAGTACCGGGACAACCAGGCGGGGGAACAGGGAATCGGCATCCTTGTGATAGAGCAGGGCGCCGGGTGCATCGGCAACGGCGGCCTCCCATTTCGGCAGGCGTTCCTCCACGGCGCGGGCAAACCCCTCGGCCCGCTTGCGGAACGAGTCTGCATGGGCCGGGGCCAGTTTCGCCAGCCGGCCGGCGAGCGCTTCGGCGATGTCGGCCATGCGCAGCGGGTCCATATAGACGTGGGGATTGCCGGCGGGATGCACATCGCCGTGCGCCCGATCGGCGGGTGCCCCGGCGTCCTCCAACGGGACCTGGGCCGCGGCTTCGAAGTAGCCGGGTCGGCCCGGCAGGATGCCCGGGTTCGCCGCTTGCCCGATGGCAACCGGCAACCAGCCCATCTCCAGTTCTCCGCCGATGGCGACCACCAGATCGGTACGGCGCAGATCCCGGATCATGCTCGGGCGGACCTGAAGGTAATGGATGTCCCGATCCGGCGGTGCCAGTATCCTGAGACCGACCTGTTCCGCTCCCACCGCACGCACCAGCGCACCCATGGAGGAGGAGGTGGCGACCACGTTCAGGGTTTGGGCGTGCGCGCCGCCCAGTATAAACAGGGTCAGAAGGCCCACTATCCAGCGTCTTGCCATCTGTTCGCCTCCCTAAAATTTGTGTGCGCCGTGGGCACCCAGACTCATCGTGTACTGCAGGTAGAGGGTGTTGAAGGAGTCCCGCTCCCCTTCCACGCTCATGTCCGCGATTGAATACTGCAGGCGTAGACGGGAGAACTCGCTGGGTGTCCAGCTGAGGGCAGCGGTCCAGCGGTCGGAGTCATCATACTCCTCCAGCGTTGTACCTCCGCTCTCCTTTACGTTCTCGAACAGGCCGGTGCGGTCGTAGCGCAGGCCCGCCTGCCAGCGCGGCGCGATGCCGTAGAGCCCCTGGATGTAGAAACCATCCTGGGTGAAGCGGCGTCCGGCACCAATCACCTCGGGAGCCTCGGCGTGGACGATATCGAGGTCCTTGCGCTGCCACAGGTACTCGGCCTGGAGCTTGATGTTGCCCGCACCGTAGCCGCGCCCGGCATCGTACTTGTAGACGGTTTCGAGGCCCCACATCGAGGCATCGCCCTGCAGCGCATGCTCGTCCGGCTCGTCGAGTTCGTGCGTCTCCTGATGCTGACCCGCCCAGGCGCCCCAGCCACCGAGCTGCAAGGCATGGCTGAAACCAAGATCGGGAGATAGCTTCACGAAAGCCGTGGTCAGGCGGGGTCCCCTGTCCTTTTCGTCGAGATTCAGGTCATCATCGTGTCCGACGAGCGCCCCCAGCTTTTCCTGCTCGCCCTGCAGCAGTTCCAGCCCGAACAGGGTGTAGGTATCCCAGTCGGGTAGCCAGGTGACCTGCGCCCCGGTATCCCGAAGGCCGTGGTCGCCCAGCAGGTTAAGGTAGGCCAGGTTCTGGTCGGCGAAATCCCATTGGTGGGGGTGCTGATTGTTGGCGTAACCGATATCGGAGAAAAACTTTCCCGCCTTTACCTTCAACCCCGCAGGCAGGCCGCGGGTCTGCAGCCAGGCCTCCTCCAGCTCGACATTTCCATCGGAGGAGACAGCTAGGTTGGCCGTTGCGTCGAAGTAGGGGTCGACCGTGGCCGAGAAAACCAGCTCGGTATCGCTGAGATTGAAACCCTGCTCAAGGCCGCCGTGTTCGTCACCATGGCCATCGTCATGCCCGTGGGCATCGTGGATGCCGTCGGCAGCGCCAAACCGCTCCACACCTTCGCCGTCGATGCTGTCGGCGTAATAATTGCCGTTCAGGATCAGTGAAATCTGCGGGTTGAATTTCGTGCCCGAGGTCACTGCACCATAGGCTGGCTGTTCGTCGGCCTCTGAAGCTTTGTACGCATCCTCCGCTTCGAGCTCGGCGATACGCTCTTCATAGTCGGCTCGCATCTGCTCTAGGGTGCGTTTGATCTCGGCGATGTCCGCCGTTTCGGCGTGAGCACCCACCGGTAGCACCAGCGCTGCAGCAACGGCGGCGCTGATAAGCGTTCTGTTGTTCATGGTATTTCCCTGATGATGGTATCAACGGCTTCAGCAACGGACTAAATGTGGATTCCAAATTGGTGTCCATGCGTGTAGGAGCGACGGGAGTCGCGATAGCGCCGAATCGCGGCTTCCGCCGCTCCTACATGTATTTCGATATGTCGCCAAAGGAGCGTGTTGGACACGATTTCGGAACAGCTATTTAGCCGGATACCGGTGGTGCGCGGCCTTGATAACCGGAAATCCACCGCGCAATCAGGGGCGTTTGCGTCGATGCTTTCGGGGCGACGCCGGAAAGATGTGGAAGGGAATGGGGAGAAGGGGGAGTGGAATGGGTGTGCGCGAGACCGCCGCCCGCCAGGCAGATTTCACAAGCGGCTTCATCGGAGTCGCTGGAGAGGTGTTCCAGTTCATGGCCGAAAAGCCCGGACTGCACCACGAGCAGTGCCGCCGCGAACAGCAGTACCGCCCAGCCACGACGATAATGGCAGCGGGAAGGGGTGTGTCCGGGCGTGTCTGCGAGGCGATTCATTGATTCGGGGCGACTATAAAACGTTATGTTATAACGTGCAATAAATCCTGACAACAGTGACGTGAAGACCGATAGCAAACCACACAAGCCTATCGGTTGTGCTAGTTAAAACGGTACGAGTGAGCAGGGCACGGGGAGACTGAGCGATGCCGGTGGGAGGAGGCCTTGAGGCGTACCGTTAGTGACCTGTTGTGGGTCGTGGTCCTGGGGATCCTTCTTGAAGTGTTGTTTATTGTGCTTGGGGGCCTCCATTGGCTGCAGCAGCGGATGTGTCCGCCTGAACCGGGTTGGTGGTGGAACATTTTGCCGCTTTTTACCGTCTGGGGAGTGCTGCTGGGGTGGTATGCGTATCGGAGCGCTTACAGGGAGCGAGACGCAGTACGTGAACTGAAACGGTTGCGTGAGAGCGAATATCGCTTCATGGAGGTGGTCGGCACGGCGGCGGAAGGACTGCTGTTGTTGGACTCTGATGGCCTTCTGCTGTTCATGAACCAGGAGGCGGAACGTCTGCTCGGTTGGTCATCGGCGGAATTGGCGAACAAAAATATCCATCAGCTCATTCACCTCCATCATCAGGAACCGGTTCCATTGAAGGAGTGCGGCGTTCAACGGGCCTTGGCCGAGGAGGGGACCCAACGAGTGGAGGAAGACACGTTTATCCGCAAGGACGGCTCCCGGCTGCCTGTCTCCTATGCGGCCGCGCCGATGGTGCGGGGAGGAAGGATTACCGGGGTAGTAGTTGTTTTTCAGGACATCACCGAGCGTAAACGGCTTCGCGACGAACTTCGATATCAGGCCACGCACGACGTGTTGACGGGTCTGGTCAATCGGGTTGAACTGGAGCGGTGTCTGGTGCAGGAAATCGAGCGCGCGGAGCGTTATCAGCATTTCCTGTCCGTACTGATGGTGGATCTCGATCACTTCAAGGCGGTGAACGATACCTACGGCCATCGGACAGGCGATGCGGTGCTGAAGGCGTTCGCGACACGCCTGAACGAACACGCCCGCCGCACCGATACTGTGGTGCGTTATGGCGGCGAAGAATTTCTGCTGGTGCTTCCGGAAACTCCGATCGAGGCTGCCATGGCACTTGCTGAACGGCTGCGTGTCTCGCTCAACGAGAAACCGCTTGCGGTTCCTGGCGTGAATCAGACGCTAACCGCCAGTATCGGTGTCGCTGCTTATCCGACTCACGGCACCACCGACAGTGAACTCCTCCGGGCTGCTGACGGTGCCATGTATGCGGCCAAGCAGAGCGGACGTAATCGGATTTGCTCTGCCGTTGATTGAACGTACAGCCGGTCGGATGGGAAGGTTTGGCCATACAGGGAACGGGGTGCCTTTTGATACGTGACGCCACTCCATGGATGGAACATACCGGCACTGCACGTTCCTAATTGTCCTGTTTAGGAGACCCTCTGAAAATTCATTTTTCGTCACTCCCGCGAAAGCGGGAGCCCAGTAAAACCAACGGCTGGATTCCCGCTTTCGCGAGGCTTTCGCGGGAATGACGAAATTATAGAAGTGCCCGTTAAAGCTGCATCCCATAGGCGGAGCACGGTCTTATCGGTAAGATTGCCCATTGTCGAATTTCCTATAGGTATGGCCGATGAATCTGCGGGACCTCGAATATCTGGTGGCGCTGGATGAAGAGCGTCACTTCCAGCGTGCTGCGGACCGCTGCTATGTGAGTCAGCCGACCCTCAGTGGGCAGATCAAGAAGCTCGAGGGCGAGCTAAATGTATCGCTGGTGGAGCGTAGTGGCCGGAAGATCGCCATGACGGAAGCGGGCCTGGCGATTGCCGGACAGGCTCGGCGGGTGCTTGCGGATACGCGCACCATTCGCGAGCTGGCCGCCAGTTTTCGAAACCCGATGGAGGGCGACCTGCACATGGGTGTAATCCCCACCGTCGCGCCTTATCTGTTGCCGCTGTTCATACCGCATCTGCGACGCCGCTTTCCGGGACTCAAGCTCTTCCTTCATGAGCATCAAACGGCCGTTTTGCTTCGGAAACTGCGGGATGCAGAGTTGGAAGTGCTGCTGCTGGCGCTGCCGGTGGAGACCGATGAGTTCGTCGAAAACGACCTGTTTCGGGAGCCCTTTCTGCTGACGGTGGCCGACGACCACCCGCTTGCCGAGCGCGACAGGGCCTCCCTCGATCTGCTGAAAGATCTCGAGGTGATGCTGCTGGAGGAGGGGCACTGCATGCGTGGCCAGGCACTCGATGTCTGCCTGACCGCTGGCGCCCGCGAGCATCGGGGATTCCGGGGAACCAGCCTGGAGACCCTGCGACAGATGGCCGCCGAGGGAATCGGCATCACGCTGATGCCGAAGCTCGCCACCCTGCGGGAGCGAAATCATGAGGGATCGATTCGCTATATCCCGTTTGAGGAACCGGAGCCTACCCGGCGGATCGGGCTTCTTTACCGCAAGGGGAGTTACCGGGAGGAGAGTTTCGCTGCCATCGGGGAAGTGATTCGCGAGGCCGTCACCACCAGCCTCTAACCCTGCCAGAGCGGCCCCTGCCAGCTTGGCGGGCCCCTCATTTTGATCATAGGCACGGCCTATCAAACCCATCGGAACATTCGATTGCAACATTTTTAGACTCACTCTATATTCCATATTGCCCATGCGGGTTATGAACCGATAACAAGGAGTGCAATATGGAACTGAAAGGCAGTAAGACTGAAGAGCATCTCAAAGAGGCGTTTGCAGGCGAGTCCCAGGCCAACCGTCGCTATCTCTATTTCGCCTCCAAGGCCGATATCGAAGGCTTCAACGATGTTGCCACCGTGTTCCGCTCGACGGCAGAAGGTGAAACCGGCCATGCCCATGGCCATCTGGAGTACCTGGAGGAGTGCGGCGATCCGGCAACGGGAATGGCTTTCGGTGCCACCGACGCGAATCTGAAGACGGCGGTTGCCGGCGAGACTCACGAGTACACCGATATGTATCCGGGCATGGCCAAAACCGCCCGTGATGAAGGTTTCGATGAAATCGCCGATTGGTTCGAAACCCTGGCCAAGGCGGAGCGTTCGCACGCCAACCGTTTCCAGAAAGCCCTGGATAATCTGGAAGGCTGATAATGTGCACCGGAGCCCTTTCGGCTCCGGTGCGCCTCTGGAATGCACGTGAGGAGTAAACAGAATGTCTGCACCCACCGAGTCTGTAAAAGAAGGCAACCTGAAGGCGCCGACCCGGCATCCGCTGGATTGGAAGGGGGCTGAATTCTACGACGAAGGAAACCTGTTTCAGGAGATGGAGCGCGTGTTCGATCTCTGTCACGGGTGCAGGCGCTGCGTGAGCCTCTGTCAAAGCTTCCCCACCCTGTTCGATCTGGTAGACGAGTCGGACACGATGGAAGTCGACGGTGTAGCGAAGGACGACTACTGGAAGGTGGTCGATCACTGTTACCTGTGCGACCTGTGTTACATGACCAAGTGTCCCTACGTGCCTCCGCACGAGTGGAATATCGATTTTCCGCACTTGATGCTCCGAGCCAAGGCGGTCAAATTCAGCAAGGGTGACGTCAAAACCCGTGACCGAATCCTCACCAGTACCGATGCGGTGGGTAGCCTGGCGGGCATTCCGGTGGTGGCGGGGGTCGTCAACGCCGCCAACAAGGCGAAGCCCACCCGTAAATTGCTGCAATCGGTTCTCGGCGTCCATGCCGATGCCCGGCTGCCCGAATACCACTCGAAGACGCTGCGCTCCCGACTCGCGGACAATATCGGCCGCACGGCCGAAGGTGAGCCGGCCGGCCCCACCAAAGGCAGGGTGGCCCTGTTTGCTACCTGCTACGGCAATCGCAATGAACCGGTGATTGGTGAAGATCTGGTTGCGGTGTTCGAGCATAACGGTATCCCCGTGACCATGGCCGAGAAGGAGCGGTGCTGCGGCATGCCCAAGCTGGAACTGGGCGATCTCGAAGCGGTCGAGAAGGCCAAACAGGCCAATATTCCGGTACTCGCCCGGCTGGTGGATGAGGGTTGGGATATCGTCGCACCGGTACCTTCCTGCGCACTCATGTTCCGTCAGGAGCTGCCGTTGATGTTCCCTGATGATGAGGCCGTGAAAAAGGTGGCGGCGGCCATTTTCGATCCCTTCGAATACCTGACGCACCGTCATCGGGAAGGCAAGCTCAACACGGAATTCAGAAATCCACTGGGTACGGTGGCCTATCACAGCGCTTGTCACCAGCGTGTGCAGAATGTGGGACCAAAAACCCGCGATATCCTGCAATTGATCCCCGGTACCAAGGTGGAGATGATCGAACGCTGCTCGGGCCATGATGGTACTTATGCAGTCAAGGAGGAGTTTCACCAGGCCTCGATGAAGATCGTCCGGCCGGTGGTGAACCGGGTGAAGAAGGCCGAAGCGGATCATTACGGCAGTGATTGCCCCATGGCCGGACATCACATCGCCCACGGCATGGCCGACGGCAGCGAGACCGAACACCCGATGAACCTGCTGCGCAAGGCGTACGGGATTTAAACTAAACCCCAAAACGGATCAGCCACAGAGAACACAGAGGGTAACTACTCACCCCCTTCGTCATTCCCGCGTAGGCGGGAATCCAGAGGACAAAAGCATGGCTCAAGATGGATCCCCGCCTACGCAGGGATGACGGATTTCCTGGGCCGTGCGCGATCACCTGGGCGAGCAGTTACCACGGAGGAATAAAACAGCCGGTTGAACCGGACGCAGCCAGGCGCAGGCAAATGCCTGCACTTGGCTGCAGGTCCCCCGGGGGGGAATGGAAAGAAACCTCTCTGTGTTCTCTGTGGTTAAAAATGCATTTCCTGGAGGCAGTAATGGAAAAACTGACACGCGAAGACCTGTACAGCCTGGAACGTTACGCAGAGATGCGTCCGGAGTTTCGCTCCAGGGTGTTGGAGCACAAGAAGCACCGGCAGGTTGCCATCGGCCCTAACGCCACACTCTATTTCGAGGACCGGCTTACCATGCAGTACCAGATCCAGGAGATGCTGCGGGTGGAGCGCATCTTCGAGCCCGAGGCGATTGAGGAGGAGCTGGCCACCTACAATCCACTCATCCCGGACGGCAGCAACTGGAAAGCGACCTTCATGCTGGAATACCCGAACGAGGAGGAGCGCCGGCAGAGTCTCGCAGCCCTCCGGGGCATCGAGAAGCAGACCTATGTGCAGGTCGACGGCTTCGAGCCGGTGTATCCGATCGCCAATGAAGACCTGGAGCGTACTAATGAAGAGAAGACTTCATCGGTTCACTTCATGCGCTTCGAACTGACCCCGGAGATGGTTGCGGCAGTGAAGGAGGGAAGCGCAATAGCTATGGGTATCGAACATCCCGACTATCGCTATCACATCGATTCGGTCGCTGTACCGGTGCAGGACGCCTTGGCGGCCGACCTCGGTTGATCGATAGATGCGACGCTGAGCGCCGCTCCCTGAGCGATGAGCCGTGTGGCGGCCATGCCGATATGGGCCCGGTTCTGACAGGAATTACCGTCACACCTTTCTGTCGCGTACCGCTGTCTGTATACTGCCCGCTCATCGCCTGGATCGGCTGAACCAAATCTGGCCGGGCGGTGTCGAACGAGCGGCAGGATGCAAAGAGTCAATGGTGGCCTGCATCGGTCCCCCCGCGACGATAAACCGTGAACCCGGTCAGGCCTGGAAGGGAGCAGCCGTAGCGGTGGACTTGGGCGCCGGGGTGTGGCTGGTGCGGGCCGCCACCCTTCATCATTACCTTCTCTTTATCGGATTACCGTATCGGCGCAGAGGATTCGCTCAGCAGAGCAGTCTGGGCGTTGCTGCTGTCGGCGAAACGCCCGAGTCCGGTGAGGTAGCGTCCCGCACCGCCGACCTCGCTCGTGCTCCCATCTCCGGGCAACCCGAATCTCCGCTTGCTTTGTGCCTGTGTGGTAAATTCATCCGTTTGGCAACCGTGCGTCGAACCGGGTTCTCCGGTAAAGTATCTCCCCTTATTTCCACCCGGTTTCATATCCATGAGCTATCAGGTGCTGGCCCGGAAATGGCGCCCCCGTTCGTTCCCGGAAATGGTGGGGCAGGAGCATGTGCTGCGCGCTCTGATCAATGCGCTGGATAATGATCGCCTGCACCACGCCTTTCTCTTTACCGGGACCCGTGGTGTGGGCAAGACCAGCGTTGCGCGTATCCTGGCGAAGTCCCTGAATTGCGAACAGGGGGTGAGTTCCCGACCCTGTGGTGAGTGCAGCGCCTGTCGGGAGATCGACGAAGGGCGTTTCGTTGACCTGGTAGAGGTCGACGCGGCTTCGCGAACCAGGGTCGAGGATACCCGCGAGCTTCTGGAGAACGTCCAGTACGCGCCGAGTAGGGGGCGTTATAAGGTATATCTCGTGGACGAGGTGCACATGCTCTCGAACCACAGCTTCAATGCCCTGCTGAAGACGCTTGAGGAGCCGCCGCCGCACGTCAAATTTCTGTTGGCGACCACTGATCCGCAGCGCTTGCCGGTGACCATCCTCTCGCGCTGCCTGCAGTTCAATCTCAAGCGGCTGCCGCTTGAGCCGATCCGCGATCATCTTGCCGCGATTCTGGAAAAGGAGGGAGTGGAAGCGGATCCGACGGCGCTTGCGGAAATCGCACGCGCCGCCGATGGCAGTATGCGGGATGCCTTGAGCCTGCTGGATCAGGCCATTGCCTACGGCGCCGGTCGACTGGATGCCGCCGAAGTCCGCGACATGCTCGGCACGGTGGACCGCCATCAGGTCGCCGGGTTGATCGAGGCCCTGGCCGGTGGTGATGCCGAGCAGGTGATTGCCTCCAGCAACTTGCTGGCTGAGCGGGCGCCGGATTTCGGCGGTGTCCTGAATGAGTTGAACAGCCTGCTGCAGCGGATTGCGCTGGCCCAGGTTGTTCCTTCTGCGGTCGATGATTCCGGAGGGGATGCCGCGACGATTCGGGGTCTGGCCGAGCGCATTTCCCCGGAGGACGTTCAGCTTTACTATCAAATCGGAATTGCCGGTCGCCGGGACTTGCCTCTGGCCCCCGATACCCGTAGCGGTTTCGAAATGGTGCTGCTGCGCATGCTGGCTTTTCGCCCTGCCGAAACCGTGCCGGCCGGTGGCGGGGGTGCTGCTGTCGACCCATCCCGTCGCACGGCCCCCACAGCAGGCAACATACCGCCCGTTTCCGCAACACCGCCGCAACCATCGGCCCCAAAGGCCAAACCGCCCCGGTCGAGATCACCAGCGGAGAAAGTCGCCCCTGATCCAGCACCGGCACCGGTTGCACAGCCTCCGGCCGAGCATGCGTCGAGTGCACCGCCGGTGGATCGGGATAACTGGGACGCTCTGGTTGCGGCCCTGCCGCTGGCGGGGATGTCGCAGCAGTTTGCCCTGCACTGCGCCCTGGCCCGACGCAACGGGGACCGTTTTGAACTGGTACTCGATCAGGGCGTCGAACATCTGAGCCACAATTCCAAATGGGAGCAGGCGCTCAAGGAAGCCCTGGAGAGTTATCTGGGACGCTCGGTACAGCTTTCGGTGACGGTCGGTACTGCACCTGATGCGACCCCCCATCAGCTCAAAGAACAGCGTACGGCAGCCTCGCAGAACGAGGCCGAACAGGCGATCCGGAATGATCCGCGGCTTAATGCCTTTCTGGAGCGGTTCGACGGAGAGGTGGACCCGGGAAGCATTCGTCCGGTGGAGTGACTGGATTCCGAACCACAAAGACGCCGTAGCGGTAATGGTCCATCCGACGTCTTTGCGGTGGGCGCTCTTGATAAACTATTTGTTAACTTGAACCGGCGCCGCAGAGGCGCGCAACGATACAGAGGTTGAGATGAAAGGCGGACTCGGCAACATGATGAAGCAGGCCCAGAAGATGCAGGCCGATATGCAGAAGGTTCAGGAAGAGCTGGCCAACATGGAGATCACCGGCAAGGCCGGGGGCGATATGGTCAGTGTCATCATGACCGGCCGGCATGATCTGAAGCGGGTTTCCATCGACGACAGCGTGATGGATGACAAGGAGATGCTGGAAGACCTGGTGGCGGCCGCAGTCAACGATGCAGTTCGGCAGTTGGAGCAGCAGTCACAGGAGAAGATGTCCAGCGTGACCGAGGGGATGAATCTGCCCGGCGGAATGAAGTTCCCCTTCTGAGCTTGAGCCGGTGATGACTTCAAGTCCTCTTATTACGCAGCTGATTGAGTCACTGCGTTGTCTGCCCGGTGTTGGTCCGAAATCGGCGCAGCGCATGGCCTATCACCTGCTCGAACGGGATCGTGACGGTGCCCGGCGTCTGGCCGAGACATTGACCACCGCGGCCGAGCAGGTGGGGCACTGCGCGCGCTGCCGAACCTTCACCGAAGCAGAGATATGCGGTATTTGCAGCGACGAGCGGCGCGACGCGTCGCTGCTGTGTGTGGTGGAGTCGCCGGCCGATGTCCAGGCGCTGGAGGGGGCCATCAATTACCGTGGACTCTACTTCGTGCTGATGGGGCATCTCTCGCCTCTGGATGGGATTGGTCCCGAAGACATCGGCCTGGACAGACTCGTCGAGCGGTTCGATGGGGGAGACATCCACGAGATCATCCTTGCCACCAATCCCACCGTGGAAGGTGAGGCCACCTCCCACTATATCGGTGAACTTGCCCGCGAACGCGGCATCCGTGCCACCCGCCTTGCGCATGGTATTCCCCTCGGCGGCGAGCTCGAGTTCGTCGACGGCACGACCCTCTCCCATGCCTTCCTGGGGCGTCAGTCCATCGAGTAAAGCAAAGCTGAACGACCGCTTTTTTACCACAGAGGGCACGGAGAACATCAACGGTACGGCATTAGGAAATACCTTTTAATCGTTTTCTCCGTGTCCTCAGTGGTTATAGGCAGTTCCTGTTGCCGTCCGCCAAATCAATACGAAGGGGCCTTCTCCGCCACGTTGGCTGCGATTCGCCGAAAGCTGGTGAGTCGCTGGGGCTTGATCTTGCCTGCCTCCACTGCGGCAAGAATGGCACAACCCGGTTCGCTCCGGTGCCGGCAGTCCCGGAAACGGCAGCCGCCGAGAAAAGGATGGAACTCGGGAAAGCCCTCCGCCAACTCCGGTTCACTCATCGGCCAGAGCCGGAACTCCCGTACCCCCGGTGAATCGATGACGTCACCTCCGGAGGGCAGGTGGTAGAGGCGGGCGGAGCTGGTGGTGTGACGGCCGAGGCCGGTCAGTTCCGCCAGGTCGCCGACCGTAATGGCCTCATCGGGCAGCAGGGACTTGGCCAGGGATGATTTTCCGACCCCGGACTGACCGGCGAAGATGCTGGTTTTGTCTTTCAGCGCCGTCAGCAAGTCATCCAGGCCATGGTCGGCCCGCGTTGTGGCGAAGATGACCCGATAACCGATATCCCGGTAGATCGAAAGCTGCGCCTCCACCTCTGCCCGACCCTCCCGGTCCAGGAGATCCACCTTGTTGAAGACCACCACGGGCGTAATACCGCTTATTTCGGCGGCGACCAGAAACTGGTCGAGGGATTCGGTACTGAAGGGTGGTTCCGGTGCGGCCACCACCAGGATTTGATCGATATTCGCGGCCAGCGCCTTCATGTCGCCCGAGAAATCGGGGCGGGCGAGGAGGGTGTCGCGCTCCTCCACCGCCACCACTACCCCGCTGTTATTGTCGGACGACTGCCAGACGACACGGTCGCCGACCACCGGCATGGCCAGATTCTGGCGAAGGTGACAGCGGCGAACCTCGCCCGTCGGGTCCTCGACATCGACGCTGGCACCGTAATTGGCGACGATACGGCCATGTTGTTCCTGACCCAGAGGCCCGGCCTCAGTATCGATTTTGCCCTCACGACGCTTGGCACGCTCCAGACGTTCGTCCTGGACCTTGCGGATGCGCCACGCTTGACGCCGGTTCAGTTTCTGCTTGCCCATGGGCGGGTCGGTATCATCCTGTCAGTGCGTTGACCCGGGCAGCGAGGATGAAGTCGTTACGACTCAATCCATCGGCCGAGTGGGTGGTGAAGTGAACCTTGCCACGCTTGTAGGAGAGTTCCAGATCGGGATGATGATCCTCCCGATTCGCCTCCCAGGCCACGGCGTTGGCGAAGCCCATCGTTTCGTAAAAATTGCGGAATGTGAATTCGCGGACCAGAGTGCTCCCCTCATCACTCACTGTCCAGCCCGATACTTCGTCAAGCAGTGAATCGACTTCTTCCTTGTTCAGACGGGTCGGCTCGGCAGAGCAGTGCTCATTCTCCAGCATTGTATTACTCCTCGAAACGATAGTACCTCTCATTAAGATAGCCGGCGATCGCCGCCACCTCGTCATCGAAAAGCCTCAGCTGCAGGTTGTCCTTGCAGCGGTTCACCTGGCTGTGCAGCCCCTCCAGGCTTTTTACCCGGCGGTCATCGCGCGTATAGAGGGCCGAACCGTCGCCGCCGGCCATTCGCTGGTGACACGCCACACAATTTTCCTGGTAAAGCTCTTCACCTTCAGACGGTTCTGCACTCGCTGTGCCGGTAAGCAGTACAACAGACAACGGAAATGCCAAAATGCTCAGTTTCATATCGACCTCCTTGAGGATTGGTTAACCACAGAGTACACGGAGAACAGCGTTTACCATCGAGGACAGGGGAAATAGCGGTTAACCACTGGGTGAACGGGAATAATAAAACACCTTATCGGGTTCACCCCGTACCCCCGTGTCCCCCCGCGGCGGTGTTTTCGCGCTGTGGGGTCCTGAATAGCTGTTCCGAAATCGTATCCGACACGCTCCTCCGGTGACTTACCGAGACACATGTGGGAGCGGCGGAAGCCGCGATTCGGCGTTATCGCGACTTCCGTTGCTCCTACATCCATGGACACCTAGTTTGGAACACGTATTTAGTGTTCCAGTAGTGATGATCCCTGTTCGCAGCACTCAGCCGGTTTTTGCCGACAGGTGGGCGATCCGCACCGGCGCCGGTGGGTGGGAGTCGTGGTAGGCGGAGTGCCAGGGGTCCGGGGTCAGCGTGCTGGCGTTGTCCCGGTAGAGTTTGACCAGCGCCCGTACCAGGTGGTGGGCGTCGGCCTGCCGGGAGGCAAAATCATCTGCCTCGAATTCGTGGCGCCGCATCACCGCAGCCATCAGCGGCTGCAAGAAGAAGGTGAACACCGGTGCCACGAGCAAAAACAAGGCCAGCGCGCCATGCACGGAAGGTTCAGTGAGCCCCAGGCCCGAATAGAACCAGGGCTGGCCCATCAGGTAGCCCAGGGCGGCGAGTCCCGCCAGGCTGAGCAGGGCGACCGTACCCAACCGTTTGGCGACGTGTCGGCGGCGGAAATGTCCCAGTTCGTGGGCCAGTACGGCCTCGATCTCCTCGCCGTTCAGTGTCTCCAGCAGCGTATCGAAGAAGACGATGCGCTTGCTGTTGCCGACGCCGCTGAAATAGGCGTTGCCGTGGCTGGAGCGACGCGAACCGTCCATGACGAAGATACCTTTGGATTCGAATCCGCAACGCTCCAGCAAGGACTCGATGCGCTGCACCAGTTCGCGGTCCTCAAGCGGCGTGAACTTGTTGAACAGCGGGGCGATGATGCTGGGAAACGCCCAGAGCATTAGCAGGTTGAAGCCCATCCACACCGCCCAGACATAGAGCCACCACCCTTCGTTGCCGTAATCGGCGGCCACGGGATTGCGACCCGCATCCATCAACCACAACACCAGAGCCGCCAGCGGAATACCGAGTGCCAGGGCAATCAGGGCCTGCTTGAGCCGATCGGAGAGAAACAGTCCCGGCGTGCTGCGATTGAACCCGAAACGCTTTTCGATCCCGAAGGTGCGATAGAGGGTAAACGGCAGATCCAGCACGGAGAAGAGCAGAAACAGGCTGACGAGAAAGCCGGTGCCGGTCACCAGTGGACCCAGTTCCCACTGCTGCCAGAAGCCGTTCAGCCACGACAGCCCGCCCCCCAGGGTCCAGATCAGCAGCAGGCCCGCCCCGTACAGGTTCTCAGCCGCGGAGAGCCGCGTGCGGGCGGTGGTGTAGTCGGCGCCCTTGCGATGGAGCTCCGGGGTGATCCGCTCCGCGAAAGCTTCCGGTACCGTATCGCGGTGCATGCGCACGTGCCGTATCTGCCGGTAATCCAGATAGAGCTGAATGCCCATGGCCAGCAGCAGCGCGGCCAGGAAGACCTGAGTGAAAATTTCCATGGAAATCCTTGAACTTCAGCGGGAAGGGCGAAGGAAGGTTAGCCTCTGATAGAATAGTTCGCAAGCGACCACGGCGTAGAGGCATATGGCAAGAAACCCTGACAATCTCATTTGGATCGACCTGGAAATGACCGGTCTGGACCCCCAGGGTGACCGGATTATCGAGATCGCCACCATCATCACCGATGCCCACCTTCAAGTGCTTGAAGAGGGGCCGGTTCTGGCCATTCATCAGAGCGAGGCTGTACTGGCCGGAATGGATGAGTGGAATACCCGTACGCATGGTGAGTCGGGCCTTTTGGAGCGTGTGCGCGCCAGTAGTCTCTCCGAACTCGATGCCGAGGTAGTGACACTGGAGTTTATCGAGAAGTATGTGCCGCCGGGTGCTTCACCGATTTGCGGCAACAGTATCTGTCAGGACCGACGCTTCCTGGCTCGGTTGATGCCGAAGCTGGAGGCCTACTTCCACTACCGCAATCTGGACGTCAGTACCCTCAAGGAGCTGGTGCGGCGCTGGGCTCCGCAGCTTGCCGCCGGGTTGAAGAAAAACGGCTCGCATCAGGCACTCGACGACATTCGGGAGTCGATCAACGAACTTCGGTACTATCGCAAGCACTTTCTCAAAGTCTAAATAGCTGTTTCGAAATCGTGTCCAACACGCTCCTTCGGTGACGTGTAGGAGCGGCGGAAGCCGCGATTCGGCGTTATCGCGACTTCCGTCGCTCCTACATGCGCGGACACCAATTTGGCTCACTAACTTTTCTTCCGAAGGCTTCGGTACCGTAGCGGTGGATGCGGATCGTATCGGACCAGTATTCGGACGTGAGGCCGGCCTTCAGTTTCAGTTGTCGAAGGAAGTGCGAGGGTTCGGGGAGTGCCTCCCACACGATGGGCAGAAAGGTGGAGCGATAGTGCTGCTCCTCCAATACCAGTCCATCGATGCCCGGTCGCAGTTGCGCCAGCAGATCCGCCTCCGAGCGAAAGGTCATCGGTTCGGCCGGACCGAGCACGGATATTTCCAAATCGAGCTCATCCCACTGCTCGCGGCTGAGGGGTAGAAAGCGCGGGTCACGAAAAGCGGCAGCGAAGGCATTTTCCGCGACATCTTTCACCAGGGGGCGGTGCGGCTCCAGGGAGCCGATGCAGCCTTGCAATTCACCTCGCTGGTGCAGTGTCACGAAGCAGGCGCCCGGCTGCCGCAGGCAGTGTTCGAAGGAGTCGGGGTCGATGGAGTTGCCCCCGGATTCGCTCCACCCCTGCCAAATGGAATCCTCCGCTACCGTTAGTAGTATTTCGCGCTGATCAGGATTCAACATCGGTAAAGCTCCAGGCGCCGTAACCGACCACACTGTCACGCGGGCCCGCGGCATCGGCGGAATTGCCGAGTTGCAGGGTTTTCACAGTGAGTCCCCGTCGTTTGGCAGCCAGCAGTAGCCCGCGGATGGGATTGCGTCCGCAGGCATCCTCATGGCCAATCGCCGAACAATCCAGCTGCTCGATGGCATCCCGGGTAGAGCGATCCAGCCGCTGCGCAGTGGCATAGTCGTGGAAGTGCGACAGATCGGAGCTGATGACAATCGCCGTTTCCTCACTGCCCCAAAGGTGCTCGAGCACCTCGGCGGTCTCCTCGGGCGTGGCATCGCCGACCACCAGGGGTACCAGCCTGAATGACCCGAGCAGTCCCTGCAGAAACGGCAGATGGACCTCCAGACTGTGCTCCATCTGGTGAGCGGCATCCAACCGCTTGACCTGAGGCAGTGCTTCCACCGAAGCGATACTGACCCGGTCGAGGGGAATGTCTCCGAGCGGAGTATGGAAGAAATCGGCACCGGAGGTGGCCAGCCCGAGCAGGGGAACGCGATGAGAAGGGCCCAGCAACACCACGCGCGTAATACGCTCCCGGGCGGATGCCAGACAGGCATAGGCACGAGCAGCGATCGCTCCGCTATAGGGGTATCCGGCGTGGGGCGCGATGATGGCCTTGGGGACCGAAGACCCGGGTTCCGGTGCAGCGTTCAGCAGCTCCAGGACCAGCTCCTGCAGTTCGGTGGGATCCGAGGGATAGAAGAGGCCGGCGACGGCTGGTGGTCGAGTCGATGTCATGCATAAACCTCTTGAGAGCTGCTGTTCCACCACGAAATCATCCCGGGGATGTCCCGTTTCACGATCTCTGTGTATCGGAAAACCCTTATTCAATGCAATGTCTGACCATTTCGGTGGTCTCAAGGTTCATGGTAAACAAATTCAGTGACCTAACGGAGAAAAGCCGGGTGTCCGAAGCCACCGAACTGACCGAGACGCGCTACTGGCACGCCCTTGAGGATGCACGGGTTCAGTGTGACCTCTGCCCGCGCTACTGCAAATTGCGTGAAGGGCAGCGGGGACTCTGTTTTGTTCGCGCCAACATCGGCAATCGTATCGTCCTGACCACCTATGGCCGCTCCAGTGGTTTTTGCGTGGACCCGGTCGAGAAAAAGCCGCTGAATCACTTCCTGCCCGGAACGCCCGTCTTGTCGTTCGGCACGGCGGGCTGCAATCTGGCCTGCAAATTTTGCCAGAACTGGGACATCAGCAAGTCACGGGAGATGGATACGTTGATGGACCGGGCTTCGCCCGAGATGATTGCCCGGGCTGCGGAGTCCAACGGCTGCCGAAGCGTGGCCTACACCTACAATGACCCGGTGATCTTTCACGAGTACGCCATCGATGTGGCGCGTGCCTGTCGAGAGCGGGGGATCAAGTCGGTAGCAGTAACGGCCGGATATGTGGCCGAAGCGCCGCGCCGGGAGTTCTACTCCTATATGGACGCGGCCAACGTCGACCTGAAGGCATTCAGTGACGCGTTCTACTACAAACTTACCGGCGCCCACCTGAAGCCGGTACTGGAGACGCTGGTCTACCTTCGCCAGGAGACTGATGTCTGGCTGGAGCTGACTACGCTGGTGATCCCGGGTCGCAATGACAGCGAGGAGGAGCTGGATGCCATGACCCGCTGGGTGGTGCAGGAACTGGGAGCAGAGGTGCCGATGCACTTCACGGCATTTCACCCGGACTGGAAGATGCCCGACGTCCCGCCTACACCTGCAGCGACCCTCCACCGGGCTCGCGAGATCGCCATCAACAACGGTGTCCGTTACGCCTATACCGGCAATATCCATGATGAGGTGGGCGGCAGCACCTGGTGCCACCACTGTGGAGAGCGAATCATCGGCCGGGACGGGTACGTGATCACGGACTGGAACCTCACCGATGATGGCCATTGCCGCCGGTGTGGAACCCGGTGTGCCGGTGTTTTCGACGGTCCGCCGGGTGACTGGGGGGCGCGGCGAAGGCCCGTGCGTTTGCAGGACTTCGCTGCATAAGGCTGGTCAGGCCATTGGAAGAGAGCCGGTGCCTTTTGTTAGAATTCCGGTTTTTCTTGTCTGGTAAAGCGATGCGTACTGCTGGATGCCTTTTGCGTGCGGGGGTGTTTCTGGTCCTTGGGGCCGCGCAGGCAAGTTGGGCGCAGGAGGCCGGCACAGGGTCGAGCGGGGGCTGGAGCGGTGAAGCGGAAGTGGGGTTCATGGCGACCTCCGGCAACAGTGAGACGGAGAGTTTCAATGCTCGCGTTGTGCTCCAGAACGAGTTGTTTCCCTGGCGGCACGATAGCCGGCTGGAGACCCTGCGCAGTTCCGATGAGGACCAGACCACGGCGGAGCGGTACCTGTTCGCCCACAAGACCGATTACCGGTTCGACGAAAACAGCTACCTGTTCGGGACTCTGCGCTACGAGGACGACCGCTTCAGCGGATATGACTACCGGGTCTCCGAGACGGTCGGTTACGGCCGCCGGGTCTATGAAACGCCGGATCTGTCACTCGATCTCGAGGCGGGTATCGGTGGTCGCCACTCGCTCCTTGAGACGAGTGATGAGCGTGATGATGAGTTGATTGTGCGTGGTGCGGGCAGTCTGGAGTGGGAGATCAGTCCCTTTGCCCGGTTTACCGAGGAGCTGTTCATCGAATCCGGTGACGAAAACACCTTCACGGAATCGATCTCTGCGCTGAAACTCAAGATCAACGGCAATCTGGCCACCAAGCTCTCCTATACGGTCCGTCATAGCAGTGATGTTCCCGAGGACACCGAGAACACCGATACTATCGTCGCCGTAACCCTGGTGCTGGATTTTGAGTAACCGCAAAGAGGCCGGGTAAGGTTTTTGAAGGGGCTGCTCGCCTTCTCTGGCGCGAGAGCATGGCCCTGGCTGTTTTCCTTGTGTCCTGGCACCTCTCATTTCACCCTCGTATCCCGCTCCCGGAATCTTTATAATGGCGGTCGGGTTTCTTTTGCGGGAGCAGCTGTTCATGGGCGAGAAGGCGCGCATCGGGATCGTTACTGTTTCGGACCGGGCCAGTCGGGGCGAATACGAGGATCTGGGCGGTCCGGCCATTCGCGAGTGGCTGGAGCGGGCCCTTACCAGCCCATGGGAAGCCGTTGCCCGTCTGGTTCCGGATGAACAGGCGCAGGTGGAGACCGCACTGCGCGAGCTTTGCGAGGGCGAGGGGTGCGGACTGGTGGTCACCACCGGCGGCACGGGTCCGGCGCCGCGTGATATCACCCCTGAAGCCACCGAGGCCGTATGCGACAAGCTGCTGGACGGGTTCGGTGAACAGATGCGGGCGGTCTCCCTCAAAATTGTTCCCACCGCCATCCTCTCCCGACAGATAGCGGGTATTCGCGGTCAATCGCTGATCATCAATCTGCCCGGCAAGCCTTCGGCGATCGCTGACTGTCTCGACGCGGTATTTCCCGCTGTTCCCTACTGCATCGATTTGATTGAGGGGCCCTACCTGGAGACTGACGAGTCGGTCGTCAAGGCGTTTCGTCCCAAACATGCCAAAAAGGGCGGTTAACCACTGAGAACACCGAGTGAAATGACGGTATTCTCTGTGTCCTCCGCGGTAAAATGCATGAACATTGACGAAGTCGTCGAAACACTGCTTACGGCCCGGGACCTGATCCGTTGGGGCGCGAGCCTGTTCAACCGGGAGGGACTCTTCTTCGGCCATGGCACCGATAATGCCTTTGACGAGGCGGCCTATCTGACCCTGTTCGTGCTCCACCTGCCGCCGCAGATTCCGGAGAGCTGGTTCGACGCCCGACTACTGGCGGAGGAGCGTAGCGCGGTGGCAGAGCTGATCGCACGTCGCGTTCAGACGCGCTTGCCAGCCCCCTACCTCACTAACGAGGCGTGGTTTGCAGGCCTGCCGTTCTATGTCGATGAACGGGTCCTGATTCCCCGCTCGCCGATAGCGGAACTGATCCAGGAACGGTTTGAACCCTGGATCGATCCGGAGCGCGTAGGGCGGGTGCTGGATCTCTGCACAGGCAGCGGCTGCATCGCCGCGGCCTGTGCCCTGGCGTTCCCGGCTGCGACGGTGGATGCCGGTGACATCTCCGAAGAAGCCCTCGAAGTGGTCCGTATCAACATTGAAAAGCACGGGCTGGAGGAGCAGATGCAGCCTGTACGTTCGGACCTGTTTGACGGATTCAGGGGCGAGCGCTACGACATCATTGTCAGCAACCCGCCCTATGTGGATGCCGAGGATATGGCCGCGCTACCGGATGAGTACCATCACGAGCCGGCGCTGGCCCTTGAGGCCGGACACGACGGCCTCGACCTGGTGCTGCGCATGCTGAGTGAGGCACCCGACCACCTGGAGCAGGAGGGCATTCTGGTGGTGGAGGTGGGCAACAGCGCAGCGGCCCTTGAAGAGCTCTTGCCCGAGGTGCCGTTTGTCTGGCTCGAGTTTGAGCGTGGAGGGGAGGGCGTCTTCCTGCTAACCGCCGAACAGGTCACCGAGCATCAGGCCCTGTTCGCCCGGCACGCAGCCACTCGCCAGCGGCTTTAGAGGGAAACCCGCAGAGACGCAGAGTTCAGGGGAATTCGGATTGGCAGGATCAGGAAGAAGATCTCACTCTCACGAGGGCTCCTTCGTCCCTCGTGTACTCTGCGTTTTCGTGGTGAATTCGTTGTGGATCTTGCCTTTGCGTTTTGGCAGTGAATATTCCGGGCTACAATGCCCGCTCGCAACCATTTCGGCCACAGGCCGTCCAAGTCGGTAGCAGACCGTCCAAGTCAATAGAGAGAGTATTCATGTACAGCGTTCAGCCCAAGACTGCCGAAGAATACGTTCGGCTTGTCGAACAGGCGCTTATCGAAATCGACGAGCTGCGCGCCTGTTTCGAATTCGATATGGAGGATGCCGGTGGACAGCTCGGCTATCTCGAGCCGCTGGAGCAGGGATTGAAGGAGCTGCGCGCCTCCATGGCGGACGGCAGTTACCATTTCGAGAACCGGGATCTGGCTTTTATGGAGATCGCCAACAAATATAAGTCGCAGTTGCCATTCGCGCACCTGTTGGCGGTGATCAATCACACCCATCGCAATGGTCTCGCAGTCGACGAAGCCTGAGCCAACCCGTACCCGTTTAGGAGGTCCGATGACCAACCAGAGCATCGAATTCGACATCGATTTGATCAAGCGTTACGACAAATCGGGGCCGCGCTATACCTCTTATCCGACGGCGGTTCAGTTCCATGAGGGCTTCAGCGAAGCCGAATACCGCAAGTGGGCGCAAAAGAGCAGGGAAAGCGGTCGTCCGCTCTCCCTGTACTTTCATATCCCCTTCTGCGATACGGTCTGTTTCTACTGCGGCTGCAACAAGGTGGTCACCAAGAATCGCAAACGGGCCGCGCCCTATCTGGAGCGGTTGCACCGCGAAATCGAGATGCAGGCCGAATTGCTGGACGGCTCCCGGCCGGTCAATCAGCTGCACTGGGGCGGCGGCACGCCCACCTTCATCAGTCATGACGAAATGACGGCGTTGATGGACAAGACCCGCGAATGCTTCAATCTGCATGATGATGACAGCGGCGAGTATTCCATCGAGATCGACCCGCGGGAGGTGCAGACCGATACCGTAGCCTTGCTGCGGAAGATCGGCTTCAACCGCATGAGCCTCGGAGTCCAGGACTTCGACCCGCGGGTACAGAAGGCGGTCAACCGGATCCAGACGGAAGAGCAGACTCTGTCGGTGCTCGAGGCCGCGCGGCGGGAAGGCTTCAAGTCGATGAGTATCGACCTGATCTACGGGCTTCCCTTTCAGAGTACCGAGAGCTTCGGTCGCACCCTCGACAGGATCCTCGAGATCTCCCCCGACCGCCTGGCGGTATTCAACTACGCGCACCTGCCGGAACTGTTCAAGCCGCAGCGGCGCATCGAAGCCGGGGACCTGCCTTCTCCGCAGGAGAAGCTGGACATTCTCCAGTTGACCATCGACAAGCTGACCCGCAACGGCTATCTCTACATCGGCATGGACCACTTTGCCAAACCGGATGACGAGCTGGCGGTGGCCCAGCGTGAACGTACGCTTTACCGCAACTTCCAGGGCTACTCGACCCACGCCGACTGTGATCTGGTGGGACTTGGCAGCACCTCGATTAGCCAGGTGGGCGACACTTACTCCCAGAACCTGAAGGGGATGGAGGAGTACTACGAGCGCATTGACGCCGGGCGACTGGCGGTATTTCGCGGCTACGAGCTGAATGAAGACGATAAGCTGCGTCGCTCCGTCATCACCAATCTCATCTGCCATTTCGTGCTGCACAAGGCGGAAGTGGAAAAGACCTTCGGCATCACCTTCGACGAGTACTTTGCCGCCGAACTGAATGAGCTCAATGAGATGGAGAAAGATGGCTTGCTGGAGCAGCATCCCGACCGCATCGAGGTGAAACCCGCCGGGAAACTGCTCATCCGCAATATCTGCATGGTGTTCGATCGCTACCTGCGCGAGAAGGCCAACCGCAGCTTTTCGAAGGTAATTTGACGGATATTTAGCCACAAAAGATACGGAGGATATAAACCACGGGGAGCACGGGGCACACGGGGTTTGTCTTAGCCCGGATTATTCATCGCAGAGGCGCAGAGTACGCAGAGGACTGAAGTTGCTTGAGATCGTGCGCTGCTGAGTAGTTATGAAATGTTCTCGTAGGTCACTCCCCGTGATCCCCGTGTCCCCCGTGGTTGGCATTAGTAATTCCCCGCAGGTCCGCGCCCTGACGCAGCAGTTCGCGCTGCACATCGTCGACCGCCAGTTCCCGCGGGGTGACTCCCTTCAGTGCCGCGAGCGCCGCGCAGACACCGCCGGCCTGACCCAGGGACATCGCGACCGGCATTACCCGATAGGAGGAGTGTGCCTCGTGGCTGCCGGAGATACAGCGACCGGCCACAACGAGGTTTTCCACATCGCGCGGCAGCAGGCAACGTAGCGGTATGTCATACGCTTCGCCGGGTGGTACTCGCGTAAGGGTGGTGCCGCTACCGCGCGGATTGTGGACGTCGATGGGATAGGCGTTGCGTGCCACCACGTCATCGAACTTGCGGGCGGAGAGGACGTCGTCTCCGGTAAGTCGGTAGTCCCCCAGGATGCGCCGCGATTCGCGGACCCCCACCTGCGTACCACTCTGCACGGGATAAGACTGCTCGAAGCCGGGGACATAATGGCGGAAGAAGGCAACAATCTGCCGCATTTGATGTCGTGCGGACCACTCTGCGTAGCTCAAATCCCATACATCGGTCCCGAACAGCGGGACTGCCCTTGTGACACGGGTACTGTTGACGCTGACTTCCCGGGGATGGGGAGTGGCAAAGAAGAGGATATCTTCCCGGGGCAGGTCCAGTTCTCCCTCTTCGGTGGCCCGGCGGACCAGATCCCAAAGGCCGTGTACGCCCCGCCAGTCCTGGGGGTGCCGCCGCGCATAGTTTTCGAATGCGGCTTTTTCGAATTCCGCCATGCGGAACATCAGCGTCATGGGCTGCACCAGCCCATCGGTATCGCGGCCTGTCTCATAGGGGGCACCGGCATTGAAGGCGATATCGCCGTCACCGGTGCAATCGACGACCGTGCGTGCATGGATGACCACCGGGCCCGATTTGGTTTCGAAGATCACACCTTCGGGCTGTTCATACCCGAGTATGCCCGACGCGAAGGCGTGAAACAGGAACTGCACACCCGCTTCATCGAGCATCTCCATCGCGACCTGTTTCAGGATCTCCGGATCGAACGGCACCGTATACCCGGTCTCCTGAGAAGGCAGAACGGCTCCACCCCGCTCCAGGAGTCTTTTGACGAACTGCCTGAGAACACCTGCCAATACCGGCTCGCCGGGACCGTGATCGGTCGGCAGGAGCGTATGGCTTCCCAACCGTTCAGGGCGGTGGAACTCGGTGAAATAGGACATGAAGGGCATGACCAGTGCAGCCGTCGCATTGCCGCCCAAGAAGCCGTAGCGCTCGACCAGAATCGTGTGAGCGCCGGTGGCCGCCGCACCCAGGGCCGCCCCGATTCCCGCTGGTCCGCCTCCGACCACCAGTACGTCACAGCTGCCTGCCACCCGGGCGGTGCGAGGCGGAAGGGGTACAGAGTGGATTGCGTCGGGGCGGGGTAGTACCGGCATGGGAGTCTCCTTATCCGGGGTGATGACGTTGCAGGAGTTCCATCAGAATCCGGTGAGACTCGCGGGCGCGATCCTGCAGCATCGGAACGGTACGGTCGATGCGGTTGGCCAGAGAACGGCGTCGATCCCAGGAACGATCGATGTGGGCGAGCAAGCGGCCGGCATTGACCCTGTCTATTGGAGGCATCTCCGCCCCGATCTGTTCCAGAAAACCACCCACTTTTGTGGCGTAGGGCAGGGCGACAAAGGGCACCCGGCCAAGGGCCGCCAGTATGAGGAAATGCAGCCGCATGCCGACGGCGAAATCGAAATGGCCAATCAGGGTCAGTAGTTGACCGGAGGTGTATTCTCCCTTGAGTACGGTCGCGCTTTGAGGGCAGAGCATTTTTGAGATAACGGCATGGCTGTGCTGCATATCGAGCACGCCGCGCTCCATGGGGATGAACACCACCTGAGCACCAAAACGGTCCACCATGTAGTCGGCCGCATTGGCGAGTAACTGGTGGTAGACGTCCTGGCTGACGTCGGGTGCAGCGGCGCCCGGTTCGCGTACCGACATACCCACCATCGGGCCGTCCTGTTTCAGGTTTTCGCTAGCCAGGGCCTGCCTGGGCAGTGGTTCGGGTTTCAGAAGCAGCGCCGGGTCCGCCGTGACCTGAATGTCGTGTCGGACACCGGTCTCTTCCAGCACCTGGCGTGCGGCGGCTTCCCGCACGGTGATGACTTCCGTGCGATCGAGCACCTCACGTACGGCTGTCTGGACCGCAGCATCCCGTAGTGGCCCGGCTCCTATGGCATAGACCATGACGGGAACGCCCAATTCCTGGGCCAGAGTGGCTTCGCGTAAAAAGGTCCGCGCTTCGGCGTCGAACAGGAGCCCGCCTCCGCCGACGATCAGCAGATCCAGTCCCTCCACCAGCTTGCTTAGTTCATCTCGGGAGAGTCGTCGTGTCGAGATGGCATGATCCACAGCATGACGCTGGCGAGTGTCCTCCCTATCTCGAGAGAAGACCGTGATCTCCGCTTCTGTGGATTCCCGCAGTTGGGTGACGATGCTTTGCAGGATGGCTTCATCTCCAAGATTAAGCCCACCATAGGATCCGGTGATCCCTATCCGGTACTTGTACTGATTCCTGGTCATGTCGCCTCCCTGCGCTCACCGCAAAGATAGCTGTTCAGCGACTCCGGAAAGCAATAACACGTGGCGAACAGGGCAGCCGACGTGGTGACGATGTAACCGGGATCGGGTTTTCGGGGACGACGGTGCAATCGGCAGCATGGGATAACCACAAATTCCGAAGAAAGGATTCGTCGCTTGTTCCCGGGTAGTCTCGGAAGAATTTTCCGTCTGCGGACGGAAGGGCAGGGGACGCCACCCGATTAAATCGCTACAATAGCGGCCATGTCAGGAAATAGCATCGGCAAACTGTTTACCGTCACCAGCTTTGGAGAGTCCCACGGGGCGGCCATCGGCTGTGTGGTGGACGGCTGTCCTCCGGGGCTGGAGCTCAGCGAAGCAGACCTTCAACAGGATCTGGACCGGCGCCGTCCGGGCAAGACGCGGCACACCACCCAGCGTCGCGAGCCCGACCAGGTGCGAATCCTCTCGGGTGTGTTCGAAGGCGTCACGACCGGCACCCCTATCGGACTGCTGATCGAGAACCAGGATCAGCGCTCGAAGGACTATTCGGATATTGCGGATACCTTTCGCCCGGGCCATGCCGATTACACCTATCAGCAGAAATACGGACTGCGCGACTATCGGGGTGGCGGCCGCTCGTCGGCCCGGGAGACCGCCATGCGGGTCGCGGCCGGAGCCATTGCCAAAAAATACCTGGCTTCGAAGGGCGTACAGATCCGCGGCTACCTGGCGCAGCTCGGGCCCATCGCTGCCAGGCGGCACGACTGGGGCGAAGTGGAGGAGAACCCCTTTTTCTTCCCGGATGCCGAGCGGGTAACTGAACTTGAGGCCTATATGGACAGCCTTCGCAAGGAGGGGGATTCGGTCGGGGCCCGGGTCAATGTCGTGGCCGGGGGTACTCCGGTGGGTCTGGGTGAGCCTGTCTTCGACCGTCTGGACGCAGAGCTCGCCCATGCCCTGATGAGCATCAATGCCGTCAAGGGAGTCGAGATCGGTGCCGGTTTTGCCAGCGTCGAGCAAAAGGGCAGCGAACACCGGGACGCCATCACACCCGAAGGTTTCGTCGGCAACCATGCGGGCGGTGTGCTGGGGGGAATCTCCACCGGCCAGGATATCGTGGCTTCGATCGCCCTCAAACCCACCTCCAGTATCCGTGTTCCCGGTACCAGCATCGATCGCTCCGGCAGCCCGACGGAGGTGGTCACGAAGGGGCGTCACGATCCCTGTGTGGGCATTCGTGCGGTCCCCATCGCCGAGGCGATGACTGCCATTGTGTTGATGGATCACTACCTGCGCCACCGGGCCCAGAACGCAGACGTGCAATCTGAAACTCCGATCATCACCGGCTGATATTCATGGGAGATGCGCACGACGAAGGGCGAGGGCCTCGGTCCGAGCCGGTAGCCGATCGCGCTGACTCGAACCTCTCCCCTCGCGGCTCACCCCTTCCGTACTGGCGTCTGTCCGGCTTCTACTTCTTCTATTTCGCCACGCTCGGCGTGCTGGTGCCGTACTGGGCGCTCTACCTGAAGCACCTGGGATACGGTTCGGTGCAGATCGGCCAGCTGATGGCCGTACTGATGGCCACTAAGATCATTTCGCCCAACGTCTGGGGGTGGATTGCTGATCATACGGGCCGGCCGATGGCCGTCGTCCGGCTCGGGTCACTGTTGGCCCTGGTGACTTTTCTGGGCGTATTCCTGGTTCAGGGCTTCTGGAGCCTCGCGGCAGTGATGCTGCTGTTCAGCTTCTTTTGGAACGCTGCACTGCCGCAGTTCGAAGCGACCACCCTCAGCCATCTGGGGCGCGACACCCATCGCTACAGCATCATCCGGCTTTGGGGCTCGATCGGTTTCATTGCCACGGTCGCGGGCCTCGGGGCGGCCATGGAGATCTGGGAGCCGGACATCCTGCCTCCAGTGCTGCTGCTGCTGTTTGCCGGCATCTGGTTGTCGACCCTCAGTGTCCCGGAAAGGGGAGCAACCCACGGGGATAGTGGCGAAGGCTCTATTCTGAAAGTCCTGCGGCGCCCGGAAGTGATCGCGCTGCTCGTGGTCTGCTTTTTGATGCAGGCGAGCCACGGTCCCTACTACACCTTTTTTACTATCTACATGGAAGACTACGGCTACGGTCGCGGACTCATCGGGCAGCTCTGGGCCTTGGGGGTAGCTGCCGAAGTGGGGATTTTTCTGCTTATGCACCGGCTCGCGCCCCGTTTCGGGCTGCGGGCCCTGCTGATCGCGGCACTGATGTTGACGACCTTGCGATGGATGCTCATCGGCTTCATCCCCCAGAATCTTCCCACCATGCTGTTCGCCCAGACTCTTCATGCGGCCAGCTTCGCGATCTTTCATGCCGTCGCCATCGCCCTCTTTCACCAGTTCTTCACCGGTCGCCATCAGGGGCGCGGGCAGGCGCTCTACAGCAGCCTCAGTTTCGGTGCCGGTGGTGCTATCGGAGCCCTCTACAGCGGCTGGGTGTGGGAGGGTATCAGCCCCGAAGCGACCTATTACATCGCGGCTGTTCTCAGCCTCGCGGCGACGCTGATCGCCTGGGCCTGGGTCCGGGAGCGTTAGTCCGGGATCCGGGACGGCTGACAACCACAGAGAACACAGAGGACATCGAGAGCACTGAGGAGAATCGGGTCAGGGCAACCGCATACTTTTCTGAAGGGATGTAAGTCCCTGAAAGCGGGTCGTTTGCTGTAGGGACGCAGCGATCGAGCCTACAGGGATGTATTCACGGTGTACCCGATTTCAAGGACTTACATCGCTTTTCTCCGTACCGCAATGTGATTATGCGTTCACCTTGGGGGGGCAGAGAAGACCTGGGTTTCTCGTCCCTGGAGAACTCCGTGTCCTCTGTGGTTGACCCGCTGTTATCCAAAGGTATCGCTATGGTCGAAAGGACCGGGTCGGTAGGAAGGGGCGCTGCGCTGCAGCTGGGCGGCAACGGCGGCGGTGGTGAGCAGTTGTTGCAGGCCAAGCGGTGGATGCGGTTGCCGGGATAGCGGCAGGTGGCGCAGCAGGGCATTGCGGCGCATGGTCAGGAAGTAGTCACCCGGTGCATAGAGATCGCTCGCCGCAGCGAAAGCCGTTTGCAGCTGTTCGTGGGCGCCCGCGAGCCGCCGGCTCATCAGCAGTTGGCCGTAGATCTGGCGTGCCAGGATCCGTTCGTGGGCCCCTGCACAGGGCTCCTCCGCGAGCCGCTCGAACTCCCCTTCGATATCGAGCTCTAACCAGAAATGGGCAACCATCCGCATTAGCCGGCAAACCCGACACGATGCCCTGTGCCGCGCGAGCCGCGTCTGCCGGGAATCGGCTGCCTTCAATAGCTGCTCTGCAGCACTTCTTTCCAGTGGCTCTGCAAACCAGCAACCAAGGATGCCGTGCGGCGTGTCATCGAGCGGATGCATAAAAACCATGGTAACGCTGATGCGTGGAAGCAACCACCGGGAACACAGGGACGAGTGGTTGACTACGGGAGCACGGGAGATACGGGTATTTGTTTTTCAATTTCCCCGTGTCCCCCGTGTCCCCCGTGCTCCCCGTGGTTCAAGCTGTTGTGTTCCTCCGTGGCTGAACATCAAGCCGTTCAGCTATGATGGAGGCGCAATCCAAGAAGAGGTGATTACATGCTGCTCAGGATCCCGGGCGTACTCTCGCCGGAAGAGTTGACTACGGTAGCCAACGCCGTCTCCAGGGCCCGTTTCGTGGATGGCAGACTCACCGCCGGTAAAGCCGCCGAGAAGGTCAAGAATAACCTGGAACTGGATCGGGGATCGGAGGTTCGCGATCCGTTGAATCGTGCCCTGGTGGGCAGCCTCTACCGCAGCGAACTTTTCCGAAACGGTGCGCTGCCGCATCGGGTCGCCACGCCCATCATTGCCCGCTACACGCCGGGCATGCGCTACGGCGATCATATCGATGACCCGATCATGGGGCCGGACAGCGGCCGTTACCGTACCGATGTTTCCTGCACCATCGCCCTGAGTGGTCCCGAGGAGTACCAGGGTGGTGAATTGGTGATCCGGACTCCATTTGGTGAGCAGTACATCAAGCTGGATGCCGGCGACGCGGTCATCTATCCGTCCGGTACGCTGCACCGGGTGGAAGAGGTGACTGCGGGTGAACGCCTGGTGGCCGTCCTCTGGATCCAGAGCCTGGTGCGCGACCCGGAGAAGCGCGAACTGCTGTACAACCTCAGCCAGGCGCGGGAGAGTCTCCTCAAGCGTGAGCCCGGCTCCCCCGAATGCGACGCCGTCGACCATTCCTATATCAACCTGATGCGCATGTGGAGCGAGCTTTGAATTTGAAATGTTAACCGCAAAGGCCGCAAAGGATCGCGAAGATCAGAACCCGATCTCCGGCCATACCTCGACGTCATTCAGACGGAATCGGCTTCCGATAA
>NZ_FMWD01000004.1:0-16369 GCF_900102855.1 Thiohalomonas denitrificans
TCGGCCCGCGAGCGTGAACCGTGGCTTATCGCAACCTCGTTGCCCGGCGGAGCGAAGGAAACGAAGGCGGTGCTTGCGGCCTACCGCAAACGGATGAGCATTGAGGAGAACTTTCGCGATACCAAGAGCGAATACTACGGCTTCGGTCTAGAGCGTGCCCGCTCACGCTCGACAGAGCGCTATTCAGTACTGCTGCTGGTCAATGCGCTGGCCATTTTTGTCGCTTGGCTGTTCGGGAAGGCTGCTCGGTCCGAGGGAATTGACCGAGGCTACCAAGCCAATACGGTCCGTTCCCGCGCCGTCCTGTCCTGCGTCTTCCTGGGGCTACGAGTGATCTCGCGGGGCGACATTCAGATGACAACTACAAAGCTACGACAGCTCAGGGCCATTTTCCGGGACCCGGAATTAGCCGTGGCTGCGTGAAATTCGTGGGGATCCCTCAGACTCTGACCCCATTTATCCATGGGCACTGCAGTTTTTCTGGGGCGGTTAACCGCCAGGGACGAGCATCGGCGATAGTCGGGGCTCCGCCTTGATCCTGATGGGTGACTGGTGCGCCTCACTTCGAGGCAGCACGATGTACGAGAACGCGGACGCGTTATCAGGAACTGACGTATCGAAATGACGGGAGATCGTCAGGACCCAACACGCCCTATTGCACGGAGGCGGCTAATGAGTGACCCCATTTATCCTTTGTCCTATTCACCGACGCCCGAACCACTTTTATTGCAGATTTGTCACCAACTCGCTTAATCTCTATAGTGCAATACAAAATATTTCGAAAAAGTAGCCATATGCCATGAAACCTACGCGAGTCCTTCTTAAAAGTGTTCAGGCTAACCGAGAGAAAGTATTCACTGACTCATATACAACGACTTGGCGCGAAATCATAAATCTGTATAAGGATCAAGATATCGTCATCGATCCCGAATACCAACGACTTTTCAGGTGGGATCTTGAACGCCAAACTCAGTTCATAGAGTCACTACTTTTGAATATCCCAACGCCCGCTATCTTCTTTGCGGAAGATGAGAGCGATAAGCTGGAAATAATTGACGGCTTACAGCGAATTAGCACCCTCATTCGCTTCTTCTCAGAAGACATATTCAAAGATCCTGACCTTCGGAATTCAGCTCCAGATGCCGAAGGAGATAATGATCTTAAAAATCCGCTATGCTTGTCCGCAGGGCCAATTCTGGAGGAGCTAGAAGGTTACACCTCAGAGAAAATGCCAAGCCCTTTGCTTAGAAGCATTAAAAATGCACGGGTTCCCGTCATTCTGCTACAGAAAGAATCCGGACCGAAAACAAAGTATCAGGTATTCCAAAGGCTTAATAGAGCCGGCGCAATCTTGGCTGATCAAGAAATACGGAACGCAACAGCTCGACTTTTGGACTCAGATTTCCCAGACAAGCTACGTACGCTTGCAAAGAACAAATCTGTCATAGACGCACTAAAAGTCAGAGACGTAAAACAGAAAGAAATGTACGTGGAAGAACTTCTACTGCGTCTCCTAGCACTTTGTCACTCACCTCATCCCTTCCAAAAAGATTTAGCCTTGTATCTTGACGACTTTATGGAATACGCCGCATCTGGCAATTTCCAGCTGGACAATGAGCGTATGGACACTATTACTCGTACGTTTTCATTGATCTCACAGGTTTACCCAGAAGGAGCCGCATTTAGGTTCGCCGAGACAGGAAAAGGACAGTTCAGTTCAAACCTCTTTGACATAGTAGCCACGGGGGTCTATCGGAACGTCAATAAATTAACATCAGCAAAAGTAAAATCTGGTTATAAAAAGTTGATGAAGGATCCAACGCTCAGTGAGGTGACAGGCGGGGGATCGAATACAAAACGAAAAATGGAAGCCCGAGTTTCCTTAGGCCAAAAATATTTCTCTTATCCATGAATCGACAAGATCTAATCGATGAAATCGAGTTCTCAAAAGATGAATCTAGAGAACTTATAAACCAACTTAATAGGTCCGTTTTTAGGGCACGAAACCCTTCTGTGCGGCTAGCCGCCATACCGATATATTACGCCGCATGGGAGAAATTTTTTAAAGATGCGACAACCACATGCCTAAAAGCAATTCATGCTGCAAATAGTTCCGCGTCTCGTGCACCGGCTGAAACACGAGCGGTTTGGCTGTTAAAAGAGAAGGAATTCTCTAAATTTGTCGATACACTACGCTCGATAATCGACATGTCGTTTGAAGAATCAGAACGACAGAAACAGAAGAACTTCGGACGCAGATTAAGCAAAGGGCTTACGAACAATACAGTTTCGATATTGAAATGGCTTGACGAATGGAACTCCAACAAGCTTCCTCATCACTCCGACCTATCCGAGTTAGTTTTAACATTTTCAAACGTTAACGAAAAAGTCGTAGATATAAACTGTCGGCTTCTTGGAATCAACTCTTCCAAAGATTACAAGGAAGATAAATTTTCCGGACTAAACACACTGTTAGGCACTCGTAACTCTATCGCCCATGGCTCCAATACGTCGGCTCCTGGTATAAGACAAACAAAAGAATTGTCAAAAATTGCCCTAGCAGCAGTCGACAATTATAGTAACGTGACTACCGATTGGCTCCGAAACCAGTGGCAGCATCCACTAGACGGAAGACCGTCACGGTTAATTGGGTACTTTTAGGAAAAAAGTTAATGAATGCCTTGAATGATCGAGTTATCGACATCAAAGCTTTTTGAAGCATAGGACGCTTTCTGTTGCTCGACTGTTAGCCCGATACTTCCTTGCAGACGGATGCATCGCAGCTCTATGCTTGGCCGAAATGAAATCGCCGCGCCTTTCCAAAACCATTCCTTGACTGGAGAGCATCTCGACGACAGTGAGGGGCAAATCATTGTGAAGATCTTTATAATAGGAATCCTGCACAACCAAAGCTGCTCTTCCACCGTGCTTCGTGACTCTTACGATCTCTTTCAGAGATAAAAAGAGGCTTTCGAAATATTGGACGTGACTTTTATAGTAATACGTGCCCGATGCTTTTGAAGGGTGTAACGCGACCATTTTCAGGAAGGAGTTACACGTTTTACCCCATTCTCTATTTGGTTTCGGAACACTGGGACGTACTGTAGGAGTCCCAGTCATCGACCGTCTAAGATTTTCAAAAGACTTTTCTTTCTCAAATCCTAAAACCGCCAATTCTGGGAACGTCGCTACAGCATAGTCAATTCTCGTACAGTAAGGCGGAGAAGTCAGTGTGAAGTCAACCTCATTATCGCTGAGAGGTATATTTTCAGAAGAGCCGATAGCCAGTCTTAAGCTCCTTTCTGCGGCCAAGGGTTGTTCAGCCTCGCCCCTTACCCCATCAATCATCTCTTCTACTTGCCTACGGAAGAGGCGGTGTATTGTTTCACACCTCGGTCTCAAACGATTCCCTGGCCTAGTCGAAAATTTAATCCACGTGGGGTTAGTTGGAATAAATGGCTCTAATAGAATTCGGACTGCCTTAAATAAAGCGGTATAAAAGAAGGCAGCAAGGTCAGAAAGTGCATCAACGTTTTCGGGATCGGTCATCGGCAACCTTTCAAGATTACCGATCAAGAGTAGTTGAATCGCTGACTCTACCCTTCTGATTTCTTTAACCGAGTTTGGAACAAACCAAATAGACAGTGGGTCAGCAGGACCCATTTCGTCGTAGCTATTGGATATAGCCTTCCTTAAAATATCGTCTCCCAAGGGGGATAAGCTGTTTGCTTCGCGGGCATTTAACGAACGCGCTTTAGCAGCGACTATCATAGCCGGATTAATATCTAACCCGACCGAGTTATGGCCAAGTGCATATGCCGCTGCAGTTGTAGTACCGGCGCCGTTCCAAGGATCGAAAACAGTAGCCTTGCCAGACAGGCGAGCGGACGCAATTAGTTCTCTTGCGAAATGCCCCGAAAATCCTGCGTAATAGCGGTACCAAGCCTCACGACCAGTAGCTTGCTTGACCTGTTTCGGATTTGTTATACAAATTTCAGTTTTCATTCGCTTTAGCTTCGCCGGCGTGTATTTTCTTCGCATTTTGTAGTCTGCCGTGAACCCTTTAGATATAAAAACTTGTCCGAGAATGGCCGAGTTATTTAGCGAACTCCATTAAAAAACGGCACCCCCGTACCCAAGGATGCCGTTCTCTTCTACCACGCCCATCCCTAGGCATCAAATCCGTTGTTAGGCCAAGGCTATTGATCCCCCTCTCCCTAACCCTCTCCCGGAGGGAGAGGGAACCGGGTTCAGGCCTTAGCCTTACCCTTCTTCTTGCTCCTCGCCAACCGCGAATGCAGCCTCCGCGCCAGCTCCCCAAACAACTCCGTCTGCGTCGGATGCGGATGAATCGCCTTACCGACCTGTTCCAGGGTCAGCTCGCCCGCGACCATCATCACCGCCTCCCCCACCAGGGTGTCCGCATGGTCGGCCAGCAGATGGACCCCGATGATCCGCTCGGAGGCCTTGTCGGCGATGATCTTGATGAGGCCGTGCTGCTCGTTGTTGATCATCGCCTTGGCGTCGATGCTCATGGGCACCTTGACCTCGACGGCGTCGATGCCCTTTGCCTTGGCCTGCTCGACGGAGAGGCCGACGAAGGCGGCTTCCGGGCGGGTGAAGATAACGCCGGAGTCCTTGGCCTCGTCGTAGGTCATGTCCTCGCCAAGGATGGTGTGGGCCGCGACCCGGCCCTGGGTGCCGGCGGTATGCGCCAGCATCAGGCCGCCGATGACGTCGCCCACGGCGAAGATGTGCGGCACAGAGGTGCGGCAGCGGTTGTCGGCCTTAATGACACCGTCCTCGGTGGCCACGCCGGCGTTGTCGAGCTTGAGCGGCTCGAGTGTCGGGCGCTTGCCGGTGGCCATGATGACGTAGTCGCAGTCGAAGGTGTGCTCGCCCTCGCCATCCTCGTAGACCAGCTTCATCTTGCCGGGCTTGCCCTTCATGGACTTGGTGGCCGCATTGGTCTTGATGGTGAGGTTCGGGTCCTCCTCCAGCACGGCGGTGAGGTTTTTGGCCACTTCCGGCTCGACCTCGGCCAGGACGCGCTCGTGGCGCTCCAGCAGCAGCACTTCGGTGCCGAAGTCCTGGAAGATCTGGGCCATCTCCATGCCGATGGCGCCGCCGCCGATGACGCCCAGCTTTTTGGGCGGTTTCGGCAGGAACCAGACGGTGTCGGAGGTGAGCACGCCGCCGCTCTGCACGCCTTCGCGGGCGCCCGGGATGGGCGGCACGAAGGGCGGTGCGCCGGTGGCGATGACCGCGCAGCCGAAGGTGATGTGCCTGCCTTCGGAGTCGTCGCCCTTCACGGCGCGGGCATGCGGGTCCTTCTCCAGGTGCGACTGGTCGACGAAGACGCGGTGATCGGTCTCGAACCAGGCGTAGCCCTGAACGATGTCGATCTTCACACCCTTGTCGGTGTTGAGCGCCATCTTGCCGCGCTCCTCCAGCACCCAGCGGCGGGTCTTCTCGAGCTGGGCCCAGTCGAGCTTGGCATCAGTGGTATTCATGATGCCGAGGTGGGCGTCCTCGGCCCGGTCGCGGATGCGATCGGCCGCGGCGCGCCACGCCTTGGAGGGGATGCAGCCGCGCCACAGACACTCGCCACCCGGGAACGGGGAGTCGTTGATCATGGCGACCTTGAGGCCGTTGCCGGTGAGGTCGCGAGCACAGTCTTCGCCGCCCGGGCCGCCGCCGATAACCACCACGTCGTAGTCCCAGGCACCCTCGGGAATGGCCGGACCGGTGGGGCCCATCCACTGCTCGGGCTCCTCGATCATGGACTTCAGGGTGTTGAGGAACAGGGCCACCTCGGCGCCGTTGACCACGCGGTGGTCGGCGGTAACGGTCAGGGGCATGCCCTGCTCGCCCGCCGCGGCGATGGCCAGGATGGCTGCGGTGCCCGGAGTGGGGATGGCGTCGAAATGCGGAACGCCCAGCATGCCCATGTTGGAGACCATGAACGTCGGGTTGGCGTACTCCTCGGGTGCGAGGCGGCGCTTGCGGGCGCGATCCACCAACCCCTTCCAGGACTCGTGCAGCGTCTCGACATCGTTGGATTCGCAGTGGCGCAGCACCGGCACCACCAAGCCGCCGCCCTCGGCGGAGACGGCCATGCCGATGTCCACCTGATCACGCTCGACCAGCCGGTCCACCGGCTGGTAGGCCCAGTTGACGCTCGGGTGTTTCTTAATTGCCTCGGCGCAGGCCTTGGCGATGGCCACCGTGACCGACACGCCCTTCTTCTTCGCCGCCTTGATCAGCGCGCCCGGCCGGGCGTACTGGGTGACGTGGAAGGTGGGCATGGTGAGCGAGGCGGTCATGGAGTGGCTGACCGCCTTCTCCATTGAGGTCATCTTGCGGCCTTCGCCCGGCACCTGGATCTCCGGCATGATATGGGCCGGGACCTGATCGACGACTTCCTTGGGACGCTGCACGGGTTGGGCGCGGCGTACGTCGTCGGCGGTGATTTCGCCGTCCGGGCCGGTGCCCTTGACGTTGTTCAGATTGACCTGCAGCGAGGCAGCCAGCTTGCGGGCATACGGTGTGGCGTATTTGTTGTCGGGTCGCTTGGCCGGGGTGACACCCTCCATCGCCCTGGCCGACGGAACCGGCGCGGCGGGCGCGGGTTGCGATGGTGTTGGCGGCGCGGCCGCTTCGGCTTTGGCGGGTGCTGCAGCGCCGGCCTTGGCGGTGGCGTCCACCACCTGATCCTTGCTGTCGACCAGATAGCACATGGGCTGTCCCACCGGCACCGTGGAATCGACCTCGGCAATGGGACCGGAAAGGAAGCCCTCGCGGAACACCTCGACGTCCATGATGGCCTTGTCGGTCTCCACCTGGGCGATGATGTCGCCGCGGGAAATGGCGTCACCGATCTGCTTCTCCCAGCCCACCACTACACCTTCGGTCATGGTGTCGGAGAGCTGCGGCATGTTGATGGTGTGCGAGGCTCCGTCGGGAGCGGCGACATCTACGACCGGTGCCTCGGCTTCAGGAGTGGGCACTTCGACTTCCGACTCGCCCTTCACCTCGGCCTCTTCCGCGCCGGCAGGCACTTCGGCTTCGGCGCCCTGGACTTCCTCCGCGGAGGCAACCAGATAGCAAATGGGTTCGCCGACGGGTACGGTGGCATCCACCGGCGCGATGGGACCGGAGAGGAAGCCCTCGCGGAACACCTCCACGTCCATAATCGCCTTGTCGGTCTCGACCGTTGCGACGATGTCACCGCGCTCGATCCGGTCGCCGATATTCTTCTCCCAGCTCACCAGGACACCTTCGGTCATGGTGTCGGAGAGCTGGGGCATTTTGATCACTAAGGGTTCTGCCATGGCTTAAAACCTTTTTACCGCAAAGGACGCAAAGGATCGCAAAGTGAAAGCCATGATCTTTGAGACTTGGCGTTCCTTCGCGTCCTTCGCGGTTAATATTGTTATTTGCCGAACATCTTCAGGACGCCATTCACCACATCCTGGGCGTTGGGAATGGAGGCCTTCTCGAGAGTGCGGTTGTACGGGATGGGCACATTTTTGGCTGATACCCGCATGGGCGGTGCATCCAGTTCGAAGAAGCACTCTTCGTTGATGATGGCCATCACCTCGGAGCCGACGCCGACGGCGGGTTCCGCCTCTTCGGCGATCACGGCGCGGTGGGTCTTGTTCACCGAGTTTTTGATGCCTTCCCGATCGAGCGGACTGAGGGCGTAGAGGTCCACCACTTCGGCCTCGATGCCGTGCTGCCTGGAAAGGATATCGGCCGCCTGCAGCGCCCAGTGGACGGAGATGTTGTAGGCGAAGATGGTGACATCGCTACCTTCGCGGGCCACTTCCGAACCCTCGAGCGGATGGAAGTATTCATCGTCGGGGACGACGTCCTTCATGTTGTACATCAACTCGTGCTCGTTGATGAACACGGGATCATTGCAGCGCACGGCGGACTTGATCAGGCCATAGGCCTGTCTCGGGTTCGACGGCGTAACCACGCGCAGGCCGACAATACCCATGAAGACCTTCTCCATGCGCGCCGAGTGCTGGGCGCCCAGCTGGTGGGCGGTGCCGCCCGGCGAGCGGATGACCACCGGCGCTTCCAGCTGACCGCCGGACATGTAGCGCACCTTGGCGGCGGTGTTGACGATCTGGTCGGTCGCCAGCCAGGCGAAGTTCACCGACATGATCTCGATGATGGGGCGCACTCCCAGGAAAGAGGCGCCGATGCCGAGACCGGTGTAGCCGTTTTCAGAGATAGGGGTATCGATCACCCGCTCCGCACCATATTTGTCGTAGAGGCCCTGGGTCGCCTTGTAGGTACCGCCGGCGACGCCGATGTCCTCGCCCATGGCGATCACCATCGGGTCACGAGCCATCTCTTCGTCGTGGGCGCGGCGGATCGCCTCCCAATACATCAATTCGGCCATTACTGCGCCCCTCCTTTCACCCACGGATCGTTCTCGGCCAGCACATACTTCTCCAGCTCCTCGAGCTTCGGCTCCGGAGACTGCTCGGCAAAGGGGATCACCTCATGATCGATCTGATCGATGATCTCCTTGTCCATGGACTGGAAGTCATCGTCGCTGAGCTCACCGGCCTTGATCAGACGCTCCTTGAGGATGTTGATGGGATCGCGCTGCTGCCAGATGTCCTGCTCCTCCTTGGTCCGGTAGGCGCCTGCATCGGACATGGAGTGGCCGCGGTAGCGGTACGTGCACAGTTCCAGGAGATAGGGACCCTTGCCGGAGCGAACATGGTCGACCGCCTTCTTGGCCGCCTTGTGGACCGCCTCGATATCCTGGCCGTCGGCCTGGGCCGCTTCGATACCGTAGCCACAGGCGCGCTTGTACTGCTCCTGCACCGCGGTGGAGCGCTCGATGCGGGTACCAATGCCGTAGAGGTTGTTTTCACACACATACAGCACCGGCAGCTCCCAGACGGCCGCCATGTTCAGCGCCTCGTGGAAGGAACCCTGGTTGTTGGCGGCATCGCCCAGGAAGCAGATGGAGATCTCGTCCCCCCCCTGCATCTTGATGGCCTTGCCAATGCCCGCAGCCAGCGGGAAAGGTCCGCCCACCAGTGCGTAGCCACCCATGAAGCGGTGCCCGGCATCAAAAATGTGCATGGAGCCACCCCGCCCCTTGCTGGAGCCGGTCTCCTTGCCATACAGCTCCGCCATGACCTCTTTCGGGTCGGCGCCGCACAGGATGGCGTGCACGTGGTCACGATAGCCGGTGATCACATAGTCGTGACCCGGTTTGGCCGCTTCCATCACACCGTGGGCACAAGCCTCCTGGCCCGGATACAGGTGAAGGAAACCGCCAATTTTACGTTCAACGTATGCTTCGTAACATCGTTCTTCGAAGCGCCGCGCGTACAACATCTCGCGCAGCAGCCTTTTTTTGTCCGCGGCGTTCATGCGCGCTCCTTACAAGACTCTTCGACAATGGTGTTAGGGCCTGAAACCCGGCTGGAATACGGCACACGGCGGGGCCGTGCCCCATCGCCGTACAATGCAGGAGTTGTCCGAGAACAGGCTCCTGGACCGGGATTCCCCTGGTGGCGTCCGCGTTGACCGCGGCTTCAGGTTACGGGCGAGACCGGTTTATTCTGGCATATCCGGCCTGACCCCTGTTTGAATCAGCGCGCCATGATCGGACTTTTACAAATGCAGGTCAAGCGAAGCCAAACCATGAAAATTATAACTATTGAAAAACTAAATACTTACTATTGACAGGCTTAAAGATCGCAATGGCAGCCCACCTAACTTGCGGATAGGAGGCCCACCCTCGGCGTGATTGGGCTACTATCGAATCGCGGCCGGGGGTACCCCTCCCGTTTTCAACAAACGGGCGGGAAACAAGGTGATAAACTACTGCGCCCAGTGGACAATAGTCCCCGAGACGTCTCAATCGCCAACTCATACCGAGCACTCATGAGCGAACAAAACTACCGAACCGAACGCGACAGCATGGGCGAACTTCAGGTACCCGCTGACGCCCTGTACGGTGCCCAGACCCAGCGCGCCGTGGCCAATTTTCCCATCAGCGGACAGCCGCTTCCCGATTCGCTGATCCAGGCGCTGGGACGGGTGAAGGCCGCCTGTGCGCGGGTCAACGCCGAACTGAACCTGCTGGAGGCCGACATCGCCGATGCAATCTTCACCTCCGCGATGGAGATTGCCGAAGGGAGCCATAGCGCGCACTTCCCGGTGGATGTGTTTCAGACCGGTTCCGGCACCTCCTCCAACATGAACGCCAATGAGGTGATCGCCCATCTGGCTTCCTCACGTCTCGGCCGGCCAGTGCATCCCAACGACCACGTCAACATGGGGCAGAGCTCCAATGACGTCTTTCCCACCGCAATGGCGGTGGCCGCGGGCATCGCCGTCCATGACCGCCTGCTGCCGGCGCTGCGTCATCTGGGACAGATTATCCGCACGCGGGCCGAGGAGCTGGACGGCATCACCAAGACCGGACGCACCCACCTGATGGATGCCATGCCCATCCGGCTCGGTCAGGAACTGGGCGGCTGGGCGTCACAGGTGTCGCACGCCGCAGAGCGCATCGAGGGAAGCCTGCCCCGTCTGGCCGCCCTGCCAATCGGCGGCACCGCCGTGGGCACCGGCATCAACACCCATCCGGAGTTCGGGCCGCGGGTCGCCAAGCTGCTGGCGCGGGAGACCGGCGTCTTCTTCCGCGACACCTACAACTATTTCGAGGGTCTCTCCAGCCAGGACGCCTCGGTGGAGATGAGCGGCCAGATGAAGGCTGCCGCCGTTATGCTGATGAAGATCAGCAACGATCTGCGCTGGATGAACTCCGGACCGCTGGCCGGCCTGGGCGAGATCGCCCTGCCCGCCCTGCAACCGGGCAGCTCGATCATGCCGGGCAAAGTCAATCCGGTGATCCCGGAGGCGGTCGCCATGGGGTGCGCCCAGGTCATCGGCAACGACACGGCGATTACCGTGGGCGGCCAGTCGGGCAACTTCCAGCTGAATGTCATGCTGCCGATGATCGCCCGTAACCTGCTGGAGAGCAGCGAACTGCTGGCCAACGGCGCCCGCGTGCTGGCGGACAAGGCCATCGCCGGGTTTACGGTCAACGAGGAGAATCTGCGCGAAGCGCTGGACCGCAACCCCATCCTGATCACCGCACTCAACCGGGTAATCGGCTATGAACAGGGCGCCGCCATCGCCAAGCAGGCCTACGCCGAAGCCCGCCCTGTGCTTGAAGTGGCGCTGGAACAGACCGACCTCACCGAAGAGGAACTCAGAAAGCTGCTGGATCCCGCCAGACTGACCTACGGCGGGTTGGAATAGAACCCCTCCGTATAAACTGGCGAATCGCGCCGGGGGCGGCCCTCCTACCCGGCGTCCGCTATTCCCGGTAGGAGGGCCGCCCCGGCGCGATAGCCGTTCGTGACGAAATCGCTGCGGGGACACCTTTTTCGAAACGGGATTCAACCCCGTGTGCCCCGTGCTCCCCGTGTTTAGTCCCTATCACCACCCGGCAACAGCTGAACCGTACCGGAGATGGTTACCGAAACGGTCGACTCCCCGCCCTTGACCGCCGGTGGAGCGGCGGCGCGTTCGGCCATGGCTTCCATCCGGTAGACGGGCCCGGGTCCGTTGCCTCGGGTGTTGATGTTCAACTGCACGATGCGCCAGCCGCCGGCTCCCAGGTTTTTCCGTACCCGTTCGGCGCGAATCTTGAACGCGTTCAAGGCATCGTCGATGAGTTCGTTCTCCGCTGCGCGGCGGGTCTCTTCCGAGACCTCGAAGCCCATGGACTGAACCTGGATCCTCTCCTGCAACTGCCCCACCAGGCTGCTCAGTGCCGTAAAATTATCACTCTCCAGCTGCAGGCTCTGCACAGCGCGCCAGTGGGTCAGGGTGCCCTTTTGGTAAACAGGCTGGGTGCGGTAGCCGCCGGTTTCCCCCGTCACGCCTTCGAAGTTTTCAAGCCGCTCCAGGGCCCATCGCATGGTCTGGTTGATGCGCTCCGCCAGTCGCGCGGGGTCGCTGCCCTCCTCCTGCACGGCGAGCACCGCCCGCATACGGTCATTTTCCACTTCCCGGGAGGCCTCGGCCTGGAGCGACACGCGATCGAAAACGGCCTCATCATCAGCCGCCGCGACTCCTGTCATCATCACCAGCAATAGAAGGAACCAGCGCATTGACATGTTTATCCTTTCTCTATCGATTGTTGGATTGCTTCGTCGCCAAGGCCTCCAAGAACTTGCCGGGCCACCCCTTGCATTCAAACCACGGGGAGCACGGGGCGCACGGGGAGAAAAAACCCGAACAACTCGTTTTTACCCCGTGGTCCCCGTGTACCCCGTGGTTATCAGTTCTTCAGTGATTCGGAGGCCGCGCAGCGGCGGGAGGGGCTCTGTTATCCCTCAGAATCGGTGGTCCGCTCCTCATGCAGGTTGTAGCCGTCCATCTCCAGGTTGAGCGCCACCAGCCGGGGGCCGATCAATTCGACCGTACCCTCTTGACGCCTTTCCGAAAGCTGGGTGAATTCGAAACGATAGATACGCCGCCAGCGCATGCGGCCGTCGCGATCACGGGCCGGCCGCATGCGGTCCAGTACCACAGTCTCATCCAGCAACTGCAACCCATCCCGCCGGCAGGCGCGGCGCACCGCTGCAATCGCCGCCTCGCGCGCCCGCATTCCTGCGGCCCAAAGGGCAATCACACCCGCCAAAGCTGCTATCAAGCCGATTTCCATGCCGCCACTTTACCCGTTGGCGGCCGCGACCGAAATCACTGGTGTACTGTTGCATGCTTGGCGGTGCTTTCAGCGAGTCGCTGGCCGGCCAAATGCAAGGCGCGTTTCGCAGGGAATGGCGCGCCCTTTCCAAGAAACGCAACGCCGCAGATGGCCGGCCAGCGGCTCGCCCAAAGGGAGCCCCCCAAAAACGCCATGACGGCGTTGCAGCGCTTGACAAGGGAATAACCATTGCCTGCGCGCCGCGCCTTGTCCTGACGTTTTTGGGGGGCTCTGAAAGTATCGCCAAGCATGCAACAGTACACTAACTAGTGCCGCCAGTTCCCGAACGGATGCTCATACACCTCGTCGACGCAGGCTTCCTCCAATACCGGGCGATAACGTTCACACTCGGCACGGCGACAGCGCAGCATGAGTACGTATTCACCGTTTTCGATGGCCGTATGCAGACGATCCAGTTCCTGTTCGGGTACACCAGCGCTGCGCATGGCGGTGGCCAGATGCGACACAGCACCGGCGCCGGCCATGGCGCCCCCGCCTCCGGCGGCTCCTGCCGCAGCACCGGCCAGGGCATCGACAACCGGCCCCGCGGCCGCGATGAACCCGAGGCCAGGCACCACAAACAGTCCGGCGGCACCCGCCAGCAGCCCCCAGATGCCGCCCCAAAATGCGCCCAGCTTGCCCCATCCCCGCATCCTTTCGCCGGAGGTGCGGTAATAGATGCCCAACGGATCATCACCCACCGCTGCCGGCCGCCCGAGCATGGAGATCATGTCCATGGGGTAATCGTGCTCGATCAACGCCTCCACCGCCCCACTTGCACGGTCGGGCTCGGCAAAACGGGCGATCAATACCCGCTCGGCAGCCTCCTGCTCACTCATGATATCCACTCCCGTCGGTGGTTTACCGAAGTCTAGTCTCCAGTTTGACCGGACCACGCAAAGCGCGGCACTGCCCGTCAGGGGAGATCGAACAGCAGCAATTCGGTGGAATCGGCAGCTGCGGTGAAGGAGACAGACGCGAGCCCTTCCACTTTTGCCGCGTCGCCCTCTTCCAGGAGCTTGCCGTCGAGTTCAAGTCGGCCCGTAGCCAGTTGCAGGTAGACCCGGCGTCCCGCGGCAATCTCATAATCGATGCCCTGGCCCGGAGAGAGCAGCGTGGCGTAGAGGGATACGTCCTGATGGATCCGGACGGAACCGGCCCGGCCGTCCGGCGAGACCAGCAGCCGCAGATGGCGGCGCTTTTCATCATCGGAGAAATACGCCTGCTGATACTCCGGTTGCAACCCCTTGCTACTCGGAAACAGCCAGATTTGAAACAGGTGCGTCGACTCCCGCTCCGAGGGATTCCGTTCGCTGTGGCGGATCCCCTGCCCGGCAGTCATACACTGCAGATCACCGCGGCGCATCTGGTAGCGGTGCCCAAGACTGTCCTGGTGCTCGAGAACACCGTCAAGGAGATAGGTGACGATCTCCATGTCTCCGTGCGGGTGTTCCGGAAAACCGGCGCCGGGGGCCAGGAGGTCTTCGTTAAGGACCCGCAGGACCGAGAACCGGACGTGAGCCGGATCATGATAATCAGCGAACGAGAAGCCGAACCGGCTGTCAATTCCGTTGCCTGCTGCCCGGCCACGCTCTTCGGACCTGCGTAGCGTGATCATGCGATACTCCATTGCTTCGGGACGACCCCGTGCCGTGGCATAATGGGCAACATGCCTTCGTGATCACCACCGCACGGTTTTTAAAACTTCTAGCATAGAAACGCCATGACTCGCCTGACCCTTTCCCGCCCCGATGACCTGCATCTCCACCTGCGCGATGCCGAAGCGCTGCCAGTGGTGGTGCCCCATAGCGCCGAACGCTTCGGGCGCGCCATCGTCATGCCCAACCTCAATCCGCCGGTGACCACCACCGCACAGGCGACCGCCTATCGGCAACGCATCCTGGCCAGCGTGCCGGCGGGGCAAGACTTCACGCCCCTGATGACGCTTTACCTCACCGACAACACCCTGCCGGAGACAGTCGCAGAGGCCGCGCAGAGCGGCGCAGTCCACGCGGTAAAACTGTATCCGGCCGGCGCGACCACCAACTCCGATTCGGGCGTAACGGATATCGGCAAGGCCGATGCGGCCCTGTCGGAAATGGCCGCGGCCGGCCTGCCGCTGCTGGTGCATGGCGAGGTGACCGATCCGGCGGTCGATATCTTCGATCGAGAGCGGGTTTTCATCGAACAGGTGCTTGCGCCACTCCTGGAGCGCCACCCGGACCTCAAGGTCGTCATGGAGCACATCACCACGCGCGAAGCAGTGGAGTTCGTGAAGCGTGCAGGAGCCAACGTCGCCGCTACGGTTACGCCGCATCATCTGCTGATGAACCGCAACGCACTACTGGCGGGCGGTATTCGGCCACACCACTACTGCCTGCCGGTGCTGAAGCGCGAAAGTCATCGCGAAGCCCTGCTGGAGGCGTCCACTTCCGGGAATCCCCGATTCTTTCTGGGCACCGACAGTGCTCCGCATGCCAGGGGTGCCAAGGAGACTGCCTGCGGCTGCGCCGGCATCTACTCCGCCCACGCCGCCCTGGAACTCTATACGGAAGCCTTCGAGCAGGCCGGCGCCCTGGATCGGCTCGAGGCGTTCGCGGCGCATTACGGAGCGGACTTCTACGGCCTGCCGCGCAATAGCGGCAGTGTGACCCTTGAGAAATCCGAATGGCGGGTACCGGAAAGCTATGCCTTCGGCGGGGACCACCTGGTGCCCCTGCGGGCCGGCGAGACAGTGGCCTGGCGGCTGGTTTCGGACTAACGCAAAGGGTGCAGTCTACAGTTGCACCGACCCTTTTTCGGGACCGCGACACGGCGCATGGTGAATGCGTCCACATAGTGATCGATTTGATCGCGAGTCCCACAACGATCCGTTAAGCTGAAATGATATGAGTGAACCCAAGCAGCCGAAAATCGCCGATCGCTTTCGCGGTTTCCTGCCGGTCGTGGTCGATGTCGAGACCGCCGGCTTCAATTCAAAAACCGATGCGCTGCTGGAGATAGCGGCAGTGTTACTGCACATGGATGATGAAGGCTGCCTGCAACCCGGGGAGACAGTAAGTGCTCACGTGGAGCCGTTCGCCGGCGCCAATCTGGACCAGCGCTCGCTCGACTTCCTTGGCATCGATCCCTTCCACCCCTTCCGTTTCGCGGTTCCCGAAAAAGAGGCTCTGGACAAGGTGTTTGCCCCCATTCGGAAAGAGGTGAAGCGCCAGGAGTGCAGTCGTGCCATTCTGGTAGGCCATAACCCCTTTTTCGATCTGGGTTTTCTGAAGGAGGCCGTCCGGCGGGTGAAGTGCAAGAAAAACCCCTTCCACGCCTTCAGCACCTTTGACACCGCAACCCTCGGGGGCCTGGCCTTTGGACAGACCGTCCTGGCCCGGGCTGTCAAGGCCGCCGGCCACGAATGGGACAACGAAGCCGCCCATTCAGCCGCCTACGACGCCGAACAGACCGCCAAGCTGTTTTGTGCAGTGGTCAACCGCTGGCAGACGCTGGAGGGAAACCTGGTGGTTTCCCCTGCCCCGGACACGGAAACCTCTTCATAACGTCGCCCGACCGGGAAATCGCCGCGAGGGCGCGCCTCCTACCCGTTCAGTGCCT